>JAOZPK010000187.1 GCA_029932755.1 Candidatus Cloacimonadota bacterium | reverse complement strand
TGTTATCTGCATTACTCACAAATAATTGAGTACTAAAAAGCCCGTCAACACTTTATTATCAACGGGCAATAAACGGCTTAATATTTTCAATAGATTGTGGAAGAATTATCTTATTTCAACAAAATCATTTTCTTTGTTTGCTCAGAATTATTCGTTTTCAATTTGTATAGATAAACACCACTTGATACCTTCTCGTTAACAGAATTAGTTCCATTCCAACAGATTTGATGTGAACCTGAAGGGAGGATTTCATCAATTAGTGTTTTTATTTTCTGACCTTTCAAATTAATGATCTCTAAACAAACATTTCCTGGCGTATTTAAGTTAAAACTTATAGATGTTATCGGGTTAAACGGATTGGGATAGTTTGTTAAATTGAATTTCGAAATCAGAGAATTATTTGCAGATGTCCCCATATATGTGAAATCAATCTCTTCAAGATCAGATGAACCAATATTATAAATTGCTTCAATTCCAAATGTGTATAAAACACCTGTTGATAGCAAAGCACTCATGTCATATTGAGTTTCACCAGACGTTGCTGTGAAGATCAATGAACTATCAAGAAACAATCTACATTCTAACAACATAACTCCGGCAGGTAATTCTGGATATTCCCAAGTTGCAATTCCGGAATATTCATCAACTTGAACATTTTGGAGATTTAAATCAACTTCTTCCACAATTTCCAAAAACTGATTTACTGACACATCTTGTAAATTCGTTACTAATTCTGAAGGCCAGACAACCTCAATTTCTCCAATAATGGAAGCATCTCCAAGGCCGATAAATTCTGTTAAAGAATTCCTGTTAGAAAGACGTCTTGTTTGAGTTACCGATTGTCCGGAAATATCTGCAGATATAGTTATCACAGCATCTATGCCATTATTATTTGAAGCGATTCCCTGCAGTTTTATTCCGATCCAGCTATTATTGTTACCATTATTAGTGAAGAATTTGTTATCTCCACCAAAATAATTATTCACAGCCATAAATACATCAATATCACCATCTAAATCAAAATCTACCCAGCCGGGATCTTTATTATATCCACCTTCTGTTGCAAGTGCACCAGTTGTTATCTGTGAATAATTTCCAGCTCCATCATTTTCCAGAACAATGTTATCGCCATCATAAGCGCAGTGAAAAATATCCAGATCACCGTCGTAATCGTAATCTATAAAGTCTGCACCACCACCTGAATTTATCCCAGAATGAGGAAGACCGGTAATTCTTACAAAACTTCCATCTCCATTATTTTGATACAAATATAGATCATAAGCTGAACCAGGCAGCATTCCCGGCGCAGTATAAATATCCATGTCTCCATCATTATCATAATCTCCGCAAGCTACAGAATCAAAACTTTCAAGATCAGAAACACAAGGATCTCCAGTTAGTTGCGAGAAAGTTCCGTCTCCATTATTAAAATAACAGGTATTATAATCTGGTCCTGAATTAGCCAGAAATACATCAGGATAACCATTTTCATCAAAATCTGCCCACCCGCAATCACCAGTATTTTTACTTTCAGTAACGAGCGGTTGACCAGTAATTCTGGTAAAAGTACCATCACCATTATTGTTATAAAGAAAGTTGGGTTCATCTCTGTTGCAGACAAAAAGATCAAGCCAGCCATCTTTATCATAATCGATCCATTCACAGCCTGTTGATCTTCCATTATTTGTGACAATACTTCCAGTAAGAATTTTTGTAAAAGTCCAATCACCGTTATTCTGATACAAACAGTTATTCTCGTTATAATTGGAAACAAACAGGTCAATATCACCGTCATTATCATAATCAGCTGCAGCACAACCGTATGAACTGTTTCCATCTGAAATTACAGTACCTGTTGTGTATGTTAAAAAGGTTCCATCTCCATTATTGAAGTAGAGAAAATTATGTTTTCCATTATCACTGTCGTTGTTGCAAACAAAGAGATCATCATAGCCATTACCGTTGAGATCAGCCCAACAGCAGGCATAATTCCAGCCACCATCATTCACGATATCACCAGCTGTTATCTGTGTGAATTCCTGTGCACTTAAAAAACTAGATAAACAAATAAATAGTCCAATAAAAATCAATCCTTTTTTCATTACCTACTCCTTTTTTAATTTAATTTTATATTCGGCAAGAGAAAGTGCCGTTTCAAAATAAACATTGAATGTCTTGCGAAGCAAGCAAGCAAAGTTGGAATTTGTGATTACCATACCTGTAATACTATTGGTGAAAGGAATATTATCATTCAAACTCAACAGAACGGATTTGTTGTCGAAAATCACGAATTTAACAGGTATTTCTTCTTCGCACACTTTTATTTCCACACCATTTTTCTCAAAAATATCAAGCAATTTCATCAAATCCGGATTTTCAATATCTTCTAATCCATATAAATATTTATAAGTTAAGTTTTTGTTATCAAAGGGAATGTTTTCCTCATACATTTTTTTAATATCAACTGCATATGGTGGTTTATTCATTGCTACAATTTCGTGTTTTGTGACTAATTCGAGCTGGTCAATTCGTTCAATAATACTTTTACGTTCACGAATAACTTCAATATACTCCAAGGGATCAGAATTTTCCTTTTCAGCTTCATAGAAAGGAAGTAGTTCCTCTGCAATTTTATTTATATTTGCTTTTCTCTCTTCTAGTGCTTCAAGAATTCTACTGAACGCAGTTTCAGGACTTACAGCACTAAATTTGCGAACCTTTCCTGGAAGCTCAGAACAAGCCCCTTTTTGGATAAGATTTGTGAGAATACTATAAATTTTAGTACGTGGTATTTGTGACAATTTAGATAACTCTGTAGCTGTAAAACTGTGCTTTTTAATTAGTGCAAAATATGTTTTTGCCTCATATTCTGTAAGCCCGATATTAATCAGTTTTTTTATGAGATCATCCATCAATCATTCTCCAATAAATTTATTGTTGTATCTATCGGGGACAACTAATAATCTGCAAACATATTTTGTCAAATCATTTTCTAATGAATGAAGCAGATAATGATTTCTATGCTGACTTCGATAAGTTAGATTTATAAATTAGAAATTTGTAGTCAACCCTGAAATTTCTTTATAA
>JAOZPK010000071.1 GCA_029932755.1 Candidatus Cloacimonadota bacterium | reverse complement strand
ACTATTTGCTTCAGGGTGTGATCGTTCCGATCCCACCGCACACGCGTAACTTTAGCAGCAATTATATGAATTGGAGTAGAAGATGAAAAAAGTAATGATAGTTTTGTGTTTATTTTTTACTTTGCATTTATCAGCAACTATTATAAATATCCCTGCAGATCAGCCAACAATACAAGAGGGAATTAATGCATCAGTTGATACGGACACTGTTCTTGTACAGCCTGGAACTTATGTAGAGAACATTAACTACAACGGCAAAAACATTACGGTTGCTTCATTATTTTATACAACTCAAGATACATCCTATATTTCACAAACAATAATTGATGGTTATCAAAACGGTAGCGTAGTAACATTTGAAAGTGGAGAGGATTCTACTGCTGTCTTATCGGGTTTTACTATTACTAATGGTGATAATGGGGCTGGAGGTGGAATTCGCTGTGTTGTATCAAATCCTAAACTTAAAAATCTAATAATTTCTAACAATAGTGCAGGTGCTAATGGTGGTGGAATTTGCTGTTATCCAAATTCTAGTCCCCGTATTGAAGATGTTATTATCAAAGGGAATAGTGCAAAATATGGTGGTGGACTATATTGTAGGGATAATTCCCATCCATATTTAAAGAATGTGAATGTAATTGATAATCATGCAATTGATTTCAGTCTTGGTGGAGGTGGAATTTACTGTGAAAACAATGCAAGTCCCCAATTAGATAATGTAACCATTAAAGGGAATAGTGCTTTTTATTGTGGTGGCGGAATGTATATCAGATTTGATTCTTCTCCGATTCTAAAAAATGTTACTATCTGCGGGAATTATACCGATAATTACGGTGGTGGGATTTACTGCTCTCATAATTCTTTTCCAATTTTCGATTCAATTAATCGCTGTAACATATTTATGAATTCCAGTGGCTCCGGATCAGATTTATATATTGATTATGAATGTCCGATTATCAATGTGGTTGTTGATACTTTTACCGTTTTAGAACCGGATAACTATTTTGCTTATCCCATAAATAATTTTACATTTGATATCCAGAATAGCAAGGTTGAACAAGTTAATCATGATTTATATGTAAGTCCTTCTGGTTCTGATGATAATAGTGGATTAAGCCCTGATGAATCACTTCTTACTATTTCACATGCTCTGAAAAAAATTATTGCAAATATTAATAATCCTCATATTATTTATTTATCAAATGGAATATACTCACAATCTCAAACAACAGAGCAATTCCCTATAAACTGTAAAAGTTTCGTCTCTTTAATCGGAGAAAATGAGGCTCAGACAATTTTAGATGGTGAGGAATTAAAAGGTATTTTATTCTGTGAAGGAGATAGTTGTTTTTCCATACAGAAAATGACAATTCAGAATGGAGAAGTTCGTCGTAGTGGTGGCGGAATTTACTTAACAAGCCGTTCCAGTCCAAGTTTAGAAAACGTCATCATAAGTGAAAATGAAGCTTATTACTGGGGTGGTGGGGTTTGTTGTGAAGATAATTCCATTCCAACTTTTAATAATGTTATCATAATTGAAAATTCTGCTATGAAAGGAGGTGGATTGTATTGTCATTATTTCTCTAATCCAAGCTTAACCGACGTAACCATCATAGGAAATACTGCCGGCGAAGGTGGTGGAATTAGCTTAGAAGCCTATTCTGATGCAAGTTTAATGAATGTAACTATTCTTGAAAATCTTAGTAGCCGTGGTGGAGGTCTTTATCTTTGGGATTCAAGCCCTATCTTAAATAATGTTATTATCAATGACAATATCGCGAATGGGCAAGGTGGAGGTATTTACTGTGTTGGGCTTAACATTGCGGGTAACTTCATTTTTTCAAGTCCTGTTTTGAACAACGTTACTATAAGCAGGAATATATCGTTGGAAGATGGTGGTGGTATTTATTGCTGGGAATGTTCGAACCCAACATTATTAAATTGTATTTTATGGGATAATACTCCCCAAGAAGTGTATTTTTCTCCTGAAGGTGATTCAATTTCTATTACAATTTCTTTTTCCGATGTTCAGAATGGAGAAGCTGGAATCGTTACAAATAACAATGGCATAGTTAATTGGTTGGAAGGAAACATTGATGCACCACCATTATTTGTAGACCCAGAGAATGGGAATTATCATTTATCTTGGACAAACTATCCATTGCCTGATTCTACAATGTCTCCTTGTATAGACGCAGGTGACCCAAATTCACCTCTTGATCCTGACGGCACAATTGCAGATATGGGTGCATTCTATTTTGATCAAAATGTAGGAATAGAAGATCCAGTTTTACCAGGTGCTAAATATTCATTATCAAATTACCCCAACCCATTCAATCCATCAACAACAATCGAGTTTTCCATCCGAAGTGATTCAAAAATTGAACTTTCCATTTATAATATCAAAGGACAAAAAGTTAAACAGCTTATTAGCAATCAGCTTACATTAGGTGAGCATTCAATTATTTGGAAAGGAGACGATGATTCGGGAAGCTCTGTCAGTTCAGGAATCTACTTCTATAAACTAAATGTTAATGGTAGAACGGAAGCAGTGAAAAAGTGTTTACTGATAAAATAATAAAGTTGCTACTAACAAACGTGTCAGCGGGTTTCTTTCAATGTGAAATTCACAATTGGAAATTTGAAAAGGAGCAAACATCGTATGAGTGAACAAAATTCTAATAATTTACTACATGGTATTACTCTTGAAAAGATCGTGAACAGTTTGGTTGAGTATTACGGTTGGGATGAATTGGGTAAACGCATTAAAATTAAGTGTTTCAATATTGATCCTTCTGTGAAATCCAGTCTAAAATTCCTAAGAAGAACACCCTGGGCAAGAAAGAAAGTCGAGGATTTATATATTAATATGAAAAAGAGAGAACTGTAAATCGTTCAAATTTCCTCATAATTCCAATCGATAAGTGCCTGAATTAGTTTATTAAAATCATCAAGATAATCGGGTGTTACATCAACCTGTAAAAAAGGTTCATTTTTATTGGGAGTAGTATAATTGCACCATCCTTCAAATGATTCCAGAATATAACCGAGATAGATAAGTTCTTTGCGTGGGACTTTAATAATGAATCGCTCGGTTCTATCTGCTAAGCTTTCACTATCTACAATAGAAAATTTCATTAGACCATATAAAACACAATTCTTAGTGAAGTGCGTATTGCAGAACTTCCTCAATTGTATCGACTAAAATAATGTTCAAACCTTTTTTGATCTCATCATTAACTTCTGTCAGGGAAGGTTCGTTCTTTCTTGGAACCAAAACATTCTTGATCTTTGCTCTTTTCACAGCTATCAATTTCTCTGCCAGTCCACCAATAGGAAGCACATTGCCGGAAAGTGTAATCTCACCCGTCATGGCAATATTATGTTTTACTTTTCTGTTGGAAAGAATCGATATTATCGCTGTAACCAGGGTCACACCTGCAGAAGGGCCATCTTTGGGAATTGCGCCTTCGGGTATGTGAAGATGAAGATCACATTTTTTATAAAAGTTCTCATCGATATTATATTTTGTGGCATGAAGTCTGGCATAACTGAAAGCAGCCTGAGCAGATTCCTGCATCACATCACCCAATTGTCCGGTAAGCTTCAGGTTCCCTTTACCTTTAACTTTTATAACTTCTATTTGGAGAGTTTCTCCACCGAATCTTGTCCAGGCAAGTCCGGTAACAAGACCTACTGCATCTTTCCTGTTAACTTCGGAATAAAGGTGTTTAGGAATACCCAGGTATTCTTCCAGATCAGTTGCTTTTACAGAAACAAATCCTTTTATTTTCCCTTCAACATACTTTTTGGCAATCTTTCTTAAGATTTTAGCGATCTGTCTTTCTAACCCACGTACACCAGCTTCTCTAGTATAAAGTTTTATTATTCTCTCTAAGGTTTTCTTTTGATATTTAATCTTAACTTTACCTTTTAAATCGTGCTCTTTAATAACTTTTGGAACCAGATGTTTTGTGGCGATATGAATCTTCTCATAAGCTGTATAGCCGGGTATTTCTATTACTTCCATTCTATCCAACAAAGGCTGAGGAATAGAATTAAGAGTATTGGCAGTTGTAATGAAAATAACCTGAGAAAGGTCATATTCAAAATCGAGATAATGGTCACGGAATGAGTTATTTTGTTCCGGATCTAATACTTCCAACAATGCTGAAGCGGGATCACCTCGGAAATCACTGCTCATTTTATCTATCTCATCCATCATAATAAGTGGATTTGTAGTTCCGGCTTTCTTCATACTTTGAATTATCACGCCAGGAAGTGCACCAACATAAGTTCTACGGTGACCTCTAATTTCTGCTTCATCACGAACTCCACCTAAAGATAATCTCACAAATTTTCTATCCATGGCGCGTGCGATTGATTTTCCTAAAGAAGTTTTTCCAACTCCCGGAGGACCAACAAAACACAATATCTGCCCTTTTACTTTCTCTGCCAGCTTAACCACAGCAAGGTATTCCAAAATGCGTTCTTTAACTTTTACCAACCCGTAATGATCTTCATCTAATATATTTTGAGCAATATTAAGATCGAATTCTTTTAACTTGGGATCATCCCACGGGAGATCTAAGATCCATGTAAGATAAGTATGTGTTACAGAATATTCCGGAGAATAGGAATTCATATGAGCAAAGCGTTCAAGTTCTCCTTCTGCTTTCTTTTTTGCCTGATCACTTAAGTTAACTTTTTCTACTTTCTTCTTGAATTCAAGCAATTCTGTTTTATCTTCTTTGGTTATACCAAGTTCTTTATGGATAGCCTTAAGCTGCTCATTTAAGTAATACTCACGCTGTAATTTACTGAGCTTGCTCTTCACAGTGCCGTCTATCTTATACTCTAGTTTTAATATTTGAATTTCTTCGATAACAATTCTATACAATTGGGAAATTGATTCGAAAAGATCACTCAATTCAAAGAGTTGTTGTTTTTTGGTTATATCAAGCTGGATATTTGAAAGTGCATAATAAAAAAATTCATCTGCATTTTCGGCATCACTAAGCGGTATCATTGCTTCTTCCGGAATTGACTTGTTAAGATTAACATAGCTTTTAAAAGCTTTTCTGAAAGAACGTAATAATGCTTCACTCTCCAATTCTTTTTCCGAAAGTACTTTATCCTGAACTATATAATTCGCAGTTAAATATTTTTTGTTCCTGCGATATTTTTTTATCAATACTCGCTTTTCACCTTCAACAAGTAATCTCATATTCCCATCAGGAAGCTTCATTGTTTGCAGTATCGTGCAGATAGTTCCATAACGATATAAATCCTTAGCTTTCGGATCTTCGTCCGTTAAAGCCTCATATTTCTGAGTTACACATATTATCATTTTATCACTTATTAAAGCTGTTTCTGCAGCATGAATAGAGAGTTCTCTGCCAACTAGAAGCGGTGTTATTGTATTGGGAGCCAGAAGTAAATTCCTGAGTGGAATTACAGGTAAAGTTCCCGAATTATTCTTATTTAATGTTACATCTTTTTCAGCCATTTATCCTCCAACGATAATGTAGAAAAAAAATCCCTATATTAAAGGTCAATAATTATTTAATTGATATTAGATAATATGGAGAATAAATAAGAAAGATAGATTGGTGATCTGTTACTACAGAATAGTTTTATCTTCTTGAAAACTCGAATGGATCAAAATTATGTCCAAAAGAGAAATAGAAATATTTCTCTTCAGCTTCATCCATAGCGGCACCAACCCTTAAAGATCCAAGAAAAGTTTTGTATCCCAGTTTAATTCCTACAGCTTTTAAAAAATCATCTTCAGGGGTCCAGTAATCTATATCTCCAAGCTGCAATACGTTGAGCTGTATATCACAAAAAAGATTTTTTATTGGATTAAATCTTATCGCTATCGTATTGATCTTATAAATTGCAGCACTTTTCTCTGCCGGATAAAGCCCCATAAAGCTATCAATTCCGCCAATATAGAACGGATCGAATTCCTCTTCCTTACTATCAAAATGGGAGCCGTATTCGAATTGATATTTTACAGAAAAACTATTACCAAATGGCATCAGCATTCTCAGTTTAGAATAAAATTTCTTATTCCCTACTTCGCTATAAATTCCCTCTCTTGCAGTAGAAAGTTTTGCTAGAAATTGTACCCCATGCATAGGAAAAATATAATCATTTAAACTTTCATGATAAAGCTTGATACCCACTCCGGAAGAATAAAACTCACTATTCTCAAATTCACCAATGTGCTTGTACAATCTGGATCTATAACTATAGCCGTAAAGCTCAGCTACAATAGAGTTTCTTGCGTAAAATCCGACACCGGAAGTTGCACCATATTCCACAGAATACACACTGTTTGTTTTTGTATGATCCTCTCCATAAGAGTAAAGTTTCTGTTCTTTAGCATATGGGAAAGCTCTAAAATAAATTCCCCAGTGTTTACCAAAATTCTTAACATAATCCACATTTAATTCATTTTTATCACCAATTTGAGCATTTATCAGCAATTTTGAATTATGTTGAATATAATTATTCAATTCTAGTGTTAGCCCAACAACTACTTCTTGATCTGTATTGGAAGAGAGAGCAAAACCAAGACGTTTTCTATTTTTTTCTTTAACCTTCAAGATCAGCTCGTATTCTTCATTTCTATAATTGATTACGGGATAAATATATTTAAAACATTGAGAGTTATATGCTCCATTTATAGCTTGAAGAATTTCCTTTTTAGAATAAGAAGAACTTGTTTTTAAGCCGACATATTCCCTTATCTTTGCATTACTTAGATGTTCATTGCCAACAACCGAAATTTTAATAAATTTTATCTTGTTTGGGGGTGATTCAATATATTCTTTTTCCTTTCTTTTAGGAAGTTCTTTCAATTCTTCAATATACCTAAGTGCCGTAATTTCACCAAGATCAATTATTTTTTTTATGTTATTAAAATTATAATTGGAAAGCGTAGATAATTCCGGTTTGATCAAAATATCACAAAGGTCGATAGATTTTTTTACGTTATCGGTCATACTGAAATTAATTGTCTGATCTAAAACTTTTATAAGATTATTTAGATTTTCTTTAGATCTTAGCTCCGAACTCAACTGAAAACCAATAATTATATCAGCACCCATCTCCTTCACAATTTCAGAAGGCAAATTTGCCCTGATGCCACCGTCAATGTAGAGTTCATCATCTAGTTTCATAGGTTCCAATATGGAAGGTGCAGACATAGAAGCACGCATGACTTCATGAAGATTACCTTTATCAAAAACTTTCATCTCCCCCGTTATAATATTTGTAGCTACACATTTAAATTCTATTGGGAGTTCATCCAAGCTGTTGATATTTGAAGCTGTATATGTGTAATCAAAAAGTGTATTTATTAATTTAGAGCCAGAGAACAAAGCTTCGGGAAGCCCCGGACGGAATCTGTCATCAAGATCAAAATAATAATTGGCATAAGGCATCCATCTTTTCTGCCCGATATAAAGATCTTCCCTTGAGACAGCTTCATCAAATATATTATCGAAATTATTTTTGAGTATCATCTCTTCGATTTCTATGGCAGAATATCCCATTGCATATAATCCACCTATAACTGCACCCATACTCGTACCTACAATGTAATCAACTTTAATGTTAAGCTCATCGATCACTTTTAGAATGCCGATGTGAGCTAACCCACGAGCACCACCTCCGCTTAAAGCTAATCCAACTTTTTCTTCTGAATGCAGAGAGTTCATAGTTATCATGATCATCAAAATTAATATATATTTACTTTTCATAAATTAACCAAAAAGAGACGAGGTTTGCACCTCGCCTCTATAATTTTATACTACAAAACTGTATTATTCAGTAACATCCAATTCTGTAGATTCTTCTTCAATTTCGTCTTTAATGATTTTTTCATCAATTTTCTTCTCAATTACTTTATCTTCTTCTTTCCCACTGTAAACCGCTTCGATCATCGGTGAATAAGCAACAATGAGACCAGCGAAGACAATACTTACCATGCTCATTAATTTAATCAAGATATTAATTGAAGGACCGGCTGTATCTTTGAATGGATCGCCTACGGTATCACCAACAACAGCAGCTTTATGAAAGTCTGAACCTTTACCGCCATGCTGTCCTGATTCGATATATTTTTTAGCATTATCCCAGGCTCCACCGGCATTGTTCATCATTATCGCCAGTACTAAACCTGTAGATAATCCACCAGCGAGAAGTCCCATAACACCACCTACACCCAGGATCAATCCGACAACTATAGGAGTAAGAATTCCCAATATAGCAGGAGCAACCATCTCTCTTTGTGCTCCAACAGTAGAAATCTTAACACATTTAGCATATTCCGGTACAGCCGTACCTTCCATAATTCCAGGAATCTCACGGAATTGACGACGAACTTCCGCCACCATATCTCCTGCTACTCTTCCAACTGCTTTCATTGTGAAAGCTGCAAAGACAAAAGTAACCATCGAGCCAATAAATATTCCAACTAAGAACTTAGGATTCATCAGGTTAACTGAGTAGTAGTTCATAAAATCTGAGATAGAAGCATTTGCAACTTCAACAGTTCTAACTAAACCGTTCCCGAAATCTATTGTCATAACCTTCATTCCAAGATGTAGTAAACCTGTTCTTACTTCTTCCAGATATGCAGCCAATAGAGCCATTGCTGTAAGTGCTGCAGAACCGATAGCAAAACCTTTTCCTGTTGCAGCAGTAGTGTTCCCTAAACTGTCCAGGGCATCAGTTCTTTTACGAACTTCTTCAGATAATTTACTCATTTCAGCATTTCCACCAGCATTGTCGGCAACCGGACCGAAAGCATCCATAGCGAGAGTAACACCAAGTGTAGCCAACATTCCCACAGCTCCAAAACCGATTCCGTACAATCCCAATTCCGGAATTGTGAAACCTTTGTTCACACTGAAAGCAGCCATGATCGCAATACCAATAATGATTACCGGAGCAGCAGTAGATTTCATTCCCACAGCCAAGCCATCGATGATAACCGTAGCGGGACCATACTCACCCTGCTTGGCAATACCCCTGGTGGGAGCGTAAGCAGTAGAAGTGGAACGTTCAGTAAAATAACCTATTAAAATTCCTGCCAAAAGTCCAATTATACTGGCGAGGAATATGCCAAATGAATATTCAGCAGGAAGCATAATTTTTGTTACAAAATAAGCAGCAATTGCAATGAGGATCGAACTGCCGTAAACACCTTTATTCAAGGCAAACATTAATTCTTTTGTTCCGGCATTCTCTTTGGTGGAAACTAAATAAATACCAATTATAGAAAGAAAAGCTCCGACACCTGCAAGAACCATTGGAGCTGTAACGAACTTGATAGCCCAAGTATTCATAAGAGCAGTTCCATGACCAAAGATTTGACTTACTGCCGCCATTCCCAGTGCAGCCGTTGCCAAAATAGATCCGGCATAAGATTCATAGAGATCTGCACCCATTCCTGCAACATCACCAACGTTATCTCCTACATTATCGGCAATAGTTGCCGGATTACGAGGATCATCTTCAGGAATTCCAGCTTCCACTTTTCCTACCAAGTCTGCTCCAACATCAGCAGCTTTGGTATAAATTCCACCTCCAAGTCGGGCAAAAAGAGCTTGAGTAGAAGCACCCATTCCAAAACTAAGCATGATCACTGTGATTGTGTGAAGTGGGAAATTAAAATAATTCAAAGCATAGAACCAGGCTGAAATATCGATTAGTGCTAATCCAACAACAACAAGTCCCATAACGCCACCTGCTCTAAAGGCAACTTTAAGTCCTTTATTCAAACTTACTGAAGCCCCCTGAGCTGTTCTGTTCGATGCCAGCGTTGCGGTATTCATTCCTATCCAACCTGCCAGTCCACTGAAAAAACCTCCAGTAAGAAAAGCCCATGGAATAAGCCAGTGCAATACATGCAGCACGTGAGCCATAATATTGAAGATAATAAAGGCTACGAGAAAGAAAATTCCTACGCCTTTATATTGTTGTTTCAAGTAAGCAAATGCACCATCCCGCACATGCTTGGCAATTGTCTGCATCGTTTCATTACCGGGGTCTTCTTTTTTTACTCCTAAGTAAAAAATATAAGCAAAAATTAAAGCGGTAATCGCTCCTATGGGTGCAACATACCAAATTGTTGGTATCATTAATGAACCTCCATTTTTTATAAATGACTAATACATCTTTAGTTAACTAATGTCATTTTATATTTTTATTTCATAAAATAATTTAGTTACCTTACTGTCAAGTTTCTTGTCGGCAACACTTTCCAAGTTATTATAAGGAAGTAGATTAGAAAGTAAAAACTTATTTAATCTCTTATCTTTTCTCCTATTTAATAATTTTGCAATAATGGTTCTAATTATTTATTTGACATTACAATCATCGTTATATCTTCTACTTTTGGAAGAAAAAATAGAGGAAAATTATGAAATACCCGATCCGTTCATTAGAATTCAAAAACAATAAATTATTCTTGATTGATCAGAGAGCTTTACCACAAAAATATGAAAAATTCATTTGCGAAAATTATAAAGATGTTGAATTCGCAATTGCTGATATGGTAGTTAGAGGAGCTCCAGCAATTGGTGTAACAGCAGCTTATGGAGTTGTTCTTGCAGCTCTCGATTTCATTGAGCTTCCTATTAAACGATTTCTGAAGGAGATGCATAGGACTTGTGATGTTATTAATAGCTCTCGCCCTACTGCTGTTAATCTAATGTGGGCAATAAAGCGAATGAAACTATTATTAATTGATAGTGATACTCCTGAAGAAATTTTACGCAAATTGAAAGCAGAAGCTGATAGAATTGCTGATGAAGATGTAAAAACAAATAAGAAAATGGGACAATTGGGAAATTCACTCATTCCTAAAAAAGCTACAATTCTCACCCATTGCAATACCGGAGCACTTGCTACTGTGGAATATGGAACAGCTCTGGGAGTTATTCGTGCTGCATTTGAAAATGGAAAAGAAATATTCGTTTACGCAGATGAGACCAGACCTCGTTTGCAGGGTGCCAGACTTACCGCATGGGAACTTGTTCAAGAAGGAATTCCAGCAAAACTTATTGCCGATAACGTAGCGGCCACATTGATCCGCGATGGTAAAATCGATCTGATATTGGTTGGAGCTGACAGAATTGCTGTGAATGGTGACAGCGCAAATAAGATAGGTACTTTCATGCTTTCTGTTATCGCAAAAACTTATAACGTTCCATTCTATATAGTTGCTCCAACTACAACAATAGATTTTGAAATTGATACAGGTGGTGAGATAAAGATTGAAGAGCGTTCATCAAAAGAAGTAACACATATTAGAGGTGTTCAGGTTGCACCTGATAATATTGAAGTGTATAATCCTGCATTTGATGTAACACCGAACGAAAATATAACAGCCATTATTACAGAAAAGGGAATAATCAATAAACCATTTAAAGAAAATATTCTTAAATTAAAATAGAGGAATTTATGTTATTTGAAGAAATTAGAAACGAGATTGCCAATTTAGGGAAAAAGATCGCAGTTTCCGGTTTTAATCTGGGAACCTGGGGAAATATTTCTGCAAGAATTGATGAAAACAAATTTGCGATAACTCCTTCGGGAATAGCTTATGAAACAATAACAGCAAAAGATATTGTTGTTATTGATCTTGCTGGTAAAATTATTGAAGGTAACAAAAAACCATCAATTGAACTTCCATTGCATTCTGCTATCTATAGAGCTAAGGAAAATGTAAGTGCCGTAGTTCATACACATAGTGTTTGTTGCACTGCTTTTGCCATTGCCAGAAAACCAATTCCTGCTACTTGTGAAGATATGATCCAAATTGTGGGAGGGCA
>JAOZPK010000186.1 GCA_029932755.1 Candidatus Cloacimonadota bacterium | reverse complement strand
AACATCCACTCTGGAAAAGAGAATAAGAGATTATTGGGTAAAAAATAATATAGCATCAAAAAGTGAAACAAACAGAAATGATGCAGAGAAATTTGTATTTTTTGAAGGTCCTCCAACAGCTAATGGAATGCCGGGGATTCATCATGTTATAGCCAGAACATTAAAGGATTCTGTTTGCAGATATAAAACGATGAAAGGCTTTCAAGTTAAAAGAAAAGCAGGTTGGGATACACACGGACTTCCGGTAGAGATTGAAGTAGAAAAGCAGCTTAAACTTAAAGATAAAAAAGAAGTTGAAGCGTATGGACTAGAGAAATTCAATACAAAATGTAGGAACTCAGTATTTTCTTATGAAAAAGAGTGGCGTGAGATGACCAAAGAAATGGGTTACTGGATAGATCTTGATGATCCTTATATAACACTAGAAAATGATTACATCGAGACTGTGTGGTGGATTTTGAATGATTTTTTCAAGAAGGGATTGATTTATAAAGGGCATAAAATTGTACCGTATTGTCCAAGTTGCGGAACTCCGCTCTCCAGTCATGAAGTTGCACAGGGTTATAAAGATACGGAAGACCCTTCTGTGTTTGTAAAATTCAAATTGAAAGATGAAGAGAATACATATTTTCTTGCCTGGACAACAACACCCTGGACGTTGATCTCAAATGTTGCATTGGTGATGCATCCCGATGCAAAATACGTTAAGATCAAACTCGAAAAAGAATTTTTTATTTTAGCAAAAGCAAGATTAGAAGTTATTGATGAAGAATATGAAATAGTTGAAGAATATTTGGGAAGAGAACTTGAACATACACAGTATGAGCAGCTATTTCCTTTTATCAAACCTAAAGAAAAAGCTTTTTATGTGGGACTGGCAGATTACGTAACAATGGATGATGGAACAGGTGTTGTGCATACTGCTCCCGCCTTCGGACAGGATGATAATGATCTGGGAAAAAAATATGGACTGCCGGTCATTCAACCTGTGGATGGCAGCGGAAAGTTTACAGAAGAGATCTCCGATTGGGCTGGAGTATTTGTGAAAGATGCTGATAAAGGAATCATCAGGAATCTGAAGGATCGCAATTTATTATACAAAAGAATTCAGATAACTCACAGCTATCCTTTCTGCTGGCGTTGTGATAGTCCTCTTATTTATTACGCACGATCAAGTTGGTACATTAAAACAAGCGAATACAAGCAGCAGATGATCGATAACAATAATAAGATTAACTGGTATCCGGATTTTGTGGGTGAAAAACGTTTTGGAGAATGGTTGGAAAACAATGTAGACTGGGCGATCTCAAGAGATAGATTTTGGGGAACTCCTCTCAATGTTTGGGTTTGTAAGAAATGCGGTAAACTCGAAAGTGCCGGTTCTATAAAAGAATTACGAGAAAAAGGTAAAATGCGGGATGGCTCAAACGTTCCTGAAGATATAGAATTACACCGTCCTTATGTGGATGATATCGAGTTTGAATGTGAATGTGGTGGGAAGATGAAAAGAACTCCAGAGGTTATCGACTGCTGGTTTGATAGCGGAGCAATGCCGTTTGCACAATGGCACTATCCATTTGAAAATAAAGATAGATTCTATAGTGAACTGTTCCCTGCTGATTTCATCAGTGAAGGTATCGACCAGACTCGAGGCTGGTTCTATTCATTATTGGCAATTTCTACCATATTTACAGGAAAAACTTCCTATAAAAATGTTTTGGTTAACGATATGATCTTGGACAAGAATGGTCAGAAAATGAGTAAAAGTAAAGGGAATGCTGCAGATCCGATGAAATTGATGGAAGATTACGGAGCAGATGCAATACGATGGTATCTGTTGGCAGTGAGTCCACCCTGGATTCCGACCAAATTTGATGAGAAGGGAGTTGTTGAGATTGTAAATAAATTCTTCGGGACATTGAAGAACGTTTATTCATTCTATGTAACTTATGCTAATATTGATAATTTCGATGCTTCAAAATTTGAATTTAATGAGAACAAAGTTATAGAAATTGATAAATGGATCATCTCAAAATTGAATAATCTAACTGATGCTGTTCTTAAGAATAATGATAAATTCAATCTTACAAAAACCGTTCGTGCAATTCAGGAATTTGTGGTAGACGACTTAAGCAACTGGTATGTTCGTCGTTGCCGCAGAAGATATTGGGAGATGACACTTTCCGAAAATAAGAAAGAAGCATATCTAACATTATATCACGTGCTGGTAGAAGTCTGCAAACTGATAGCACCTTTTGCACCATATCTGTCAGAAGATATCTACAAGAATCTTACTGGTAAAGAAAGTGTTCATTTAGATGATTTCCCAAGTGTGAACGAGAATGTGATCCATTCTAAATTAGAAGAGGAAATGGATTCAGTTATTAAACTTGTATCTCTGGGAAGAGCAGCACGGAATACCTGTCAGATAAAGGTGAGGCAAACTCTCGGTGCACTTTATGTTCCTGAAAAATACAAGCCTCTCATTGCGAGGATGGAAGATCTGATCAAAGAAGAGATCAACGTAAAAGAGATCAAGTATATTACCGATAAAGATAATTTTGTTACTTATGAATTTAAGGCGAATTTTAAAGTGATGGGTCCAAAATACGGGAAACACGTCAAACGTATAGTTGAAGCCTTAGAATTAATGGATGCGAATCACATCGTGGAGATGCTTCATAGAAATAATGAGTATTATCTTGATATGGATGGCAGTACATTCAAACTTACAGAAGAAGATCTAAGTATCTCCATAAAAGATAAAGAGGGTTTTATATTTGAATCCTATAATCAAGAATTATTTGTGGCTTTAGATACAAATCTTAACGAAGAGCTTATTGAAGAAGGATTGGCTCGTGAACTTGTTGCCAAGATTCAGAATACTCGTAAAGATAAGGGAATGGATATAATGGATCGCATCAAGATCTTCTATGTTGGGAGTGATAAGATACAAAGTGTTTTCTCAAAATTTGCTGAATACATAAAAGCAGAAACATTATCTGATTCTTTCCATTGCTGTAAAGGTGAACAAGAAGATATGATAACATGGAATATCAATGGCAATGAAGTGTTCATGACGGTTGAGAAAAAT
>JAOZPK010000070.1 GCA_029932755.1 Candidatus Cloacimonadota bacterium | reverse complement strand
CCCTAACCCTCTGATCCGAAGTCAGATGCTCTATCCAATTGAGCCACGGGCGCACATAAAACAATATTATTTTGATACAAATATATGTCCAATATTTTAAATTGCAGTTAGAATAAATAAGACGAAAAGAGATATTATAAAAATGTATTGACACCTATAATCTTATTGAGAACTTCATCTCATTTAAATTTTGGAGAGCTAAAGCAATGCAACCAAGTGCTACTTTCAACTCTGCGATAAATTAATTTATTAGCGAATGAAATTGTAAAAGTTTTATAAGATTAAGGAGAGATAAATGAAGAAATTATTAATATTATTATTCATCGTTTTAATTACAATCTGTTTTGCAGGACAGCATGATTATGTCGAGTTCAATGAATATCGGGAAAATCCAACTTATGAGAATTTTCTGAAAGCGGCAGATGGTTATCAAGAGCAGGTTGATTCAACCTATACATCGAATCTTATGCTGGCATATTTGTATAAAATGCAGTTGGATCTAGAGATTAAGGTTTTGAAAGAAAATTATGATTCATTAACTACACGCACAAAATTTTCATACGCTAATTTATTGTTAGAATTAGGTAAATTAGATGAATCTATTGTAATTTATGAAAAACTTAATATTGATTTTCCTAAATGGTCTTGTCCATGGCGCCATAAAGGTGAAGTGCTGATGAAACAAAACAAACTTGCAAAAGCAGAAACAGCAACTTTAATGGCAATCGAAACGAGGAAAGATCATTTTGATGCTTATATTCAGCTTACTCATATCCAAAAAGATATGAAGAAATACAAGGAAGCTTTGAAATCATTGAATAAAGGTCTCTCTTATTATTCTTCCGATCCGGAAGAAGAAATTACTGATGAAGAAGTTATAAAGTTGAAATTGGAATTAAATGAATTATTAAAAAAGAAATAAGTACTAATAGACTGATAGTTTAACTTGCTAAAAACTGCCGGAATTCCCGACAGTTTTTTTATATAAATAAGGAATTAACTGTTAATATTTGGAACAATTATTGCGATAAATATTATAATTAATATTTAGGAGATTATATTATGAAAATTAAATTTTTATTATTATTATTATTAGTTTTTGCTTCTGCTTTAGTTGCAGATGGCAACTATGTAATTAGATTTGAGTATCCAACTTTGCAAATTATAAATACATTTACACCCGATAAATATGATGTTGCAGCTTATAAACCGGGAGAATTTCTGGATATTGTTGTTACAGAGGTTGAATATCAAAAGTTACTTACACAAGGCTATGATGTTGTTATAACACAAACCGAAGAGCAGATGAAAAGTAATTTGAGAGGTCTAACAGAACTTGATGGATACATAGATTATGAAGAGATGCTGGCAGAATTACAGCAGATAGAATTGGATAATCCGGATATTTGTAAACTATATGATATCGGAGATAGCCGCGGTAAACATTATTCTGATGCCGGCAATTCTAATTATGATGATTATTATCATGAAATTTGGGCAATGAAAGTTTCTGATAATGTAGAAATAGAAGAAGATGAACCTTCCATTTATTATTTATCAGAGCATCATGCTCGTGAACCGATAAGTTTGGAAGTAAATATGACTATTTTAAATCACATAATTGATAACTACGGTACTGATCCTGAAATTACCGATAATGTTGATAATACACAGATTTGGTTCGTACCACTTGTGAATCCGAATGGGCATAAAATTGTAACAGATGAAATTTACACAATGTGGCGTAAAAATATATGTGATAATAATGAAAATGGACAAATAGATGTAACAGGTTATTCTCCGCAGGATGGTGTTGATCCAAATAGAAATTATGGATGGGAATGGGGTGGAGCCAGCACAAGTTGGACTAGTGAAACATATCAGGGAACATCTTCCTTTTCCGAACCAGAAACTCAAGCAATTGAGACCTTGGTTGAAAACCATCATTTTGTTGCAGGGATTAGCTATCATAGTTATAGTGAACTAGTGCTTTATCCCTATGGTTATGCTTATGGTGTAGTTGCTCCGGATCAAGCAGCTCTGGAAGATCTTGCAGTTAATATGGCTGTTACTATTCCAGCTCAAGGTGGAGGTCATTATACTCCTCAGGCAGCATGGGATCTCTATCCCTGTACCGGCACAACAGATGATTATTCATATGGAACTCATGGTATTTTCAGCTACACGATTGAATTGGCTACAGAATTCATTCCACCTGCAGGACAGGTAGCAGGTATTTGTGAAGATAATATTGAGGCAGCAATGATACTTCTTGATCGAGTAAATGGTTCTATGTTAACCGGACTTATCACCGATGTGGATACAGATGAACCAATAGAAGCTGTGATCTTTATTGAAGGTATAGATGATACGGGAGTTTACCGTGAACCATATACTAGTGATGAAGAATTTGGAAGGTATTATCGCCTTCTCACAAATGGCTCTTATGATGTTACTTTTTCAGCTTATGGTTATGACTCACAAACATTTGAAGGTATTGTGATCAATGATGATATTACATCACTTGATATTGAATTAATCCCTTCCAGTGATACAATAACTCTATCAGGTATAGTTTTGGATGGTGATACTGCTGAACCTGTTGCAAATGCTACGGTAGCAATTCAAGATTTTGGGATTTCCCCTGTATTAACGAATGAAAGTGGTGAATACACGATAGAAGATATTTACGAATTCAACTATAATATAGCTGTTTACAGTTCTGCTCATGCCGGAATTCTCGAACAACATTTTGTAACAGCTTCCAATAATGTAATAAATTTTGAATTATATACAATGCCGGACGGTACTTTTGAAAATGGAGAATTTGCCAGTAGTTGGAGTTTTTCTGGAAATAATAATTGGGTAATTGATGATGTAACTGTATTCTCAGGAAGCTACTCAGCAAAATCTGGTACGATTTATAATGATCAAACATCTTCACTTTCTATCTCTCTTTACGTTCAAGAAGATGGCGAAATATCTTTCTACCAGAAAGTTTCTTCAGAGACCAATTATGATTATCTGCGTTTTTACATTGATAGTACACTACAAGATAGCTGGAGTGGAAATGGAAATTGGGAATTTGAATTATTTAATGTTGAATCTGGATTCCATACTTTTAAATGGGAATATTATAAAGATGGCGGTGTATCATCATATCAAGATTGTGGTTGGATAGACGAAATTACATTTCCTTCAACTTCTGTGGCAGTTATTCCAAATGAAAATGGAGTACCGACAAATATAAAATTCAATGGCAATTATCCTAATCCATTCAACCCAACCACTACCTTTAGTTATAGCTTGGGTAGTGAATCTAAAGTTGCATTAACACTATACAATATCAAAGGTCAGAAGATCAAAACCTTAATTAATGAAAGACAGTCTGAAGGTATTCATCAGGTTATATGGGATGGAACCGATAACCATGGCAAGAAAGTTTCTACCGGTATTTATTTTTCTCATTTCGATGCTGCAGATGAAGAGAATGATTATACCAGCATTAAGAAAATAATTCTTTTAAAATAGCGGAGCATTAATGTTGAAAAAGGTCGGTGTTGTTGTTTCTTTACTTTTGTTGCTGATTTCACTTCATGCTAAAAGTAATGAAATATATTTTAAATTTCAGATAAATTCAAAAGAAGAAATTAATAAAATATCAAGCATGATATCGATAGATAATATAATTGGTAACACAGTATATGCCTATGCCAATCAAAAAGAATTGTCCAATTTTAATCAATTAGGTTATAGTTATTCACTAATGAAACCCTTTCAGAAATCATGGGATTCTGTTATGACAGACAGTAAAGAAGAAATGCGAAGTTGGGATAGTTATCCAACATACGAAACTTATGTTAATATAATGAACCAATTTGCTATTGATCATCCAAATATTTGCACTGTAACTAATATTGGGCAATCTGTAGAAGGGCGTGATATCCTTGTTGCTAAAATATCCGATAACCCTGATGTTGAAGAGAATGAACCGGAATTTTTCTATACAGGACAAATGCATGGGAATGAACTTGTTACATTTATTTTATTGCTTCATCTTATTGACTACTTAACAGAAAATTACGGTACGAACGATCGTATCACAAATATTGTTGATAATATTGAGATTCATATCAATCCTCTTTCAAATCCTGATGGAACTTATGCAGGCGGGAACAACACAGTTTGGGATGCTACAAGAAATAATGCAAACAGTATTGACTTGAATAGGAACTTTCCTGACCCTGAAGATGGTCCTCATCCCGATGGAAATGAATGGCAACCTGAAACAATTATCATGATGGATTTTGCTGATGAACACAAATTTACTCTTTCCTCTAATCTTCACAGTGGTACAGAAGTATTGAATTATCCTTGGGATACTTGGTCACAACTCTCTGCTGATGATGAATGGTGGCAGGAAGTATGTCATACTTATGCAGATACTGTTCACCTATATGCGCCGTTAGATTATATGGATGAATTTGACAATGGAATTACTAATGGTTATGCTTGGTATACAATGAATGGTGGGCGACAGGACTATATGAATTATTTTCAAAGATGCAGAGAGATGACACTTGAACTTGCCGACGAAAAATATCTTCCAGAATCGCAATTGGAAGCACATTGGGAATATAATCGTCAGTCTTTTCTTCTTTATATGGAAGAGTGTTTATATGGTATACGTGGTATTGTAACAAATACTTCGGCCGAGCCTCTTCTTGCAGAGATCACAATATTAGATCACGATATCAATAATTCTGAAGTATTTACAGATCCGGATGTTGGAGATTATCATCGCATGCTGTTTCCGGGTACTTATGATGTACAGTTCAATGCCTTTGGGTATTTCCCTCAAACTGTTCAGAATGTACAGATCACTGATAATGATATAGTAATTCAAAATATTCAATTGGAAGGAAGTCCCCAATTTACAATATGTGGTGTGGTTTTGAATGCTTTTAATTCTGATCCTATCGAAAATGCAACAGTAGAATTGTTAAATACTCCCATTGATCTGGTTATAACAAATGAAAATGGAGAATATGAAATCCTCTGTGTTCCCGAGGACTCATATGAAATACAGATCTCTGCAGAAGGTTTCGCATCAGCTTTGGAAGAGATTACTGTAAATGAACAAAGCACGGTTTTTAATTTTGAATTATATGAAAGTGAGACGGAAGATTTTGAAACAGGAGATTTTTCATCGTTCTCATGGGAGTTTACAGGGGATTCAAATTGGATCATTGATAATACAAATTCGTTTGAAGGAATTTATTCAGCAAGATCGGGTGATATAAATGATAGCCAGGAATCTGGATTAATAATTAATTTAGAAACAACTTATGATGGTAATATTTCTTTCTATCAAAAAACCTCATCGGAAGCAGGGTATGATTATTTTAAATTCTATATTGATGAAATATTTATTGAGCACTGGTCGGGCAACTCTAATTGGGAATATTGCTCATATTTTGTTGAAGCCGGGAATCATGTTTTCAAATGGGAATATGATAAGGATAGTAATGTATCAAGTGGTTCTGATTGTGCATGGTTAGATTACATTTTATTTCCGCCAACCGGTATTGTTCACGTTCCCAATGAGAGTGTTCTTCCTAAGGTTAAGCTTATCGGCAACTATCCAAATCCATTCAATCCCAGCACAACAATTACTTTTGAATCAAACACCGAAAATATTGAAAACACAGAAATAGTAATTTATAATCTCAAAGGACAGAGAGTAAAGGTTTTCAACTCGTTTCCAAACATGGGTTTAGGGACTAATGAAGTGATTTGGGATGGAACAGATGAAAACAATAAACCTGTTAGTTCAGGCGTTTATTTTTATAAATTGAAAAGTGGTATTTATTTGAACACAAAAAAAATGCTGCTTCTAAAATAAAAAAGAAAACTAAATAATTAGGAGGAAAAAAAGGATGAAAAGAACAACATTATTTATTGTTGTATTGGTTGCTTTAGCAAATATGGTTTTTGCATCTCAAGTTATTGAATATAACGATAGCTGGTCAAATGCCGGTTTTAGTTTAGAGCAAAGAAGTAATTCTAGTGTCAAAGTGAATTATTCTATAAAAGAATTCTCACTTACAGATATTAGAATTAATGGTGAGAATATGGTAAATGTACTTTTACCAGATGTATTGTTGCAAAATGATGAAGGTGCACCTAACCTTGCAGGTGGAGGAAGATTAATCGCACTTCCACAAGGTGCTTCTGCAAAACTTAATATTATTTCACAAAGAACAGAAATTTTCTCGAATGTAGAAATTGCTCCGGCTCCACGTATTCCACTTGATACAGACGATAGCCCACTTGAGTACAGTAGAAATCAAACTGTTTATTCAAAAGATGCATTCTATCCTGCTAGTCCCGTAACATTGGGTGAGCAGAGTCAGATGCGTGGTGTAGATGTGGTAATGTTGGGGATTACACCATTCCAATATAATCCGGTTACAAAAGAGTTGATCGTATATCGTGATTTACAAGTTGAAGTAGAATTTGTTGGTGGAAATGGATATTTTGGTGCTGATAATCTTCGTAGCAGATGGTGGGATCCTATCCTTAGCGATAATATCCTTAACTATGAATCACTTCCCACAATGGATTATTCTTCAAACTCCAGAACACGTGACGGTTATGAATATCTTATCATCTGCCCTAATGATGCTACTTTCTTAGCTTGGGCAGACTCAATAAAAACTTTCCGTACAAAACAAGGTATTTCTACTATTGTTATGACAACTTCAGAAATTGGTGGTAATACAGTGTCAGCTATAGAAGGATATATCGACGATATAATGGATCCGTCTACAGGTTGGGATCCAGCTCCGGCAGCAATTTTATTGTTGGGTGATTATGGTACTACAGGTAATACAATTGTATCACCAATATACAATAATTATTGTGTTTCTGATAATATCTATGCAGATGTTAGTGGCAATATGATGCCTGATGTTACTTTGGCTAGAATGACAGCACAGAATGCTACTCAACTTGAAACAATGGTAACTAAGTTTCTCAATTATGAGAGAAATCCACCTAATAATCCCGATTTTTATGATCATCCAATCACAGCACTCGGTTATCAGACAGAACGCTGGTTCCAGATCTGTTCTGAATCTGTGGCAGGTTTCTTGGAAGTTGTTCAAGGTAAAACTGTTAACAGAATTAATGCTATTTATAGTGGAAATCCACAAACAGGACCATGGTCTACAGCAACTAATACAGCTATTGTATTGAATGTTTTTGGCCCTAATGGATTAGGTTATATCCCTGCTACTCCGGGTGAAGTTAACTGTTCATGGTATGGTAATGCTAATGATGTTATTAATGGTATAAATGATGGTGCTTTTATGTTGCAGCATCGTGACCACGGTGGTACAACAGGCTGGGGTGAACCAGCTTTTCAATCTAGCCATATAAATAGTTTAAATAATACCGATCTTCCATTTATATTCTCAATTAACTGTCTTACAGGTAAGTATAATATAGCCGGTGAATGTTTTGCAGAGAAATTCCATAGGTATACTTATAATGGAGAGAATTCAGGTTGTCTTGGAATTATTGCAGCTTCAGAAGTTTCCTATTCATTTGTGAACGATACATTTGTATGGGGAATGTATGACAATATGTGGCCGGATTTTCTACCTGATTATACCACAACCCCCGAATCTCGTGGAGTACTTCCAGCTTTTGCAAATTCAGCTGGAAAATACTTCCTTCAGCAATCATCATGGCCATATAACACAGACAATAAAGCGGTAACCTATGCACTTTTCCATCATCATGGAGATGCATTTACAACAGTATATTCAGAAGTTCCGCAAGATCTTACTATAGTTCATAATCCGGTATTAATGAGTGGTTTTTCTTCATTTAATGTAACAGCTAATGCAGGTGCACTTATTGCTTTGTCTGTAGAAGGTGAGTTAATTGGTGTTGCAGAAGGAACAGGTTCTCCTGTGGCTATAGCTATCGATCCTCAGATCCCACCAACAGTTGTTGATCTTGTTGTTACAATGCAAAATTATTACAGATATGAAGTTGAAATTCCTGTTGTTCCAGCTGCTGGACCTTATGTGGTCTATGATTCACATATTATCAATGACGCTTCCGGTAATGGAAATGGGATGTTAGATTATGGTGAAACCGTTACACTTGATTTCACAGTTTCCAATGTTGGAAGTGAACAGGCAACTAGCGTGGATGTAACAATCTCTACAACAGATGCCTATGTAACAATTACTGATGCAACTGCTTACTTCGGGAATATTGCAGCTGGTTCCACAGTAACAGTTAATGATGCTTTTGAATTAGAAATAGCAAATAATGTTCCAGATGGCCATGTAATAGATTTTGTGGTAGAAGCTGATGGTGGTGAAATATGGGAAAGCTATTTCTCAGATGAGGCACTTGCACCTATTCTTACTGCTGAAGAATTTATTATTGATGATAATACGGGTAATAATAACGGAATAATAGATCCAGGTGAAACTGTAACTATTTATATTCCTACAAATAATGAAGGTAGTTCTACATCACCATCTGCTATTGGTACTCTTACATGTAATGAACCACTCATCACAATTGTAGATGAAACATACACTTTAGGTGAGATCGCTGCAGGCGGTAGTGTACAGGCTATTTATACAGTAATCGCAGATCCGGAAATTACTTTAGGAACACCAATAACCTTTGATTATGAAGTTAATGCTGATGCATATTCAATTCAAAATTATTTTACTACTATTGTTGGATTAATAATAGAAGACTTTGAAAGTAATAACTTTCTTAGCTTTGACTGGCAATTTGGTGGAAATGCAAACTGGACGATTTCCACTGATGCGTATGAAGGATCATATAGTGCTACGTCAGGTAATATAGGTGATAATCAGACTTCTTCTATATATTTAGAAGTTAATGTTTTGGCTGCTGGTGATCTGAGTTTCTATAAAAAAGTATCATCTGAAGGTAGCTATGATTACTTACGTTTCTTTGTAGATAATAGTGAGATGGGTTCCTGGGCTGGTGAAGTTAGTTGGAGTCAGGAGACATATCAACTATCTGTTGGAACACATACTCTCAAATGGGAATATGATAAAGATTATTCAGTTAGCAATGGAAGTGATTGTGCGTGGATAGACTATATAGTTTTCCCAGCAATAGGTGTTGAGCCAACGGGTACGGTATCAGGTGCAGTAACAGATGTTGAGACCGGACTTCCAATTTCAGGAGCCGATATTGCTGGTTTGGCAACTTCAGCTGGTGATGGGTCATATAGTTTTGATATTACAATTGGAACTTATGATTTCACCTGTACTGCAGATAGCTATTTTGATTTGGAAATAACCGATGTAGTTGTAGAAGAAGGTGTAACAACTCCTCTTGATTTTGCAATGAATCCATCATCTCCACCTGAAAATGTAGAAGCAGAAATTGTAGACTTCAACGATGTAGTTATCACCTGGGAAGCTCCAGCGGATTTACTGAGTGAAATCATTATTGAAGATAAGGCAACTAAGTTGATTACAGGTGAAAGAGAAGAAGGAACACCTGTTGTTTCACTAAGTAATAAAGAACCAGTTTCTAATACACGTTCTCTTACCGGTTTCAAAGTATATGAAGGTGGAACTGAGATTGTTGAAATCACAGATCCTGCTACACTTACTTACACAGATGCAGCACTTAATGCAGGTGATTACGTATATACTGTAACTGCCATTTATGATGACGGAGAATCTAATCACTCAGATCCGGCTAATATAACGGTAGAACTGCCGGCACCAACAGATGTAACAGCTGAATCGCAAGATCCGGATGTAATAATAAGCTGGGTAGCGCCTACAAGTAGAGGGATTGCTTCATACAATGTATACCGTGATACTGAATTGATTGCAGAGGAAGTAATGACTTCGCCATACGAAGATTTGAATGTTCCAAGCGGAAACTATACATACAATGTAACAACGATCTATGATGGAGAGTGGGAATCTGAAATGTCTAATGGTGCTTTTGTTGCTCACACAGATGTTGATAATTTGCTAAAACCGGGAGTAACAGAACTTACCGGCAACTATCCAAATCCATTCAATCCAACAACAACGATCAGTTTCTCAATAGAAGAAGCAGGTCATGTTTCAATTAATATTTACAACATGAAAGGACAACTAGTTAAGACACTAAAGAATGAGCATCTTGATGCAGCTTATCATACTGCGGTTTGGAACGGTAAAGATAATAGCAATAAGATAGTTTCAAGTGGTATTTATTTCTACAAGATGAGATCTGGAAAATATACCAGTACGAAGAAAATGATCTTAATGAAATAACATTCAGTTAATAATAAGCCCCGTCAGATTTTCTGACGGGGCTTTTATTATATTGTAAATTTAATGAATTGATAGCAAAGACTTTTTATTAATAATTATTTAAATTCTTGGAATTAAAATTGCATATATAATTAGATTAAAAAAGATAAAGGAAAATTAATGAAAAAATTAGTAACTATAATATTTATAGTAATTATAAACATTGTAACATCATTAAATGGGGTGGATAATATCTCTCGAAAAATTAAAGAAAATCCGATTTTAGCACATTTTCTAAGTTTAGAAGAGATTTTATTAAATGAAGACTATAAAAGAGATTTTACACCAACTGATCCACCAACTGGAATAGTTCGTCAAACATCAGAATTTGAACAGATGGAAGGTGTATTGGTTGTATATCCGCTTGGTGTTCCTTATACACTTATTGCTGAAATGTCACAAGATATTACAATTTATACGATTGTTCAAAGTTATCAGCAAAATCAATGTGAAACAAATTATCAGAATAACGGTGTGAATATGGCAAACTGTGAATTTATTAATGCGGCAACAAATACTTATTGGGTGCGTGATTTTGGACCCTGGTTTGTCTCAGTTGATAATGAAATAGCCATTGTTGATTTCCCGTATAACAGACCCAGACCATTAGATGATGAAATTCCGGTAATAGTAGCAAATTACTTTGGAATAGACCTTTATGGAATGGATATTGAACAAACAGGTGGGAATTATATGTGTGATGGAAATTTCATTGGTGCTTCTACTGATCTAATATATGATGAAAATCCAGGATTAACTCCAGCTGAGATAGACCAACTTGTTCTAGATTACTTAGGAATTGAAAATTATCATGTCACAATAGATCCACTGGATGACTATATAAAGCATATTGATTGCTGGGGAAAATTCTTAGATGTAGATAAAATCTTGATCGGTGAGGTGCCGGAAAGTGATTACAGATATGCTGATTTTGAATTTGTAGCAGATTATTTCGCTGATCAAACTTCTGCTTGGGGAAATAACTACGAAGTGTATCGAGTTTATACTCCGGGAGGATATTCACAAGCTACGCCATATACAAATTCACTTATTTTAAATAATAAAGTTTTCGTACCTCAAACTGGAAGTCAGTGGGATGATGAAGCAATGGCAACTTATGAAGAAGTAATGCCGGGTTATGAGATAATCGGAATTTATTCAAGTGGTTGGTATGATACAGATGCACTTCATTGCCGTACACGTGGAATTGCAGATCGGGATATGCTTTATATTCAGCATAATCCGATTCTGGATGAAATGCCTGCAGGAGAAGAAGTTGATATTGTGGCACAGATCGTACCTTATAGTGGTGAATTACTTTATGCAGATTCTCTCCTCGTTAAATATAGGATAAATTATGGAGAATTTAATTCACTTGTAATGACGCCAACCGGTAATGATAATTATATCGCTTCAATACCAGCTTTAGATCCCGGGAATGAAATATTTTATTATATTCATGCTGCAGATGAATCCGGGCATAGCTCAAATCATCCGAT
>JAOZPK010000069.1 GCA_029932755.1 Candidatus Cloacimonadota bacterium | reverse complement strand
AGATTAGAATGGGAAAATCTAATGAACCTGCTCTTTTCTTTAATACTGAAACAAAAGAAGATTTCGATGCAAGATTCTTATTGATGCCACTTCGGTTAGTTTAGGTTGCTGATATCTTCACTCAAAATAGAGAATTTTCGTAATTATTCGAATTTTAAATTAAAATTCGATCCAGAAGGAGCACTAATTCTTGGTGAAAATGGAATTGGTAAAACAAATCTTCTGGAGTCGATATCATATTTTGCTTTTGGGAAATCATTTCAGACCAGTAGAGATTTAGAGCTGATAAATTTTTCAAAAGCATTTTTTCGTATTGAAGCAGAATTTGTAATACAGAATAAACTACATTCTTTTGAAGCAGCATCAGATAGATTAAAAAAAGTAATTAAGATCAACAATGTAAATATTGCACGAATTAGTGAGCTTTACAAACACTTGAAAGTTGTCTATTTCTCTCCTAATGATACAGAGATAATTGCTGGTTCACCTGTTTTCAGAAGAAGTTTTATTGATCAGGCAATTTCGCAATACTCATTTGAATATATCGAATCTCTAAGGAACTATAAAAGAGTATTAAAACAACGTAACGCTTTGTTCAAAACAGATTATTCAACTAAAGAAAAAAGAGTATGGGATGAACAATTTGCTCGAGTAGGTACAAATATTATTGAACTCAGATTAAAATATCTGGTAAATTTTACTCCATTATTAGAGAAATACTATGAAGAGATAAGTGGCGCCAGAGAAAAATTAAATGCGAACTATAAATATTCTTTCCCAAATGATGATGAAGATATTTACGATAATTTATTAGCTCATTTATTACAGATAGAGGAGCAGGAGAAGCATCAGGAGAGAAGTCTTGCTGGACCGCATCTCGATGATTTTGATATTTTTATAGATTCCCATTCAGCCAGAAATTTTAGCTCTCAAGGGCAGAAAAGATCTATTGCAATTGCGATGCGGCTGGTTCAAACTGAACTCATCATAGAAAAAGATGATGATACTCCTATATTAATGTTTGATGATGTACTTGCAGATCTTGATAAAATGAGGGCTGAGAGGATAATAGGAATGCTTAAAGGAAAACATCAGATATTTATTGCAACTCCAAATATTACAAATTATAGATCGTTTGGTTTACCTGAAATTAATTTAAAACATGAATTTGGGAAAACAAGTGAAACTAAATAAAAGTATTTTCGGTTGGATGATGTACGATTTTGCAAACTCGTCATTTACAACTATTATTGTAACTGTGATCTACAGTGTCTATTTTAAGAATGTTGTTGTAAATCAGGGTGAATTTGGAACAGCTTTGTGGGGAAGAGCCATAAGTATTTCTATGCTAATGGTTGCAGCAACTGCACCAATATTTGGAGCTGTAGCAGATTTCTCAAGAGCAAAGAAGAAGTTCCTATTCTATAATTGTTATTTAACAGTTATTTTTACAGCCCTATTGTTTTTTGTTCAAGCTGGTGATATTTTTAAAGGGATGTTATTCTTCATCATTGCAAATTTTGCCTTTAACAGCGGTAATGTTTTTTATAATGCACTTCTTCCAGATATAGCTCCTCGCGAAGAAATTGGAAAGGTATCCGGCTGGGGTTGGGCTGTGGGTTACATTGGGGGACTTGTTGCACTGCTGCTCATGCTACCGCTTGTTCACAATAATTGGATACGTCTTGTATTTCCTACAGTAGCAGCGTTCTTCGGGATATTTGCAATTCCAACTTTTATTTTACTTAAAGAAGTTAAGAAACCTTCTAAAAGAACAAATTATTTTAGAACTGCATTTAAACGGATAAAGCAATCTACTGAAAATATTAAAGATTTCAGAGAGCTAATTAAATTTATTATCAGCTATCTTATTTATAACGATGGAATTATTATTGTAATCAGTTTTGGGGCAATCTACGGCGCAACCAAATTTGGAATGGATACAAAGCAATTGATCACTTATTTTGTAATTGCCAATGTAACTTCTATGATCGGAGCTTTTATTTTTGGATATATTTTCGATAAAATTGGAGCCAAAAAAACAATTAGCATAACACTATTTATTTGGATTGCAGTTATAATCTGGACTTTTATGTGCAAAAGCGTTAATGAATTTTATCTAATTGGGATGCTGGCTGGAATTGCAATCGGGTCAAGCCAATCCAGTAGTAGAGCAATGCTGATACTTCTTACTCCTAATGATAAAATGACAGAATTTTTCGGTTTCTATTCTGTAACCGGACGTATTGCTTCAATTCTTGGTCCTCTTGTTTATGGGGAGGTTTCCCGTATAACCGGAGATCAGAAATGGGCAATCCTTTCAGTTGGTTTGTTCTTCATTGCCGGAGCTATCGTTTTGCAAACTGTGAATGAAGAGAAAGGTAAGTTAACTGCCTTAAATTGGAAAGAAGATAAAGACTAAACCGGAAATTAGTTTACAAAAAAGTTTATCATAGAATATTTGAATAAAATTTTGTAGTATAATTGGAGGATAAATGCAACGAACTATGCTTTTATCAAAAATTCATCGAGCAAATATCACAATGCGTGATCTTAACTATGTCGGCAGTATTACAATCGATAAAATATTTTTAGATAAAACAGGAATATTGGCTGGTGAAAAAGTTGATATTTACAATATCAGCAACGGGAATAGATTTGCAACATATGTTCTGGAAGGTGAATCCGGTTCAGGTATTATTGGTATAAATGGAGCTGCTGCACGATTAGTCAGTATCAACGATAAAGTTATAATTGCAAGTTATGGCTTACTGGATGAAAAAGAACTAAAAAATTATTCTCAAAAAATTCTTATCGTAGATGATAATGTAAATAAAAAATATCATCTAATATAATGAAACCAAAACTTATCAATTCCATTGAAGAGATGTCTACTGTCTGTAGACAATTAAAGGGAAAGATCGGTTTTGTTCCAACAATGGGATTTCTTCATGCTGGACATCTTAGCCTTGTAAGTGAAGCAAAGAGAAAAACTGACATTGTAATCGTAAGTATATATGTAAATCCAACTCAATTTAGTGCGAATGAAGATCTCAGTAGTTATCCAAGAAATATTGAACGCGATATTGAGCTTCTTACAAACTTAGATGTTGACTACATTTTTTTCCCAACAGATGAACAAATGTATCCTGATGGTTATAAAACCTGGCTAAATGTTGATAAAATAACACAAGTTTTATGTGGGAGATCTCGTCCTACACATTTCCGTGGAGTTATAACAATAGTAGCAAAATTGATGAATATTATTGATCCTGATCTTATGTTTATGGGGGAGAAAGACTTCCAACAATTGGTTGTGCTAAAACAGATGATTAAAGATTTGAACTTCCGAACAAAGATTGTAGGATGTCCTATTATAAGAGAGAAAGATGGTCTTGCCTTAAGTTCCCGCAATAAGTATTTATCTTACTCTGGAAGAAAGAAGGCATTATGCTTGAATAAATCGCTTCTACTGGCTCAAAAACTATTTAATAGGGGAATCATCTCTTCAAATAAGATAATCTCACAAATGACAGATTTGATAGAAGAAAATGAATGTATTATAGATTATATTGAAGTGTTTGATCAGAATACATTGGAACATATTCCTAAACTTATAAGTGGAAGCAGGATCGCACTTGCTGTTATTGTAGAAAATACAAGGTTAATTGACAATATTAAAATATTATAATTTCCAAAAAGGAAAAATTCATGGAGCAAGTTGATATTCTCATTATCGGAGCAGGTATGATCGGATTAGCTGTTGCCAGAGAGCTTAGTAAAGAATTTGAAGATGTAGTACTTGTAGAGAAAGAAGAAATATTTGGAAGACATACCAGCAGCAGGAATAGTGAGGTTTTACATTCAGGAATATACTATCCTAAGGGTTCATTAAAAGCCCGATTATGTGTTAATGGAGTAAAAAAAATTTACCAATTTGCAAAAGAGAATAATATTCCTTTTAGAAACTGCGGAAAACTTATTGTTGCAAACGACGAAGATGAATTATCCATTTTGGAGGAATTAAAATCTAACGGTGAGAATAATGGTGTTCCAAATTTACAGATCATTAATGAATCTGAGTGTAAAATATTAGAACAACAAATAATAGCTAAATATGCACTGAAAGTGCCATTGACGGGAATTATAGATTCACATAAACTTATGCAGAAGCTGGAGAGTAATGCTGAAAAAAATGGTGCTTTTATAGTATATGATATGGAAGTAATTTCAATTGACACATTAGCGGATGGATATCTTGTTAAATTTTCTAATGGTGAAGTATTTGAAACAAATAAAATTGTGAATTGTGCAGGTCTGCATTCTGACAAAATAGCTGAGATGATAGGAATTAATATTAAACATGAGAATTTAAAATTACACTGGTGCAAGGGTGAGTATTATAAATCTTCAAAGATTAAAAATATTGATCATCTTATTTATCCGGTTCCGGATCCTAATGGAGTTTTCCTGGGAATTCATTTAACTATTAATTTACAGGGTGAAGTTCGATTTGGACCTAACGCTTATTATGTTGATGAACTTAATTACAAAATAGATGAATTGTATAAACCCGAATTCTTAAAAGCAATAAATAACTATATAAAAATTGATGAAGATAGTTTGCATCTTGATGACTGTGGAATCCGAGCAAAACTACAGGAAGAGGGTGGAGAATTTAGAGATTTCTATATTAAAGAAGAATCTGAGAAAGGCTTTCCTAACTTTATAAATTGTATAGGTATAGAATCACCCGGATTGACTTGTTGTTTGACCATTGCTGAAGAAGTGAAAAAGTTGATTAAAATATAAATATTTATAATATAACTCACCTTCAAGTCCCTTGCTAAAAAAGTAGAGAGGGATGACAAAAAAATTTTGTAAGAAAATATACTCTTCTTGTTATTATTTTGTTCCTTCTTTCTTGAGAGAAGGACACGCCTTCGTATTAAACTATGGCTGTGCAAGTAGCAGGGTGAGTTAGGTCGTTCGTTGAATAAAATAGGAGTTATTATGCAATTTTCTGAAGAGTTCTTATATCATATCTGGGATGCTCAACATTTAAAAAAGAGTTTAACTACAATATCTGGTAAAGATTTAGTCATTAAATTTCCCGGACGCTGGAATACAGATTCGGGAGCAGATTTTAAAGATGCAATTATTGAGTTAAATGGGAAAATTCAAAAAGGTGATGTAGAGATCGATCTAACTTCGTATCATTGGAAATCCCACTCTCATAACGAAAACCCTGAATTCAATAGTGTTCTTCTACATATCGTTTACGAAGATAATGGGAAATACCCTTACACTATAAGTGAAGATGGCAATAAAATTGAAATCTTTGAGATTAAAGAACAATTAGAAGATAACATTAACAAGCTTATAAAACACTACTCAGGAGAACCTTATTCAGAAAAAGATAAAACATGTAAATTATTCAACAAAATGACGAAAGACGCAACAGAAGATTTTCTTAATAAAATGGGGATGATGCGCTTTGAAAAGAAGATAAAGAGGTTTAGTGCAGAACATTTTTTCAGCGATTTTGATCAACTACTTTATTTGGGCTTCATGGAAGCTTTAGGTTACAGCAAGAACAAATATCAAATGTTGCAGATCGCTTTGAATAATTCCTACAAAGATCTTAAACAATTTTACAATAATGGTATGACAAAAGAAGAGTTCACAGCAATTATGATTTATTCTTCCGGATTAGATGAACATCTTCCAATTATAATTTCCAACGATCAAAAAGAGAAGTGGCAAACGATTTTCCAAAAACAGAAATTTGTGAATCAGGTATCTGATATTAATTGGAAACTATTCAGGATAAGACCTGTAAATCATCCAGTGATAAGGATTTTACAAGTTGCGGATTTGCTTTATGATAGTTTAGAGACATCTTTCTTTCACAATATATTGAAATTGTTCTCCTTTCCTTCTGACAAATTCAAACTGAACGATTTTAAAAAAAAGTTATACAGTTATTTCCAAATAGAAAATATTTATCTTCCTGACCGTTATAAACTTGGTAAAACCCGTATTGATACGATTCTCATAAACATCATTCTTCCTCTTGTAGTTATCTATGCACGTGAGAAGAAATTCAAACAGTTGGAAAATATAGCTTTAAATATTTATCAAAGATTTTCGGGTTTACCTGCAAATTATCTAACACAATATATGGAAAAATTCTTAGATGAAGATCAAAAGAAAATTATCAGAAAAAAAGCGGTCTATCAACAGGGTTTACTAAAAGTATATTACGAGAATTGCCAGCATCATTACTGTGAAGCGTGTGAGAAACTAATTACTCATTTCCCGAAACATTGAAAAATAATAAAGTGATTGATTAAATCTAAAATAGAATATCTTTTCGGATTCGATTTGTCTTAAATTTAATAATCTTAAACTGTAATGAGGAAGAGGAGAGGAGTAAAAATGAAAAAGATTATTCTAAGTGCAATTTTATTATTTACTACGGCAATTTTATTTGCTACAACAATTTATGATATCCAGTATACCACAAATCCTGGAACTAACGGATGGTATCCATCACCTATGGTTGATCAAGATGTAACAGTTATCGGTATTGTTACTGGAGCATATTTTTCTCATGGTGATAATATGTTTTTCATATCGGATCCTGAAGGTGAGCCTGGCATGGGATTTATATTTATGATTATGAAGTTGGTCCAGCTTTAGGTGATGAAGTTGAAGTTACAGGCACTGTAGCAGAATACTATTGTTATACTGAATTATACGAATGCTCAATAAATGTTTTGAGTTCAAGTAATACCGTTCCTGAGCCAATAATTGTACAAACTGCTGATCTTGTAGAAAGTGCAACTGTAAAGCAATACGAAGGATGTCTTGTTGAAGTGCATGATGTAGTCGTTACCAAAGAACAAATTAATTATGGTCAATGGTATGTAGCTGATGTTTCCGCTACACCATGTCAGGTTGATGATGGATTCTTCTATTTAGATTCCGTGACTCCTCCTATAGTTATAACCTTAGGTATGGAATGGGCTGTGGTCAGAGGTTGTTTAGATTTTTCTTATAACGAATATGGAATAAATCCCAGAACTCCGGATGATTTGATAGAACCGGGAAGACTTAATGCAAACTTTACTGCAGATCCTCTTACAGGAATAGCTCCACTTCAGTTTCAGTTCACAGATGCTTCTTCCGGCAATATTACAAATTGGGAGTGGGACTTTCAAAATGATGGAATTATTGATTCATACATTCAAAATCCTTTACATATTTATTCTGAAACTGGAGTATACACAGTATCATTAACAATTACCGATGGCACAAATGAAGATACTGAGATCAATGATGATTATATTGAAGTAACAGAAACAGGAACTGAACATAAAATCATTCCTGTTGAGACAAAACTCTATCAGAATCATCCCAACCCATTTAACCCGGTAACTACTATCCAATTTGATATTAAAGAAAATGAATCCGGAGTCTTATCTATTTTTAATGTGAAGGGACAAATAGTAGTGTCTCAAAGCTTTAATTCCGGAAGACATAACTATTTGTGGAATGCTCAAAACTGCAGCTCAGGAGTTTATTCCTATAAATTACAAACGGAAAGTATAATTGAAACTAAGAAAATGTTGCTTTTGAAATAAAAAGAGTTCTTTCGGCGGCATCTTATGTTCCTTCTTTCTTGAGAGAAGGACAGCAGCCTGCCAGGGCGTAGCTTCAGCGAAGACTGGGATGAGTTTTAAAAAAAAGGGCAGAATTTATTCTGCCCTTTTTTATTTATACTAATTTACTAACTTTTTTAGAAATCTTTTAAAACATCTTTCAGAGTTGGATGTCCTATTTCCTGGAGTTCATAAGTTACTTGAGCTGCAGGTTTATTGATTTTAAGTATTCTTCTAAGATCTATTGGTGTTGCGATAACAACAGCATCACATTCTGTTTTGTTAATTGTAGTTTCCAGGTCTTTGATCTGTTGCTCACCATATCCCATTGCCGGAAGTAGAATTCCGATCTCAGGATATTTCTCAAATGTTTCTGCAATAGAACCAACAGCGTATGGACGTGGATCAACCAGGTCGGCAGCACCGTATTTCTCAGCAGCTACAACTCCTGCCCCATATTTCATCTCACCATGAGTAAGAGTTGGACCGTCTTCCACGATAAGCACATTTGCACCTTTCACGATCTCTGGTTTGTCAATACTCACAGGTGAAGCTCCATCAATAACTATAGCATTCGGATTAAGTTCACGGATATTATCTCGTACTATCTGGATTCCTTCAGGATCAGCTGAATCTATCTTATTAATAACAACAACATCAGCATTGATCAGGTTAGTTTCACCAGGATAATATGTTCTTTCATGATCTGGTCTGTGTGGGTCTGCAACAACAATGTTTATCATATTATCAGAAACATAGAAAGGTGTATCATTGTTTCCACCATCCCAAATTATTACATCGGCTTCTTTTTCAGCTTCGCGTACAATTGCTTCATAATCTACTCCAGAATAGATAATACTGCCCATCATTATATGTGGTTCGTATTCTTCCATTTCTTCAATTGTACATTCATGTTTTACCAGGTCTTCTAACACTGCAAATCTTTGTACTTTTTGTTTCACAAGATCACCGTAAGGCATTGGGTGACGGATAGAAGCAACTTTAAGTCCTTTTTCTTTTAGAACTTTAACAACAGTTCTTGTAGTTTGGCTTTTTCCACAACCAGTCCTTGTTGCACAAATTGTTACTAATGGTTTTGTTGTTTTAACTGTAGAATTGTTCATTCCCATAAGTTTGAAGTCGGCTCCGGCAGCGTTAACCAGAGAAGCATTATTCATAACTCTTTCATGTGGAACGTCACTATAAGCGAATAAAACTTCTTCTACGTTATGTTCCTTAATAAGATTTACTATTTCATTTTCTGCGAAGATAGGGATACCTTCAGGATAGAGCTTTCCGGCAAGTTCTGCTGGATATTTTCTTCCATCGATATCAGGGATCTGTGTTGCTGTAAAAGCAACTACATCGTAATTTTCATTGTTTCTATAATAACAATTAAAGTTATGGAAATCACGCCCTGCAGCACCCATAATGATGATTTTTTTTTTCATCTTTCTCTCCTTTATTTTTAGTGAATAATTTCAAAACTACGCTTAAAATTAGAGTTTTGAAGTCAAGAAATATAATAAATGGTATCTATTCTATATTAAAAAAGGAATTTTTAATTTTAACTTTACTAATTTTTAGTTATTATATTTTGGGTAACATTAAAGTAAATGAATGGAGGAAAAATGTTAGATAAAGTAAAAGTTCAGGTAGTTCTGGATAAAGTACGGCCATCCCTTCAAGCAGATGGAGGAGATTGCGAGCTTATAAATATCACTGAAGATAATGTTGTAGAAGTAAGATTACAAGGTGCTTGTGGGAATTGCCCGATGGCAACTCTCACTCTTAAAGCTGGCATCGAAAGAGTTCTGAAAGAAGAGATCCCGGAAGTTAAAGAAGTTATCTCAGTTTAAGTTCTAGAAGTAATTTTAAAAAATTGAGGTGTCTTATAGTTAGATACCTCATTTTCATTTAATAAATTTTGGAGGGAAAATGAAACTTAAACATTATTCAGAAGTAATTTTAGAAGAAGTTACAATGGAAGGTGCAAAGAAAACAAAGATCCGTTGGCTTATCTCGGAAAAAGATAAAGCACCAAATTTTGCCATGCGTATGTTTGAAGTTGCCCCCGGTGGTTTTACACCATATCATTCACATAGTTGGGAACATGAAAATTTTATTGTGGAAGGAACCGGTGCTTTGGTTACAGAAGATGGTGAATTGCCATTTAAATCAGGTGATGTAATATTCGTAGATCCCTTCATGAAGCATAATTATAAAAACACAGGTGATACAACACTTAAATTCCTCTGCCTGATTCCTCATAAAAAACCAGCAAAACAAGTTAAGAAGAATGTGAATCCTTTTGCATCAGGGAAAGCTAATAATTGTTAATAAATATAAATAGGAGAAAAGATTATGGAAAAAAAATTCTTTAAAGATCTTGTAATGGCACCAAGCCCATCAGGATTTGAACAACCGGCACAAGAAGTGTATAGAAATTTTGTAAAAGAATTTGCAGATGAGGTTACAACTGACGTTCATGGGAATGTGATCGCACTAAAAAAAGGAACTGGAAAACTTCGCTTTATGGTTTCAGGTCATGCTGACGAGGTTGGACTTATGGTAAATTATATCGATGATAAAGGATTTATCAGATTTACTTCTATTGGTGGTGTAGATGCAACTTTACTTCCGGGACTTCGCGTAAATATCTATCACAACAAAAAGGTTGTACGTGGTATTATTGGCAGAAAACCGATTCATTTGATGAGTCCTGAAGATAGAAAGAGCACTCCAAAAATGTCTGATCTTTGGATAGATATTGGTGCAAAAGATAAAAAAGCTGCTGAAAAAAAAGTATGTGTTGGTGATCACGCAACATTCTCTCCGGGTTTAGAAACTCTTTCAGGAAGTATTATAACCACTAAAGCCACAGATAATAAAGCTGGTGTTTACATCGCAGGACTCCTACTTAAGGAACTTGCTGGAGAAAAAATTGCAGCAAATGTATACTCTGTTTCTTCAGTTCAGGAAGAGGTTGGACTTCGCGGTGCAAGGACAAGTGCTTTTGGGATAGATCCTCATGTTGGAATAGCTATCGATGTCACTCACGCTACTGATTATCCGGGAATGAATAAAAATCAACTTGGTGATGTTGCCTTAGAAAAAGGACCAACCATAGCTGTTGGTGCAAATATTAATCCAAAGGTTTTTGAACTTCTCAAAAAAGCAGGAGATAAGGCAAAAGTTAAATATCAAATTGAAGCTGCACCTCGCGGAACAGGAACTGATGCAAATGCGATCCAAGTTACAAGAGCAGGTGTTGCTGCTGGTCTCATCAGTATTCCAAATAGATACATGCACACTCCAAATGAAGTGATCTCTTTTAAAGATCTCGAGGGTGCTGTTAAATTACTCGCTGAATTTGTGCGACTGATCGACGATAAAACAGATTTTATTCCTAAAGTATAGATTAAAATATAAGGTAGAGATAAGAAAACTATCTCTACCTTTTTTTATAAAAATGTATGAGGTGATATGATAATCGTTAATAACCTGACAAAAGTTTTTCTACAGCAAAATGGGGAAAAACTTTACGCTGTTGATGATCTCTCATTTACCGCTGATAAAGGTGAGATTGTTGTTTTATTGGGAGTGAACGGAGCAGGGAAGACTACTGCGATGCGGATGCTGTCTACAGTATTGCAACCAACAACCGGAACTGCAACTCTAGAGGGTTATGATCTTAAAAAAGATCCTCAAAATGTGAGAGCTAATCTTGGATTTCTTTCCGGCGATACAGGTCTTTATGCCAGGCTTACTGCTCGTGAAACGATTACATATTTTGCCAGACTTTATGATGTACCTGAAAATAAAATTGATGACAGAATTAATGAAATGGCAGATCTATTGGATATGCATGATTTCCTAGATAAGAAGATCGATTTCCTTTCAACAGGCATGAAACAAAAAGTTTCTATTGCACGTTCAATTATTCATGATCCTCCAATAATGATTTTTGATGAACCAACTTCTGGACTTGATATCTTAACTGCAAAAAATATTATTTCTTTCATTCATAAATGCAAAGAGGACGGAAAATGTGTTCTTTTCTCAACACATATTATGCGAGAAGCTGAACGGATTGCAGATAAGATTATTATGATCCATCAGGGAAAGGTTCTGGCTCAGGGAAGTTGGGAAGATCTTAAAAAAGATACCGGTCTGCATGACCTTGACGACATCTTCATCCATTATGTGAATAGCATAAGTGGGGAGGATGTATGAATTTAAAGAAAATAATCGTAATTTATAAAAAAGAGATGCTCGATATTGTTCGCGACAGAAGAACTATAATCACTTCAT
>JAOZPK010000185.1 GCA_029932755.1 Candidatus Cloacimonadota bacterium | reverse complement strand
GGGAAATTATTGCAGGAGATTTTTCAGGGAATTATTATTGCATTGAACCTGCTGATGGATCCGAAATCTGGAATGGAAATATCGGAACAGCAATAATCTTGCGCTTCATCAAACTTGATGATGTGAACAATGATGATGCTCATGATTTTGCAATCGCTCACAGTGGATTTCAAAATGCTGTTGTTATCGATGGTTCTAACGGAGATCAAATCTGGAGTCAACCTGTTGCCGACCAACCATGGAATGCCGCTCGTATTCCTGATATCAGCGGAGACGGGATAAATGATTTGCTGGTTGGAACACTTTTCAATAATAATTACGGATACTTTCTGAATGGAGTTGATGGTTCAGAAATTGGTTCTGTCAACATGGGAACTGCTATCGATGCAATTGCTTCAATTCCTGATATTACCAATGACGATTCATGGGAAATGGTCTGTGGTGGTAGAGATGGAACAATAATCTGTATTTCAGGTGGTGAAGCTGTTTCCCATTCACCAAATAATACAATTCCTGATCCTAATGATATTGCTGAATTAATTGGTAATTTTCCGAATCCATTCAACCCGGAGACTTCAATTAGTTTCAACCTAAAAAAAGATTCTAAAGTATCCTTGAAAATATTTAATATTAAGGGGCAATTGATAAGAACTCTAATTAATGAACAATTATCTGCATCCCCCTATAGTGTAGTATGGAATGGGAAGAATGATAATGGTAATCATGTTTCAACCGGTGTTTATCTTTATAGATTGCAGGCTGATACAAAATTATCTGTAAAAAAGTGTATTCTACTAAAATAGTGATTTAAATAGGCTAATAAATTAGAGGTGGATTTCTTTCACCTCTTTTTTTATTGACATTATATCTATATTATTTTCAATACATTAGTGAATGAAGTGTGAATATTAAGTATAAATAATAAAGGGAATCGAATGAATCGAAAGAAACTAATTGACTGGCTTTTTGAAAACGGAGATGCTATAATTCGATATCGTACTGCAACAGAGCTTACTGATGATAAATCAGAATACAATATTTCTTCTTTAAGAACAGAATTAATGAAAACACCAAAAGCTCATTATTGGATGAAATGTCTGAAAGATAAGCGCAGGTTAAATTATATACATGGCAGCTATGATTACTGTTTTGAAAATGCAATGGGCAAACTTGTATTCATGGGAATAAAGGCAGGTTTCAATAAATTAGAAGATTCATCAAAATCATATGTAAAATGGTTAAAAGAAAGTATCGAGACCGAATCGGAAGAACCTATTGAAAACCCTATTGATTTTTTCTATGAAAATCTTATTGCATCATTTCTATCTGCATCTGGTTTTAAAGATATTGAACCTGTTAATACATTTATTCGTGAGCGAATTAATATGATCTATGATTTTACTAAAGATGATAATTTTTCTATTTTCGCTGATAAGGCTAATTATAAAGGAATATCAAGTGCATTTGAAAATCATTCACTTATCGATCCTGAAATTTATATCGATGGAAAATTCAAATTGCCATGGATACATGATCTCCTTACATTTTCAGCATTCTATGATGAATTCCCAGATAAAATTGATCATATTATTTCCTACATTTTAGATAAAAAATATCAAAAAATTCCGGAAGACTATGGGATTGTAATGGCGGGAGTTAAGCGTTATACTGTATTAGGTTGGAATGTCTGGTTACCCGGATATTTTGGCTTTGATATCGACGAGTTTCAAAAGCAGAACTTAATCATTAGAATGATCTTAATGAGTCCGTTTAAGGTTGCTAGAGAAAGTAAATGGTATAAAAATTGTTTAAAGCATTTAGAGCAGTTTAAGCAGAAAGATGGAACTTATCTTTTCCCAAAAGAATACCTAAAAGAGAAAAATAATTCTTATTTTATTACTGGTTCCCATATGGGTCTTGGTGAAAATAGAAGATCAAAGGACGGACTTGCTTTAGAATCAACATTTTGGATGTTAAAGCTTACCGATAAACAATAACTTACATTGCTTTTCGTTAGAATATTAAAAAAAGAGATGCATTTTTGCATCTCTTTTTTGTTTTACAAATTCAAAAATATTCTTATCTGAATATAAATTCTGTTCCATTGAAATCAATCTTGATCTTCTTATCAGATGAAATATTCCCTTCTAAAATTTGAACAGCCAGTTTGTTTTCTATCTCTTTTTGAATAACACGTTTAAGCGGTCTTGCCCCAAATTGAGGATCAAACCCAAGCTCAGCCAATTCCGAAACAACTGACTCACTAAAATCAATTTTAATGTTCCTGCTATTTAAACGCATTTTGAGAAGTTCAAGTTGTAACATGATGATTTTTTTTATCTGCTCTTTTGTGAGACGGTGGAAAATAATAATATCATCCAACCTGTTCAAGAATTCTGGACGGAAGTATTGCTTTAAATGTTCCTTCAACTGGATTTTTACATCATCCTCAGTTTTATCACCCATTTCAGAAATAAGCTGTGATGCAATATTTGAAGTCATGATGATAACTGTATTTTTAAAATCTACTGTTCTACCTTTTCCATCAGTCATTCTACCATCATCAAGAATCTGTAAAAGCACATTAAAAACATCGCGGTGAGCTTTCTCGATCTCATCCAATAAAATTATACTGTAAGGTTTTCTTCGCACAGCTTCAGTTAAATATCCACCCTGCTCATAACCTACATATCCAGGGGGAGCACCGATCAATCTGGCAACCGAGTGCTTCTCCATAAATTCACTCATATCAATACGGATTATAGCTTTTCCCGTATCGAAAAGATATTCTGCCAGAGCTTTTGCCAACTCTGTTTTCCCTACTCCGGTTGGACCCATAAAGAGGAAAGAGCCAATAGGTTTTTCACTATCGGAAAGCCCGCTTCTTGATCTTCTTATTGCATTTGAGACTGCCTTGATACCTTCCATCTGGCCAATGACTCTTTTCGATAATATGTCTTCCATCTTAATAAGTTTTTGCATTTCACTCTTCATAAGTTTTGAAACAGGAATGCCTGTCCATTTTGAAACAACTTCTGCGATCATCTCTTCATCGATCTGCTCTTTTAGCATTTGACTATCTTTAGGAATTTCATGTAATTTATTCTTTAATTCTTGTAATTTATTTTGCATTTCAACCAGGT
>JAOZPK010000184.1:1863-3146 GCA_029932755.1 Candidatus Cloacimonadota bacterium | reverse complement strand
TTAACAAGAAAAAATATGAACTAATTCTGTCCACAAAAAGAAGTCTACTAATTCACTCTATACTGCAAGTTTCCACATTATTCTTGACACCATGCATACAAATTGGAGATTTTAGATAGAAATTATCAGGAGGATACAATGAATAAGAAAATTATTATTTTGGTATTATTTATAATTATTAATTTAACAGGAGTATATGCCATTGTCTCTGTAGCATATCCACTCAAAGTAAAGGGAGATGTAGATCTTACAAGAAACCTTGAGAGCTCTGCTCTGAAACTTGGAGATGAGCTTTACAATGGTGATGAAATTGAAACAAAAGCTGAATCTTATGCCGTTATTCAATTTGAAGATAAAAGTTCTATTATTAAACTATTCCCCAATACAATCCTTAATATCCGCACAGAAAAAGAGGGTGAAAAGTATAATAAGAAAAGTCTGCTTAAAATGGGTGAACTTTGGGCAAAAGTAGAAAAAAGCACAGGTAAATTTGAAATTGAAACTCCTACAACTGTGGCATCGGTAAAGGGAACAAATTTCATGCTTAATGTTTCTGAAGATGGAACTACTGAGCTCTTTACATTTGAAGGTGAAGTTCTCTTTCAAAACATTATTACCGGTCAAACTGAAATAATATTAGCTGGACAAAGAGGTACGACATCCGGAGATCAACCAATTATTGTAGCACTATTTGATCCAGATGAAATCGAAGAATCCCGAAGCGAATTTATTAATGAAGAATACGAAACAATATTAGAAGAGGAAATTCCAATAAGAGATAGAGAAGAAACTCCCATTGAAGCACCTGAAGTAATTGAAGAAGAAGAAGACGGAGAAGAAGCAGATGATTCCTCTTCCGGACCATTCAATATGGGTGGTGGTGTTGGTTCTGTAATGCTGGGAGAAGAGACTTATACTCAGATAAGATTAATGCCGGAGCTTACTTTTGGCAAATTTGGATTAGGATTGGATATAGATCTGATGATAGATAGCAACGGTGATGTACGAACAGAAGACTGGGACAGTTTTGAAGATTATGTTAATAAAATTTATTATCTTCGTTATGGTCAGCGTGGAGATTCTTTTTATGGAAGACTCGGTGGCTTTAAATCGTATACGTTGGGACACGGCTTGGTAATGAAAGATTATTCTAATATGTTACGCTATCCTGAATATAAACAGATCGGCATACAACTTGGCGGTAAACTTCCTATAGCTGGAATGACAGCGGAAGTATTTACTGCAAATGCTGTGAAAAATGAGATTCTGGGTGGGAGATTGAC
>JAOZPK010000184.1:0-1763 GCA_029932755.1 Candidatus Cloacimonadota bacterium | reverse complement strand
AATCCTCTATTTACCTTAAGTCATTATGGTGAAGCTGCTCAAATTGACGGGCATGGCATGGGCTTCATTTTTCCTGGTTTTAATTCAAAATTCCTTATTTTCCATATGAATCTGGAGTACAGAATTTATCAGGATGACTTTATGCCTGCTTTCTTTGATCAGCTTTATGATGAACAACGAGCAGTCGTAGTGATTGATAGTATGGGAGAGAAAACAGCAATTTCTAAAGAGGAATATCAACTTGCAGATAGAACTAAATCACATGGTTGGTATGGAGCTCTTACTACCAATATTCTCAATTTCCTGTTTGTTACTGTAGCTTATGAAGATATGTATGATAAAAATGATAACAACTCACGTTCTTTATGGGGAAAAGCAAATTTTGATACAAAAATAATTCCTAAACTCACAAAAGCTGAGATCGGATATTCTCAAACAGGATTTGACAAGCTGAGCGAATTCAAGACACCAAATGCAATTATTAACGGTTCACTTGGATATTCATTAGGTGGAAGCACACAACTAGTAGGAAGCTATCAGGAACGTTACGTTGATCTTAATAATGATGGTAAAATCAAAGGTACGGCAGAAACTATCACTTCAATGAGTTTGGGTGTAGAGTTTAGTTTTTAAGTAATTGTAAATTGAAATATATAATAAAAGTTCTCAGGTTTCATACCTGAGAACTTTTTTGGAAATATCTATGAAGGGTCTTATAGATGCACACTGTCATTTAAATGATGAAAGGATCTTTGCTGAAATCCCCGAAGCTTTAAAATTGGGAATCTCTAGTTTTATTTCATCAGCTTTATGCCAGGAAGAATACGATTGGCATATTCAAAACGAAATCCCAAATATGAAATGGTGTGCTGGGATTCATCCCTATTATAAGAAGAGCAAAGAATCTGATCTGGATAGAATTATCCAATTATGTGAAGAAAAGAAGATCGTTGGAATTGGAGAAATTGGACTGGATGGACGCAATGACAACGAGGATTGGCAAAATCGGATTCTGCTTCAACAGCTTGATATTGCTTGCAATTTTGACCTGCCGATTGTTTTCCATATAGTTAGAAAATACTATGAATTGTATAAAATCTTAAAAAACAATTTTCCAAAAGTAACAGGATATCTTCATGGATTCAATGCTTCAAAAGATATTGCAGAAAATTTTTCTAAATTTGATCTTGCTTTTTCCATTGGCTGTAAACCGCCAAAAAATGATTGCATTGATTACATTATCAAACGTGGTTTTTTTCTGTTTGAAACTGATGCACCATATCAGCAACCACTGTATTCTAAAGAAGAGTATAATCATTTGAAAAATCTTCTATGGAATTTAGAAAACATTTCTAAAATTACTGGAATAAGTGTTGCAAAATTAATAGAAAGCCAATATAAAAATCATAAAATGATATATAAATAAAGGAGTTCAACTTTATATTTCAAACAAGTTGAAAAGATTATAACATGGAACAATTTAATAGAACTGAATTATTATTCGGGAAAGAAGCAATAGAGATATTTCAAAAGACCAGAGTTGCGGTTATGGGTTTGGGAGGAGTTGGAAGTTATGCTGCCGAAGCTCTTGCCAGAAGCGGTATTAATTCATTTCTATTGGTTGATTTTGATACAATAAGTATCTCTAATTTGAATCGGCAATTACCTGCTCTTCACAGCACTATTGGGATGATGAAAACCGAAGCAATGCGTGATCGCATATTAGATATCAATCCAAAAGCTATTGTTGAAATCTATTCCGA
>JAOZPK010000068.1 GCA_029932755.1 Candidatus Cloacimonadota bacterium | reverse complement strand
TGATTCAACGGCTCCAAGCAATATGGATTGACATGCTATCCCTGCATCACAAGCAACTTTTCCAATATCTTTTTCCGTTGATAAAATAGTTATATATGCCGATGGACGTTCTCCAGTTTCGGGTCCATTCCAATCTTTTAAATATCCAGCCCAGCCCAAACAAGAGAAAACCTTTTCATTTTCTACTTCTGTATTGCAGATTTTAAATCGTAAACGCTGTAAATTCTCTGCTGAAGGTGATAATCGAGCAAGATCGATAAAATCCTTTAGAACGCTAGTTTCAATTTTATGATTCTGATGAAATCCTCGATAACTCCGATTTTTTACAATCATGTCTCTGATCATACTATCTCCAACTCTTTTTCCCATTAATTTTCTTTCCCACTAACCTTTATCAAAGGGAAAATTAATAGTGTCAAGGAACTTAAAATAATGAATGCTGCTCCGATATTTATAGAATCAGCAATGAAGCCCATTAAGGGTGACATCACGGCTACAAATATTGTTTTTAATTGTGATTCGACCGACAATCCTGATGCCATTACATCATGCGAAATGTTCTCGCTGATAAAACCAATATTGATCGGTCTGCGTAGATTCTGTAAAATGAATAAAACTATAAATAAAATTATTATAATAATTTGTAAGTTAAGAATAAAGAACAAACCAGCTAAAAAAACAAATGAAACACCAGTAATATATGTGCTATTCACTGCAATAGATAGTGATGAAAATCGATTCTTTAATTTACCTGCATTACGTGATGCATATGAAGTTAAAATATATATAATGCAATAAACGATAGCGATTATAATCGATTCTCGTTTTTCCATTTCAAGTAAAAATGGAATAGATAAAACAACCAGTTGAAGAATAGGCTGAATGTAATCTTTCACAGTTTTGAATAACCCATCAAATATTGCAGAATTCATTAGTGCTTTTCGTAAAAGCGGTTCATTAAAACTCAATTTTAAACTTGTATAAGTCATTTTGAAATTATGCTGAATATTATTCAATAATCCTTCTTTATATTCTCTTTCACCATCCAACTCTTTTGGATAGGTGAGCATTAATATCAAGGCAAATATATAAGGAATTACCGAACCTAAAAAGATATATTTGTATTCACCGGAATAAAGAACAATTCCACCTGCGATAAGAGCCGCCAAAGCTGAACCCATTTGTGACCAACTTCGCGTGTAACCATAGTATTCTACTTTTAAATGCAATATATCATTGAGTTTAAGATAATGCAGGATCATGGCTTTATGAGTGCCTGTGCGAAAGGCATCTCCCAATGCAAAGAAGATCATCGCGACAATATATAAAAGAAAACTGGGAAAGAAAAAGAAAATGAAGAAAGAAAAGATATAGGCTGAAAAAGAAAAGACCATCGATTTGCGCCTGCCAAGACTATCTGCAACAAATCCTGTTGGGATTTCAAATATTAAAATTGCGATCTCTCTGATAGAGATCAATGTACCGATCTGTAAGAAAGAAATCCCCTGCTCGAGAAAAAATAAGAATATGAAAATATCGAAGAAACGTTGATTTTTCAGGAAACCATAAGCTGAGAATTTAAATAGCTGCAAATCTTTTGGAATCACTTTATACTCCCGTTATTTGCCCGATTAGATTTTCAGGCATTTCATAAAGTAAAAAGTCGTTATTCTGCTCCCAGCTTCTAAAACTGCTAAGATTCACAATACCCATTAATTTTGAAATGTCTGGCACTAATAATTGAATTTTTTTACAGTTGTTTTCCAAAGCTCTCGATATTGCAGAATTCAATAATTCTTTATATATTTCTTCATTCTCTGCCTCAATCAAGCTAATCCAATAGACATTTTTGTAATCTACATCAGAGAAAAGGATAGCGCCTTTTATCTCTCCGTTTTCAGAATAAATTACATATTGCTTTTCTGAATGAAATTCTTCTAATAATTTACTTGAATATTGATGCACTACCCAACCTCTTCCAATAAAGTTTTTTGATCCTATTAGATAGGAAGAATCTAAAATATATTTATCCAACATGTCATAATCAATATAGGTTGATATTGCTTCATTAATTGGTTTTATTTGATGGTTTGAAATTTCTAACTCTTTTAATGAAAGTTTCAGGATCATATTAAATCCTAATTTCTCATTAAGTTTTATTGAAGCAATATTTCCAAAATAGGTGGAAAATCTTACTGATTCTATTCTTTTGCCTTTCAAATGCTCCATATAATATTTAGCAATTTTCTGTCCTACGCCTTTAACATCTGTCTGGGGATCTTTTCGTAGAGCTTCAAGCCAAATATTTGCAGGTGTAAGAAACCGCATTCTTCCAAAGCCGATAAGTATTTCATTTTCCCAATAACCGGTAAAAAGCCCATCTTCATCTTTTACCCATTCATCAAAAACACCACTCACATAATCATTACCTCCCCATATTTGAGATGATATTCGCAATACATCTTTTTTGTCGGAAAGTTTGATATCTCTTATCATAATTACATCAATCTCAGGTTATAATTTCGCAACTTTTTATCTATCCCTTTTGGATTTGGATAATATTTTGCCATTTCAGTCCAGAATTGTTGTCCATGGTTTTTTACTATTGTATGAACCAATTCATGTATGATAACATAATCTCTTAATTCCGCTGGAAGATTGATAAGTTTAATATTCAAATTAATATTATTCTTAGCAGAACAACTTCCCCACCGCGTTTTCTGGGAACGTATAAAAGATCGATTGAAACTCAATCCATGAATTTGTGACAATTCATTAAGCCGAGTACGAATAATTTCTTTTGCTTCCCCTTTTTCATATAAATTGGAATTCAATGTATTTTGAAGTGTAAAATTATTTCTCTGATCGATTTTTATTAATTGTTTATTTATCCAATCAGTTTTTGAATTGAGGAATTTCTCAGCATTATGAATTGAACTATTTTTAGGTACTGTAAACTTAATTTTCTTTGCACCATCAATTGATAATCTCAAATTATTGGCTTTCTTGCTTTTCTTAAAATGAACTTTACCAAGTGTAGGATGAAAGATAAGTTTCACATCAATATTCATACTATTTTAATAATTTCTCTATAGCTGGCGAAAGCAGTAGGTAACCAAATAATGCACCGATTACAACGTTTGACCAAACGTTTGATGACATTGGTCAACCGCCATCTTTGCAACCAATAACACGATAATATAAATAACCGAGTGCTGCACCTAATATGAATGTAAGTATAGTTAATAATATTTTCATCATTCTGTTGGTCCCGGAGAATTTATTATATTATATTCAATCTCTGCAGCAATACGAATGAGAAATGCTCTGTTTGATTTGCTCAAATATTCAGAAGGTTTTAAGAAATCCATGATAAGTTGATAAATAAACTGCTGAGAATGGAGATGAAAGTAATATTGATCAAAAGTTTTACTTTCAATTATCTTTTCTTCTTCAATAATTATCTCTTTTCTTATCTCTTTTAAATGTGCATTAATTTTCTGTTTGAACAATTTACTAAATCGCTTTCCTTGTAGGTCCTGTTGTTCTGTAATTGATTCAGATACACTTTTCACATCTGCTTTTATGGAGCTGATCAATTCTTTAATTAACATTTCTCTCTGTTCAGAATTTAATTCGGTCGAACTGGAGATATCATTCCTTAAGTTCATGCAGATCATTGTCATTTCCATTAAGAACTTCTGATAACGTTCTGTTCCCAATACCTCGTACGGAATATTATTCGTTGCTTGATTATATGCATCCATGATCTTAATCGTTTCTAATAAATTGGAATCTAATTCACGTAGAAATATCAGATTCATATTATTTTGTGTTTTACTGATCTCTGCATTTAAACTAATAAAAATAGTTGCTACGAGAAAAGTTGTTACAATATTTTTTAACATTATTTATTTCCTAGTTCAAATTCTTTGTGTAACGCAATAATTGCTTCAATTTCATCTACACTTTTTACAAGACATGAAATTGTCGTATATGAGTCTGTACATTCGTAGATCATAATGTCTTTGGAACTTAAAGCCTTCACGATCTTAGCCATCACTCCCGGCATTCCCGTCATTCCAGAGCCAACTACAGAGATCTTTGAAAAATCATTCTCTGTTTTAAATTCATAATTATTCTCTTCTAATATTCCAATGAATTTATTTTCCTTATCTTCATTAATAATGAATGATATCAGTTCAGGAGTTATATCAATAAAATCAACACTGATATTCTGCAACGCAAGTTTTTTAAAAATATTTAATCCGGTTTTATGAATATTATCTTTTTTAGGATAAATTCGAGTGTAGATTATATTTGTTTTACTGGTTATTCCGGTAACAGGTCTCTCATTTTTCATTTCATGGATAATAGTTGATTTTTCATTATTGTATGTTGAAAACAGTTTAATTGGAATTTTGTATTGAGATGCTATCTTAACTGCTTGTGGATGGATGACATTCGCACCTTTATTAGCCATCTCTACAGCTTCAATATAGCTGGTTTTGGGTATATTCCTGGCATCAGGAATTTGGCGTGGATCAGCAGTTAATATGCCTTCGACATCCGAATATATTTCTATATGATCTGCCATTAATGCTGCTGCCAGAATACTGGCAGTTGTATCACTGCCACCTCTGCCGAATGTAGTTATTTCACCATTTTCGCTTATTCCCTGAAATCCAGTTACAACAGGAACCTTGCCATTATTGATTGCATTTAATATATTATCTGGAATAACTTTTTGAATATTTGCCTGATTAAAACTTTCATCAGTAATAATACCGGCTTGCATTCCATTTAGCGCAACTGCATCGATGTCTTTTTGCTTCAATGTTTGTACCATAACAACAGCAGAGATAAGTTCTCCGCAAGACATGATCAAATCTTTTTCACGGGGGGAGATATTCTCAAAAGAGGAAGTGGCAATTTCTAAAAGTGTATCTGTAGAATATGAATCTCCTTTTCTACCTAAAGCAGATACAACTACAACAGGGGAAAAACCATCTTTAATTGCGATATACACATATTCAGCAACCTTATTCCTGATCTTTGCATTCTGTAATGAAGTGCCACCAAATTTCTGAATTACAATTTTCAAAAGATCATCCTATATTAGCAATTCAGCAATTTGAACTGCATTAAGTGCTGCGCCTTTACGCAGGTTATTCGCTACGATCCACATATTTATTCCATTTGGTTCTGTTAGATCTTTGCGTAATCTGCCAATCATAACATCATCATAAATTTCGCTCATTATCGCGAGCGGATATTTGTTGTTATCAATATCATCAACTAGTTTTATTCCCTTTGTTTTTAAATAGATATTTTTTAATTTTTTAATCGATATATGCTCTTCAGTTTCGATATAAACAGATTCGGAATGACCATAGAAAACAGGAACACGAGCGGCAGTTGCTGTTATTTTAATTTTGTTATTATCAAAAATCTTCTTTGTTTCATGAATAAGTTTCATCTCTTCTTTTGTGTATCCATTATTTTCAAATACATCAATATGCGGAAGAATATTAAAAGCGATCTGATGTGGATATATTTCTCGAGTTGGTTTCTTATTATTCAATATTTGAAATGATTGTTCTTTCAATTCATCAATTGCATCTTTTCCTGTACCTGAAACAGATTGGTAGGTTGATACGATTATTCTACTTATTCCAGCTTCATCTAATATCGGTTTAAGTGCGGCCACCATTTGAATTGTAGAGCAATTTGGATTTGCAATAATTCCATTGTGTTTTTTTATATCACCAGGGTTAACTTCCGGTACTACTAATGGTACATCTGAATCCATTCTGAAGGCACTACTGTTATCTATAACAATAGTACCATTCTTAACAGCTATCGGAACAAACTTTTTACTTACCAAGCTTCCAGCACTGAATAGAGCAATATCAATATTTTTAAAACTATTATTATTCAATTCTTGAACTTCAAGCTTCTTTTTCTTGAAGAAGATAGTTTCTCCAGTTGACTTTACCGAAGCTAAAAGAACAAGATCCTTAACAAGAAAATTACGTTCTCCCAGAATCTTGACCATCTCTCTTCCAACAGCTCCGGTGGCACCGACAACAGCTACATTGAATTTGCTCAAATTCTACTCCTGTAACTTCCAAAGAAAAGAGAAAATAAAAGACTTCTCATTATATATTTTTGAATTACTATTTCATTTCGGCTTTAATAACTTCAGCAAGACGCTTCACACCTTCCAAATTCTTTTCTTTGTTCACATAAGAAAAGTTAATTCTCATTGTATTCTTTCCACTACCATCACAATGGAATACACTACCGATCACAAAAGCAACTTTCTTTTCAATTGCTTTCGGGAAGAGTTTCTCAGCATCCATATATTCCGGTAAAGTTACAAATAGGAAGAGACCACCTTCAGGTTCAGTCCAAGTTACTCCTTCCGGCATATATTTTTCAAATGCTGCAATCATTACTTCTTTTTTCTCTTTGTAATTTTGGATAGTTTCTTTAAGGGATTTTGCGAAATAACCTTCCTCAATGTACTTTGCAGCGATCTTCTGAACAAATGGAGATGTACAGAGATCTGTTCCCTGCTTTGCCATAACAAATTTATCAACAATATCTTTGTGAGCAATTACCCAACCAATTCTAAATCCGGGAACGAATATCTTGGAAAACGTACCAAGATTAATCACATTACCCTCACCATCGAGTGCATATAAACTTTTCTGATCTTTTCCTTCAAAACGAATTTGTTTATATGGGCTGTCTTCTACAATAAGAACTTCATATTCTTTTGCAATCTTGATGATCTCTTCACGTCGGAATTCCGGCATGGTTACACCTGCAGGGTTTTGAAAATCCGGAATAATATAAATAAATTTTGGCTTTTCACCTTTTGTTTTCAAATCAGCTAGAACTTCTTCCACTTTATCGGAACGCATCCCATGCTCATCAAATTCAATTCCAATCATTTCAACACCATAGGCATTGAAAGCTTGCAATCCACCCAGATAAGAAGGAAGACCAACCAGAACTTTGTCTCCACGATTGATGAATATTTTACCAAGCAAATCAAGCCCCTGTTGGGAAGCTGTAGTAATACATATATTATCTTTAGTAATCTTGAATCCTTCCTGAATGTAGTTTTCAGCAACCAATTCGCGTAGTCTGTCATCACCTTCAGTTGAACCGTATTGCAGTGCTTTTTCTCCATCTTCACGTAATACTTTGGTTGTTATCCCTACAAGTTCATCGATTGGGAAAGTTTCAGGTGCTGGTAATCCTCCTGCAAAAGAGATAATTTCCGGATCTTTAGTTAACTTAAGTAACTCACGAATAGCAGATTTCTTCATTCCTTTGGCATTGATTGATAGTATTTCCTGTAAATCACTGATCATTTTTTCTCCTTTTTTCTTTTTTATATATTTTATTTATTATTAATAAATTTTAATAACTTATAATCTTCTATTTGTTTTTTTATTCCAGCTAATAATTGTCCACTAATTTTTAGTTTTAGAGCTTGAGAATTCGTTGTTTTTTTATACCTACTTTCTATTATCTCTGCATTTTTGTATAGGAACGACATCAAGCTCTGCATTTCAACAGGAACTTCAAATTCGATGCATCTCTTAGATCTTTGTATAAATTCTTCGATCTTCTTGTTTAATCTATCAATTCCTTCACCTGTTTTTGCGGAAATAAAAACACTATCAGGATAATTATTAATCAATTTTTTCTTGGTAAATAAATAGTGGTTTCCATTTACTTTATCAGTTTTGTTGAACACAATAAGAATATTCTTTTGCTCAACTTTGATATCCTGAAGGACATCTTCAACCGCTTCCATCAATTCAAGCAGATTTGGATATGACACATCAACCACATGCAGTAGCAGATCTGCTTCTAAAACTTCCAATAAAGTAGAATGAAAAGATGAAACAAGTCTATGAGGAAGTTTGCGAATAAATCCGATCGTATCTGTAATAACAAGGGTTTCTTTGGATTCTGTTTCAATTGCCCTTGTTTTGGAATCTAATGTTGCAAAAAGTTGATCTGCAGTATAACGATTCTCGTTGGTTAGTATATTGAATAGAGTAGACTTACCGGCATTTGTGTATCCAACCAGTGCAATGGAAGTTATATTTTTTCGTTTATTTCTCTTAGTCAAAGATACTTGTTCTATATTTTTAATTTTTTTCTTTAGAACAGATGTTTTCTTGCGGATCTCACGTCTATCTACTTCAATTTGTGTCTCTCCAGGACCACGAAAACCAATACCACCCTGAATCCTCGAAAGATGCTTCCACTTCCTTTTCAGCTTAGTATACGCATATTCCAATTGAGCAAGTTCAACTTGTAATTTAGATTGTTTGGTTCTGGCATGTTTGGCAAAAATATCTAAAATTATCTCGGTTCTATCAACCACATTACAACCGGAAACATCTGAAATATTTCGTGATTGAGATGGAGAAAGATTATTATTGAAGATAAGTGTGTGAACATGAGAATTACTGGCAGCTTTTTTGATTTCCTGCAGTTTCCCTTTGCCTACATAGGTTGCTGTATTCGGTCTTTTTGATGCTTGATAAAAGGTATCAACAACTTCACAACTGGCAGTATCAGCTAACTGACGTAACTCTTCCATTGATTCGTTGAAATGCTCTGTGGATTCATCTCCCCAAATCACTCCAACCAGAAACACTCTTTCGTTTTTACTCATATTTTATAGGAAACAAATAACAGGAATTATTAACTTTCCTACTATTATCCCTTTTAACATTTTTATCCTTCGTAAACTAAAACTTTTTTATTATTCTTACGCCAAGCAAGATATTCTTCTTTTACGTCCATTATCCATAATGTCTCTTTATTCTCGTTCTCAAAAGTAAGAATATTCAAATAGTGCATTCTCTCATCTTTACCTCTGAAACTCTTCTGCGGTAGTTCAATAATAATATCTCCATCTTTGTTAAGAATAGTTACTTCATTAATATAAACACCCGGGATTATCTCGATAACTGCACGAGCTTCTACTATTCCTGAACTTACATCTTTAAATCTGATTTTCATCTCTACACCTATCCCTTTATTATCTAATTTGTCCGATTTCTTTGAGCATATTTTGAAACCATTCTTTAGAAATATCAAAAGGTTTTCCACCTTGAATCCGTGAAAAATCTATTATACTTAGTTTATTATTAACATCTTCATCCTGACCAATAACACCACTCTGACCATTTATCGCTGCTTTTACAGCCAAATCAGCAAAAGCCATAATCAATTCCAGATCTCTATCATTTGGAGCAGAAGAGCGTGCAAAATATCCACTTTTTTGAACCAGTGTTTTATCTGCTCTCAGCAATTTGGTAAATTTCTTGGCAAACCATTGCCCCGGATTCAATTCATCCAATCGTACATGTCCAAAGGCATCTCTTCTCACCTCTTCCCCATTTGATTCCATCTCTGCAACAATGGTTTCTACACCAGCTCCCTCACTCAAAAATATATTAACACAATCTTTCTCATCCATCAATTTCGATAATCTATCCATCTCTTTTGGAAGATCCAGTGTCATTTCAGGAATGAATATAGCATCTATATCCCAGCGTTCTTTGCCAAGTCTGATATCCGGCAGGAAAGCTCTCTTTTCAAGCTTCTTACGATATTCATAAGCTGTGGCTGCTGTGAGCCAGCCGCAATCTCTACCCATTACTTCATGAACGATCAATTGACGGGAACTGGTAGTATTTTCATTTACAACATTCTCAAAGAAAATCGCTCCTTGTTCTGCTGCTGTCCATGCTCCCAAGCTTTGTGTAATCGGGGTTATATCATTATCAACTGTTTTAGGTATTCCCACAACAATAAGTTCATGTCCACTCAAAGCCATATAACTGGCTAGCTCAGCCGCTGATGTATTTGTGTCATCACCACCAATTGTGTGAAGAATTGTGATACCATCTTTAGTGAGTTGTTTTGCAGCAACCTGCAATGGATTTTCACCTTTTTTTACATAACCCTTTTTCACACAGTCTTCTATATTTGTAAGCTTCACACGACTGTTTCCCAAAACACTGCCACCAAATTTATAGAGCAATTCTGCTGAATATCTTACACTATTTGGAATCGTGATCGAATTTCCTTCCAGTAGTCCCTTAAAACCATTTAGATAACCGATAATTTCAACATCCGGTACCAATTTTGTATACTGAACGATCAATCTTCCAATTGATGAAGAAAGACAAGGAGCTAATCCTCCAGCAGTTAATATTGCAACTTTATCTTTTGCCATTAGTTCTCCTAATAATTAAATATTCTATTCTTATGTCACACTGAGTTCATCGAAGTGTGAAAGAACTCTCTATCCTTCGACAAGCCTGTCCTGAGCAAAATCGAAAGGCTCAGGATGACAATTATTTATAAACTTAATCACCAAAACTTATATCAATATCTCTGGCTGTTTGAACCAGGTCAGAATTAAGATCTACATAATTATATTTCTCTATTGCTTCGCTGATAGGAACCGCAACCAACTTTCCATCACGAAGTGCTGCCATTTTGCCGAATTCTTTATCTAAAACCATTTCAAATGCTTTTACACCAAATTGAGTTGCCAATATTCTATCGTAAGCAATTGGTTTTCCGCCTCGCTGCAAATGTCCAAGTAATGTAACCCTGATATCAGTAGTAACACCACCCTTCTTTAATTCATGCATCAAGCGGTTACCGGCTCCTCCCAATCGCAGATTATGATTACCAAATTCATCGTTCTCCTGATATTGTTGGTTGCCATTAATGGAACGAGCTCCTTCTGAAATCACAATATTTACAAATCCGCGAGAATGATGGATTCGTTTATTGATCCGTTCGATTACTTTATTAATGTTGTATGGTATTTCCGGGATCAGGCAAACTTCTGCTCCACCTGCAACAGCAGCATGAAGAGCTATCCAACCGGCTTCTCTCCCCATCACTTCTAAAATTAATATGCGGTTATGACTTTCTGCAGTTGTAACAAGTTTATCTACTGCATCTGTAGCAATTTCTACTGCTGTGGGAAAACCAAAAGTTATATCTGTTGCACCAAGGTCATTATCAATTGTTTTAGGAACTCCAATAATATTGCAGCCCATTTCAAAAAGTTGTTGAGATATTCTTTGTGATCCATCGCCACCAATACTAATAACAGCATTTACATTTAAGAATTCCAGTTTTCTCAACATTTCAGCAGAGTGATCTTCTTCTTTCCAATTGCCATCATTATCTTTAACTGCCCAGGCAAATGGACCACCTTTATTTGTTGTACCTAAAATGGTGCCACCGCGTACGTGAATTCCAGCAACTGTAGAATTATCCAATTCTACTATCTCCATAGGATCACGTAATATACCATCAAAAGCATCTCTACTGCCGATGATCTCCCAATCCTGCTCTTTTGATGCCCGTTTAACAATTGCCCTGATAACTGCATTCAAACCGGGGCAATCACCTCCACCGGTTGCTACAAGACACCTTTTCTTCATATACACTCCACATATACAATACTATGGTAGAATCTAAAATTAGAGATTTAATGACAAGTATTTTTTTAGATTTAATGTAAGTTTTATTATGAATAACAAAAAGGGGCAGTTAACAAAACTGCCCCAATATATTTTTTTATTGTGATCTTATTTGATCATGATCATTTTACGTGTTTTAGTGTAACTATTTGTTTCTAATTTGTATAAATATACACCGCTACCGTAAGGGGTTCCATCCCATTCAATTATATGCTCACCGGCATTCAATATTTGTTTCTCTATTGCTTGCCCTCTGGAGTTATAGATAGTTAGTTCTCCTTCCTCACCTTCTTTGATGTCGCATTTAATAGTTGTACTCGGGTTGAACGGATTCGGATAATTACTCTCCAGCATTGATGTTGTTGGAAGATCCGGAATAGAAGTTCCTTCCAATATCGCACTTATGGGTCCCCACATATTGGAACTTCCATCGTACTCAATAACTTCAAGGTAGTAATAATATGTAATGTTTTCTTCAACTTCAAAATCATCGAAGAGATATGTAT
>JAOZPK010000183.1 GCA_029932755.1 Candidatus Cloacimonadota bacterium | reverse complement strand
ATCATTTTCTTAGTGTTGTTATAGTTTTGTGCTTTCATCTTGTAGAAATAAACACCACTAGCTACGGCTTTATTTGTATTGTCTCTACCATTCCATATTGCTGTGTAATTACCGGTCTCTCTCATATCATTTACAAGGGTCTTAACAAGCTGACCTTTTATATTGTAAACTTGAAGAGTTACTTTTCCAGCTTCTTTGATTGAGTAAGCAATATTTGTAACTGGGTTGAATGGATTAGGATAGTTACCGTTAAGCTCTGTAACTGCTACAATAACATTTCCTGCATCTTCTCCACCGTATGTGAAAGTATCTTCAATTATGTCAGATTCGCCTGCTGGATCATCATATACAGCAGAAATACCTGCTACATATTCTTGACCATTAACAAGACCTTCATATGTATAATCAAATACATCGGCACCAACTGTAGCAACAGGATCTACCATATCATCGAGATATACATTGTAGCCTGTAAGGTCACGTGTTGCTACTGCTCCAGAACTTAATACAACATCATCAAAGTAGAACATTGGAGTATCTCCAGGGCCACCTGAATTTGCTCCACCAAAGATATTAACTCCACCGAAGGACAAAGGAACTCCAGCTCCAAATGTTCCCAGTGTATATTGCCATCCTATCATTTCTACACCGTTATGATAGTAAGTTGCCCAGTCAGAATCTAAGTCTATAACAATCTTAAGTTCCATCCACTCATCATGGTTAAATGAATAAGTAAGAGCACCTGCAGCACCGGCATCAGCCAAAGCTGTTCCATCTGTCTGGAAGTAGATCTGGAATGCCCATCCTGTTCCAGGTACATTGGTAACTTGAATGTTATAGTATCCACAGTAACCTGTAGGTACAAACATTTTCATTTCATATGTATATACGCCTGATGTGTAATCATCCATAATAAGAACAATGTCGTTATTCTCTTCAACTAATACTGAGTTAGGTGTACTGCTTGCTTCTACATCAGTAACTAATGCATCTTCAGGTCCACCCGGTGCGTTAGACCAAGTTGTCCAATCATCACCAACTTCTGCAAGGTAGTCTCCAACTGTATAACTATCCATATTATCTTCAATAATTACTCCACCTGCTGCAGGTGGATCCCAGGTTACTGTACCTGTCATATCGTCTACAACTACATTTGTTGGAGGATCAAAGACTGGAACAGGATTTTCAACTATCATAGTAACATCAACAATTACATCAGCACCAGCATTGTTAGCAATTACAACGTCTGCTGTTTTGGTTATGTCAGATAGATCTGCAGCATCAAGAGTTACATCTACCACTACTGATGTTCCAGCAGGAACTGTTCCTGTAAGAGGAGCAACTGTGATCCATGGTTCATCACCAGCAGTAAGCTCTAATCCTACCATAAACTCATTCTGACACATAACGCCGATTGTAGTGAATCCAGGTACGAGTCCCTCTGCTATGAACATTCCACCAGCAGAACCAGTACTTCCAACCAGGGCTCCAACATCAAATACAACACCGGTTTCTCCACCAGCAGCAATATCATATTGCACAAGAATTCCACCAGGCAATGATTGACTGAATCCCCAGAGGAATGGTCCACCATCACTGTAGTCATCATAAGCAAATCCATAATAACTAATGTATGTAGGTGACATTGTGAGTGTATTTAATACTGTACCACTTCTATCAAATAGTGTGATAGTATCAGACCAGTTATTTGCCCAGAAACCATCTGCAGCATTATCATAAGCGATAGCGCGGCAGGATACTGGAGCTGTAATTGTACTTACAAGAACTTCTGCCCCAGGAGTGAAATCCATTTCGAACAAACTGGTATTAGCAGCTGCACCATAGAAATACTGTCCATCATAAGCCAAGTCACGAACAGCTGCTGTTCCGGCAACTGAAAAATACTCAACGAAAGTTCCGTCTAAGTTATATCTTAAGTAATCACTTCCATTCCATAATGGAACATAAATGAAGTTTCCATCAGTTTCGATTCCAGCTTCTCCACCTGCATCATAGCAAGGATACTGGAATTGAAGATCAAAGAGAACATCGCTTAATACTGCATCATCAATTTCTCTGATCATTGGATCTGATTCACTATTAGCCGGATCGTAGATTGGAGAAACATGATTAACAACAGGAGTTCCAGCTAAAAGTGAAGTTTCTACAACAGTAATATCAAATGTAAGATCTGCTGTACCTGTATTCTCAATAGTAACAGGAACTACAACTACATCATCAGTCTCTAATGTTTCAGAAATAGTCATTGGAGTTACAGCGATAATTGGTGCACCGGAAGAAGTAAATACTAGTGTTATATCACCAGGTCCGTTATTGGAACTGAATCCACCAACCTGAATATAATAGTCTTCACCGTTAACGACATCCATATCTTCAATAGCAGAGTGCGCAAAACTAGTACAATAGGATGAATCATCATTTGAAGCAAGCAATGTAGCAGGATCACATTCTCCGAAAATGGCTAATTTTGTGTCAAATTCACTGTCACACAGATCAACTGTGATCATACCATCGGAAGGAGCTGTAAAAACATAAAAGAGGTCCTTGCTGGTTATATATGTACCAAATCCACTTGGAGTAGCTAATGAAGTATCAAATGGATAATCTGTAACTTCACCAATAACTTCAGCATCTTCGCAGAAATCATTTGCAGGACCACCGGAGATAACGTTGATCATATAATCTTCAACTTCTCCATAACTAGAACTTCCACATGGATCTGGAGCACTAGAATAAGTTAATCTTACTCTCATTCTATGTAAACCTAAAGCAGTTCCTGCAGGAACTGTAATTGCTCCTTCGAAATTAGCAGAACCATCTGGTAATATAAATTCTTCGTCTCCACCTAATTCCCAAGTGTAATCATCATTCCAATCAACCCAACAAGTAACGTGATCTGAAGACCAAAAACCACCAACATTTACTGTGATATCTGCAGAAGCACCAACTTCAATAGAAGCTGACATTGATGTATAATCACCAACACCACCTTGCCATCCGGTTGTATTGTTAATCTCAACACATGTAACATTCTCAATAAATTCATCTTCAAGGCTTGTTGATGCATCACAATATTCGAGACCACCAGCAGATCCTAAGATTTGTAATGATACATCAGTAGCTCCATCATAGTTCCAACCACTTCCTGGTGCTG
>JAOZPK010000067.1 GCA_029932755.1 Candidatus Cloacimonadota bacterium | reverse complement strand
AAGGTCTATCATTAGCTGCAAAAACATCAACCAGCTTCTCATATTCAGCAGCACCCTTAAGTCCTCTGAACATACCCATGAGTTGACCTGTCTGTAAATACGGATAATTATCAGCAACCATAACGGCAGTAACACCGGCAGCAATATTTGCACCAAATCTAGCTCTGGCATAGGTGATCCATTGAAGAGCACTTCCGCTTGCAGCAAAGTCAACTACCAGATTCATATCATCATAATTTTTAATGTTTTTCATTATCTCCAGATTTTCTACTTTCCTACCTTGAGAATCAGTTTCTACTGCTTTTGCAATGTCATCACCCATTCCAAGCATAATTGGTAATCTTAGAACATAAGGCTTATAACCAAAATTACAGTAGTCTACACCAGATTGAACATCGAAATCTTCTCTGGCTGTGTTAAGAGCATAGTCTACTAATGGAGCAGCTGCAGGAAGCCAGCAGATCGTAAAGACCTTAATGTTTCTTTCGAAACAATGTCTTAACACCGAAACTTCCATTGGGAATAATTCTGGCATTGTAGATGCATCATGCGTAAACGACATTAATATTGCTTTTGTTTCATCACCTGCAAAAGAATCTATTTTTTTATAAATATCCTCTGTAGGTTTTGTTACATATGTAGGTGAATTAAATGGAATAAGGAGCGGAATAATAATAGATAATGCTACAACAATGTAGATATAACGTCTATCAATATTCTGTATCTTATCGAAGAATTTTATTACATTATTATTCATATTAATCACCTCCACCCAGATAAGTTCTTTCTATTCCAAGCAAGATCTTAAGTGAAGTAGCTGTTATCCCAAGTCCCACACCTATCATGATGGCTCGTTTGGCAGCAAGGTTAGGAACATTCAATATCCATGTGGATGCTTCCGGGATCCATTTTGAGATCATAGCACCCAGTGGAACCTGACCCAGCATTACAATAACAGCTGCAATAAGAAGAACTGTAGCTTCGGCAGATCTCGCACGGAAAGCTTTATATGCTGCAGAGGCAATATAGAAAGCAAGTAAGGCAAACATGGTAGCACTCATAGGCATTTGAACATTCTCGAACAACCACATATATGGTGTTCCTGATTGTGTTCCCCAGATAAATCCTGCTAATGCTGTAAATATAAGTCCCGCAAGTGTTATAACACTATATTGCCAGTTAGGAACCTTTCGTTTGATCTTTGTACCATGAACCATGAATAAACTCATAATACCAAGTGATACTGCAAATGGTGAAATGGCTTTTGACCAATCTTGGAACCAGTCGAAGAAATCAACTGATACTTTATGCGGGATAAATGAATGTGCTACAAACATAAATCCCAGGGTCATGATTATTATTAAAGGAATTTGTCGTTTCATCTATCCTCCTATTTTTCCGGGAATGCATTTATCAGGAACGTGGCATGAACCGTTGATAACAAAGTTCCGATAACTACAAACGCCAATATAATAAATTTTGTATAATCAACTGCTTTCAGAGTTCCAAGTTGCAGCGGTTCACGTGCAAGGTAGGCCGAAGCAGCATATAATTCTTCTCCGATTAGTGTGTAATCGCATGTAGTAATAAAGAACGGGATCTGTGTAACAGCATCAGTACCGGCTATCTGAATAGCTCCGGTTGTACTTCCTGTTTCTGTCATAATAAGTGCTTCTGCCCAGAACATCCCCATATAGAAGTTTGTAGCAGTTTTCTCACGTATCATTACACCGTTTACCCCGGCAACAAAAGCAAATTGAGCGGTCGTAATAAAGAAAACACTGTTCTTATCATGAGAGTCGGGACGTCCTGCTTCATAATGAGCTTCTTTTACTACTTCCTGAGCAATTGGAAGTACGATATAATCACGTACAGGAACTAATATCTTAGTATCATATTCAGCAGCTTTTTTAGCAACACGACCCAATATTGAAAGACCGGCCAACGTTGCCACATCAGTGATTCCCGAAAGACCGGGAACAAACAGGATCGGTTTTCCCATCTCAGTTGCACGTCCAATAGCATTATCAATCTCATCAATACCTGCAATAGGTCTGATATAGAGTTCCTTACCGCTTTTTGCCTGTCGAATCATGAAGAAAACCATGAAACCGAAGACAAGTGTAGCAATAAGAGCCGGTAATTTGTCTGCTTGGAACCAGTTTGGGATCGGATAAAAGTGATCTTTTCCCAATGTTAAATAAGTTTCTCTTATAGATTCATTAAATGGTAGTTTGGCAATTTCTTCAGTAGTGTAAATTTCGGAAAATGCAAAATGTGCTTTTCCATCTGTTTTCACCATCTTATATTCATAAGAACGTGAGCCAATAGTTTTAACTTTTTCTAAGAATTTAAGCCTTGCTTTATTATTCGTAAAAGTAGCAGCTTTTTGCAGAATTGGATTGTTCTCTATGAGGTCTATCTGAGTTTGATAAAATTCGATTGCATCATCTGCATTAGCAATATCTGCTTCAGTTACTAATGTATCTTTTGATGCTGTATAATTTTCAATTTCTTCCCTATATTCATCAAGTGACTTAGCAGCTTCTTCTGCATAGAGATTAGTCATAACAGGATTTTCATTTTCATCATCCATTCTTACCTGGAATGTTGGTGTTACAAAGAATAAACCTTTTTCTGCATCAAATTTACTAACACCCTTAAATGTTGTACTGCTATAACTGATGTTATCGACGATCCCTCTTTGAGCTCCCATTGTGTTTTTAGAAAGTCGCCATTCTTCATTTGAATAATTCCTTCTGTAAACAGAATAAGAATATTTGTTAACTTCTTCACCATTGAGGTATAAAACACCAGGCTGCAGAGATTTAACATCTGGATTAAAGATAAGGTCTTGAGTAAATATCTGATCTTCACCAGTGTCTCCATTAGCTACAACTCTCATCTCAAAAGAAATTTTATTAGAAGGTTTTTCCAAGGTGATCTTTAGTTTACTATCCTGGTAAAATTCGTTGATAGTAGTAATTTCTTTTCCCTCTTCGTTAGAAACAATAAAATATACATTCTTGATTTTATCGTATTTAACATTTTTGTAAATATCGTAATTAACAAGGATCTTTGTTTTATCATCATTGAGATAGGTACAATTAGTAAGGAAAACAGTCGGCTTTTCCCAGTATATTGCATTATAATCACCCTTATCGTTTTTTCTGTCTTCAACTGTCCAATCAGAAATTTTTGGAAGAGCGGAAGAATTGACAATATCAAATGTGCTTAAACTAGAGAATGTTTCATATCCAGCTCTGTCTTGAAGTGAAAATACTGCAAAATAATCTTCAATGTTTCCAATTTCTACATTTATATCACGTTTTTCATTAATGATTTTGCCATTAATGATATCAATGGCCACCGTATTGTCAGGAGTCCAAGGATAACCACAATATCTTTGATAAATAAGTTGTGCCGGATTTTCCAGAGAAGTTTCAAATTCAGGATCCATTTCTGCTTTATGTTTTTCTTCAACATAATTATTAAATTTATCAAGATTATCTTTATTAACAAGGTATAAACTATGGTTAGTTTGATCAGCTGTAAATAATGATCTTATCCATTCAAATTGCAGACGGTTTTTGTCTTCAACATAAACAGAATATAATTGTCGGATCTTCTCTGGTGAGTTATTAATTGGAATACCGATAACCGGCTCGGCATAAGGCATGTATTTACGTGATTCTGTTACTGCGATCACGGTATAGTAGTATTCTTTATCGGCTTTGAGTTTTTTCAACAAATAGTGGAAATGGCGTAATTTTAAACCGGCATATACTTTTGTTTCATCATCTTCGGTGATTTCAACCTTCGTGTTTTTATAGAGAAAATCTTTTTCCGGGATAACACCTAATATCTTATAATTGGTTAATTGAGGTCCGGTTATTTTCAAGTCTTTTGGTAAACGTCTAAAAATTGGACTACCATCCGGTTGTTGTTTCTCTTTTTTTAATTTCCTTGGAGACTGAATATCAACAAATCGGTTATACCCGGAATCATAATAATACATCTCATCCCCGGCAACACCCGTTTTTACATTAACATCAACCTTACCATGGTAGAAAAGAGAATCAGCCGTAACACCGCGGTATATACGGTATTCAATGATCCTTTTCTCTTTTGGCAAAGGTTTCCAGCTTAGTACTAACCCACTCCCGTCATCATCAGGAATATCATCTGCTCTCAGGTTTTCTACAATATAACTTGATGTATCAACCGCAGCATGTGAAGGGGTTGGGATCAGCAAGAAACCAAAAACCATTAAAAACAGGACTATTCCTGCTTTAGCATAGTTTAATTTCATAAACTTCTCCTTTTTATTATTCTATATTACTTCTATTATGAAAATTCTTTCCAAAAACATCTATTTTACCTTATTGTGTCAATCACAATTTTGCTTTAATAATGAGCATACCCGCATTGGAATTATTTGTTCGAATCAGTTGTTGATCCCGAGATGAAATATCTTTGTGAACTTTGTATTGAAGACAGAAATTTATTCATCTCGTTTTTCGGTACGGGAGGACCTGAAACATTTTTCAAACTTAGGGGATTTATTGCCTTATTATAATGATAGATAGTATAATGCAAATGATTACCAGTGGAAAGTCCGGTTGATCCGACATAACCAATAACATCGTGTTGTTTAACCCTACTTCCTACTTTGTATTTTCCATAACTACTAAGGTGACCGTAAAGTGTTTTGTATCCATTCCCATGTCTTATCATTATGGTCTTGCCATATCCGCCCTTTTTCCCATTTACAGTTGGGTGTCCGCCTTTCCAACCTCTATGAATAATTGTTCCATCAGCAGAAGCTTCTACCGGGGTTCCATACGAAGCAGCATAATCTACACCATTATGAAATCTAGTTTTTTTGGTTATTGGATGGTAGCGGTTTCCAAAATAGGATGATATCCTTTTGTAGTTTAGAGGAGATTTTAAGAATGCCTTTTGAATACATATTCCCATTTTATCATAATATCTGGTCTCTTCTTTTTTATTGGTATATCGATAAGCAATATCATTATAGTTTTTACTGGAATATTTTGCAGCAAGGATATTCCCAGATTTCACAAAATTTCCATCTACATCCATGTTTTTTTCGTACACAACATGGAACTTATCTCCTTTTTGCGGATCTATAAAAAAATCGATATCCCACTGGAATATCTGGGTGAACATCACGATAGTTGCAGGATCAATTCCCTCTTCGCTCATGCCTTGCCATAAAGAAGAACTTATTTCACCTTCATAAACGGAAATTTCTTTTATCAATTTCAGGGTGTCGATTTGAGAGTAGAAAATATTGGAAGTGTCTCTAATTATTCTGTAATTATGAATTCGATTGGGTCTAAAACTGAGTTCATGAATGATATTGAGAGAATCTAGCTTAACTGTAAAACTATCGTTGGGGTGAGCACGCCTGAGGTTGTAAAGTGAATCGAGTTTATTCACAAGCATATACACCAATCCATTCTCCAATCCTTCATCCAAAAGTGCATTTGCAAGTGTTTCACCCTCTTCAAGCGCACCAGTTTTATAAATAAAAGGATCGATCTCTTCTATTTCTTCTTTTTGTGTTGTACAAGCTAAGAATAAGAAAAGAACAATTATCAATAATACAACTTTCTTCATAATTTATTTTTCCATACTTTTTTGCTTTTTTGTGATAAGTGTGAAATATGTCAAATAAAATCAGGAAACAAGCAAAAAACTTGACCTATAGAGCAATTTGAAAGGATTTGAATATTAATGTGGATAAAGAGTTCTGCATAATTATGGGATTTTGATAATCATGGGAAAAAGAAGTCATCCCTCTTTTTGAAGAGAGGGAACGAAAGTGAATTAGTAATTGAATTATGCAAAATCCTTTATTATATTTTATTAAAGGAGTTTTATGTTTAATATAATTGGCGCTATTGTAGCTTTAGGAGTTTTGGTAACTTTTCATGAATTGGGGCATTTCATTGCTGCCAGGATATTTAATGTAGAAGTAGAAAAATTTTCAATTGGATTTGGACCCAAGTTATTAGCTTTTAAAAAAGGTAAGACAGAATATAGAATTTCATTGATCCCACTTGGCGGGTATTTGAAGATGAAGGGTGAAAATCCTGATGAAGAAGTTGAGGATACAGAAAATTCATTTAAAACAAAAAGGTGGTGGCAACGTGCAATAATAGCTTTTGCCGGACCTTTTGCTAATTTAATTTTAGCTCTATTTATTTTCATTCTCACCTTTGCAATTGGCAAACATTTTGAAGATCAACTTCCAATAGTAGGGAAAGTTAGTGCACATTATACTAAATTTGTACAAGAAAAAGATACTATATTACAAGTAAATGATAAAGATGTAAATGGTTGGACTCAAATTATTCAATATGTAAAAATTGATGAAGAAAATACTTTTCTTATCGAGCGAAATGACGAACAAATTCTTATTACTAATAATGAAGTTGAACCCAAAACCTGGATGACTGAAATATTACCTTATGTCCCTGCTGTGATAGGTGAAGTGGCACCGGGCATGGCAGCTTATAAATCCGGTTTAATGGATAACGATGAAGTTTTATCAGTTGATGGAAAAGATGTAAAAAACTGGTATGAAATGCGTACGGCTATCACTACAAATGAAAATGAATCGATTACACTTAAGATAAAACGCGGTGATGATATCTTTGAAAAATCTCTATCACCGGAAGAGAATCTTCTAGATGATAACAGGATTATCGGCATCACGCAGTACATGCCTGTAAAATATATTGAGAGATATAGTTTTTTAGAATCAATTAAATACGGTACGATGGGAACCATAAATTTCGTATATCTGAATTATGTGATGCTTTATAAATTGATTGCAAATCCAAGTGCGATCAAAAGTAATCTTGGCGGGCCTGTGATGATATATGCAATGTCTGCTCAAACTGCGGATAAGGGTCTTGATAGCATACTTTCTTTTATAGCAGCCATTAGTTTAATATTAATGATAATGAATTTACTTCCAATTCCAATTCTGGATGGTGGGCATATTTTTTTCTGCTTTATCGAAGGGATCAGAAAGAAACCCTTAGGTTTAAAAATTCAGATCGCATTACAAAATGTCGGGCTTTTCATACTTGTATTCCTGATGATCTTTGCATTCTGGAATGACCTCAGTAGATTATTCAGTCGTACTAGTTCTATAAAGGAACATAACATTCAGATCGAGAATGGAGGCTAATATTTTCGATTTTAAAATTGAAGCTAGATGTGAAAACTCGCGGGCAGGTGTATTAAAGACTCCTCACGGTGAAATTAAAACACCAATATTTATGCCGGTTGGTACACGGGCAACGGTTAAAACTTTAGATCCCTTAGATTTACATAATGTAAATGCACAAATAATTTTAGGGAATACATATCATCTATATTTACGTCCGGGTCATGAACTGATAAAAAAAGCGGGTGGTTTGCATAAGTTTATGGGTTGGAATAAACCAATTCTTACCGATAGTGGTGGTTTCCAGGTAATGAGCCTGGCTGGTTTGCGCAAAATTACTCCTGAAGGAGTTCGCTTTCAATCTCATATTGATGGTAGTTATCATATGTTCACACCCGAAAAAGTAATGGAAATTCAAAACACAATTGGAGCTGATATTATCATGTCTTTTGATGAATGCCCTGCGTATCCGGCTACGAAAAAATATGTAGCAGATTCATTAAAGACAACTCTGGATTGGGCTGTACGAGGGAAGGCTGTTCATGAAAATACTAAACAGCAGGCATTATTCGGAATTGTGCAAGGTGGAATTTACGAAGATCTACGTGAAGAAAGTGCTAAAAAATTGATGAATATGGATTTCCCCGGGTATTCAATTGGTGGTTTGGCAGTTGGTGAAGAGAAAGAAGATATGTTAAAGATCACAAAATTTCTTAACAATATTTTGCCTAAGGAAAAACCCAGATATCTAATGGGTGTTGGGACTCCGGGTGATTTGCTGAAGAACATAGAAAATGGTATTGATATGTTCGATTGTGTGATGCCAACAAGGAATGCGAGAAAGGGAACTATCTTTACCTGGAATGGAAAAATGATAATAAAATCTGCCAGATATAAAGAGGATTTTTCTCCAATTGATGAAAATTGCCAATGTTATACTTGCCGGAATTTCTCTCGTGCCTATATTCGTCATTTATTCAATGTTAATGAATTATTGGGAATGAGGTTAGCTTCTATTCACAGTTTGCATTTCTATTTGAATCTTGTTACAAAAGCAAGAGAGGCAATTCTGGACGGAAACTATGCCACATTCAAAAATGAGAATGCAAAAAAACTTGATATGAAAATGGAGTGATTATGAGTAAATTTGCAGAAATTGATCTTTCCAATCTTAATAAAACCTCAATAAAATCCAGATCTAGTTTAGTAAAGAAAGAGAGTTTTTCTAAACCCGGCATAAATAATTTTAAGGAATTCACTAAATCATTACCTGATATTCTAAAGGCAAAAGATTTTAATGAACTGCTGGATAAATGTGTTCAAGCCTATAAAAATAATAAACCTGTTATTGTTGCGCTGGGTGGTCATATTATCAAATGCGGTTTAGCTCCGAACATTATTGAAATGATGGAGTTGGGGTTAATAACAGGATTAGCTTCGAATGGTTCGGTTGTTATTCACGATTATGAAATTGCCAGATTTGGTGAAACTTCTGAAGATGTAGCGGCTGCCTTAGAAACGGGTGAATTTGGAATGGTAAAAGAAACCTGTGACGGGATCAATAAAATTATTAGTTCTGCTTATAAAAAATTTGGTTACGGAGAAGCGATCGGGAAAAACCTGATAGAAATAAAAGCAGAAAATAATCATCTCTCACTTTTTGCAAATGCATATAAATTGGATATTCCATTTACAGTGCATGTAGCTTTGGGAACCGATATTGTTCATCAGCATGAAACAGCAAATGGCGCCGCTATTGGTGACTGTTCAATGCGTGATTTTAGGATTCTTTGCAATAATTTAATTGAACTTAATAATGGTGGTGTTTTCCTGAATTTTGGTTCAGCAGTTATTATGCCGGAAGTATTTTTAAAAGCTGTAACGGTTGTCCGCAATCTGGGTTATCCTCTTAATAATTTCTATACTGCCGTTTTCGATATGAATATACATTACAGACCCCAAACTAATATTGTTCACCGCCCCACATTAAGCGGAGGAAAAGGTTATTATTTTATTGGGCATCATGAGATCATGATACCTCTGTTTTTCCAAACTTTAAAAGAGAGAATTAAAAATGCGTAAAATATTTTTAATTATTTTCTTAACTTTTATCTTAATATCTCTTACAGCTGAAGAGAAAGTTATTACTAAACAACCGCTTAAAGCTGCCATCCTTTCCTGTTTTATTCCGGGAGGAGGTCAATTATATAACGGAAAATATTTAAAAACTGGATTTGTATTTGCACTTGAAGGCAGTTTTATTGGTCTTGCTGCGTATCATCATCTTGAGGCAGAAAAATATTATGATAGATATAAAGTTTCTGAGTTAGATTCAGATTATAATGAGTATGTAAAATATTATGAAAGACGTCAAAGTGACTTTTTCTGGGTTGGAACGATTATTTTTCTTTCTGCTATTGATGCCTATGTTGATGCTCATCTCTTTGATTTTGAAGAGAGAGAAAATAAAATCCACCTTAAATTTGAAAACAATACAGTTGGATTAGTTTATAATTTTTAAGGAATGAAAATGAATAATAAATTTGTAATTGCCATAGACGGCCCGGCTGCTTCCGGTAAAAGTACAACGGCAAAACAATTAGCAATAAAATTGAAATATATTTATATTGATACAGGAGCTATGTACCGTGCTTCCGGTCTGTGTACTTTGTTGCAAAATATAAGCTTAGATGATGAAGCTGCCTTAAAAGAAATGCTTGATAAAATTAGTATCAGAATAGAATATGAAGAAGATGGGAATAAAATATTTTTGAATGAGGAAGATGTTACAGAACGGATAAGGGAAGCGGATATTACAAAATTGTCTTCTCAGATAGCAGTAATCGGAATGGTTCGGAAGAAAATGGTTGAATTACAACGTAAAATTGGAGAGAATGGCGGTGTCATCATGGATGGCAGAGATATTGGAACGGTTGTATTTCCTAATGCTGATTTTAAATTCTTTATGATTGCTGATGTAAAAACACGTGCTTTACGCAGATGGGAAGAAACTAAAGAAAAAGGTGAGAGCATTACATTGGAAGAAATCGAAGAGGAACTGATTTGGAGAGATAAAAATGATACTACTCGTGAAATATCTCCACTTAGGCAAGCGGATGATGCAATTCCAGTAGATACCTCAAAAATGTCGATAAATGAACAAGTACAATTTATTTACAATAAAATCAAGTGAGTTAAGTATGAATAAATTATATAATTTTTTAACGTATCTCTTTCGTAAGTTTACTAAAATTTTTTTGGGATTGAAAATTGAGAATGAGCAAAGATTGGCAAATGTAGAGAACTGCATTATTGTAGCAAATCATATTTCTATACTCGATCCTCCATTTATTGGTTCTATCATACCTTTAGAAATTCATTATTTGGCTAAATCTGAGATATTCAAAAATAAATTGATGGATAAATTTTTCAGATCGATAAATGCAATTCCAGTAAAGAGAGGAAGAATTGACAAATATGCAATTACGACCGTGCAAAAACTTCTAAGCTCAGGTCATTCAATGTTAATCTTTCCAGAAGGAACTCGCAATGGCGGAAAAGCAAAGGCTGGAGTTGGAAAATTTGCAATTCAGATGAAAGTTGATATTCTTCCAATTCACATTGAGAATTCTAACAAGTTATTAGAATGCCTTTTTGGTAAAAAACATCTACGTATAATTGTCGGAGAAAAATATAAATATGAAGAATTTTCTCATTTAGAAGAAAAGAAAGAAAACTATCGCGAACTTGCTAACACAGTTTATAAAAAAATAATGGACCTGAAAAAATGAGTGTTAGAATTGCTAAAAATTCAGGTTTTTGTTTCGGAGTGAAAAGAGCTATAAAAATAGCACTTAAAACATCTAAAAATAATCATGAAATAGTTACTCTTGGTTCAATAATTCATAATCCGCAGATGGTTGCAAAACTTGAGAGTGAAAACATATTGAAAGTTGATAATATTGAACAAATAAAAGGGCGTCCTACAATAATCAGATCACATGGCATCAAAAAAGAAATTCTGGAAGAATTAGAGAAGAATAATATCGAAATAATTAATGCAACTTGTCCGTATGTTTCAAAAACTCAGGATTATGCGAAATCGTTATCAGAAGATGGTTATGAGTTAATTATTTTAGGAGATCGGGATCATCCAGAAGTTAAAGCTTTACGATCATATGTAGATAAAGAAGTAATAATCGTGGCAAATGCAGATGAACTAGTAGATAAGCAGTTTAAAAAAGTTGGAATTATTTCCCAAACAACCAGAAGAGTTGAAGATCTTCAAGATTTGGTAAAGAAATTGGTTCCCAGATGTCATGAGATGCGTGTTATAAACACGATTTGCAATGCTACAACCATTCGCCAAAATTCAACTTTAGCTCTTGCAAGAGAGAGTGACATCATGATTGTTGTAGGTGGTAAAAATAGTTCAAATACAAAAATGCTTGCCAGAATTTGCGAAAGTTTTGTAAAGACCTATCATATTGAGACAGCTTGTGAAATCGATAGAAAGTGGTTCAAAGATAAACAGGATATTGGTTTAACAGCTGGAGCTTCTACACCCGATTGGATTATTGTAGAAGTGTACAATGAAATTTTAGAGTGTATAGGGAATATTAATAAAGTCGATAAAATCGAAGATATTCCTGGTTTTAAGGAGGAATAATGTTTGTTAACGATCAAAATGAAGTTTTCGAAACTAATGAAACTATCGAAAAAACAGAAGATGAACAATCTGAAGTTCAAGAAGAATCTAACGAAGAGAAAACGAAAGTAAAAAAGGAAAAAAAAGAAGAAGAAAAAAAAGAATTAAGTAATGATGATTTTGAAGAAGATATGGAGTCTTTACTTGATGAACATTTCAAAAAATTTGAACAAGGTAAAATTGTTGAAGGTA
>JAOZPK010000066.1 GCA_029932755.1 Candidatus Cloacimonadota bacterium | reverse complement strand
TGTAAATGAGAATGCATTTTCAGTGTCAAGTAAATTATTTTACATAGCTTCGATAAATTTTACACTATAAAATATACACAAAAGCAAGCTTATCTCCTATCTTCTTTAAAAAATAAAAGTTACAGTTTTTTACGTTTTTGTATTGATTATCAGTCTCAATTATGAAGGTGTATTTTACTAAAAAATATATTAAAAATATTTAAATTGATAGTCGATAAATTGGAAAGTATTTGATTTAATTATAAAAATCCTTAAAAAATACTTGACCTATTAACTCTTGATATTTCTTTTCAAACATATATTTTAAATGTATGTTTGAGAATATTAAAAGGAGTGAATATGAGCAGTAATGAAATTAAGCAAAAAATTATACTAACAACTATTGAATGTATTGAACAAGAAGGTATTTATGGTGCTACCATAAGAAAAATTGCCGAAATGGCTGGAGTTAATGTAGCAGCAATTAATTACCACTTTGGTTCTAAAGAACAATTATTCAAAATTGTAATGAATACAACCCTGAACGAAAGTTTTGTGCAGAACATCAATGATTATGAAGAAATGTGGCAAAGTGATACTAAGAAAGCACTTCAACTTTTTTTTGAAGATACATTAGAAGGAGCAATCAATTATCCCAATATAACCAAAGCCCACCTTGCTGATACATTTAATAAGAGTGATTATAACACAAACACTGTTCATAAATTTAATGAATTCTTAACAACGCTTCATGATTTAATTAAGCTTGAATTAAGATCAGAAACTAAAATAGAGAGTAAAATTGTTGTTAGTCAATTATTTGCATCTATTCTAATGATTGGAATGATGCCAGATTTATTAAGTGAATTTCTAAATTTTGATCTAAAAAATAAAGAAAATCAACAGATATTTGTGCAAATCCTGTTGGATAATTTTTGTAAATAAAATAAATCACATAGAGATCGTTTTGCACTGCAAAGCCGACTTGTAAAAGCCGATTCTTAGGAGAAAATATGAAAAATAAGCTAATACTAATTCTGGGAATTATTGTAATAATTTCCATACTTCCTGCTCAAGAAATTAAAATGGGAAATTTGATGGGTCGTGTAATCGATTCTGAAACAAGCTATCCCTTATCCAATGTAACAGTTATTGTAAGGGAATTGGAAAAAGGAATTTACACAAATGAGAAAGGTCAGTACAAGATTTATAATATTCCAGTAGGTAATTACACTGTTGTTTTTCAGGTTATCGGCACACAACCACAATTAAAATCGGATGTAATAATTCGTTCAAACCGGACAACATTTGTAAATGGTGAATTGAAAAGAGCAGCAATTCAAATTGAAGGGATTAAAGTAAAAACAGATTATTTTGCCGAAACCGAAGAACAGACAACAAGTGTTGTCAGCTTTTCCAATGAAGAGATACGCCGAGCTCCCGGTTCTGCCGGAGATGTAAGCCGAATAATGATGTCATTACCAAGTGTTGCAAAAGTTAATGACCAGAGCAACAACCTTATCGTTCGTGGTGGCAGTCCAATGGAAAATTCATTCTTTATTGATAATATCGAAATTCCCAATATAAATCACTTTCCACATCAAGGTTCATCCGGTGGACCGATAGGAATTCTGAATGTAGATTTCATTCAGGATGTAACCTTTAATACAGGTGGATTTTCTGCAATTTATGGAGATAAACTTTCTTCCATTATGGAAATTGGCTTCCGAGATGGTAATCCCAATGAATTCGATGCGCAAATAGATTTCAGTTGGGTAGGATTCGGTGGAATTTTTGAAGGACCAATTTCCAAGAAGAGTTCTGCTATGTTGGCTGTAAAGAGAAGCTACTTAAAGTACATCATCGATGCAATTGATGTTGGTACTTCTGCTGCACCGGAATATGGTGATGTACAGGGAAAATTCACTTATGAATTTAATTCCCTTCAAAAACTCTCTTTTTTGGTAGTTTTTGCAGATGATCATAATACACCAGATCAGGAAAATGCAGCAGAGAATTATATGACGCATTATGGAAATCAGGATTTGTATCAGGGAACCTATGGTTTGAATTGGCGTGCAGTTTGGGATGAATCTTCTTTTTCAAATACATCACTTTCAGTCATTTCATCGCAATATAATGAAGATTTCTTTGAAACATTTAAACTACCTGTAAGGGAGATTCTTGATATAAAAAATAGAACTAATGAGCAGGAGTTTAAGATTAGAAATGTTAACTTTAAACGATTCTCCGAAAAGTTAAGTTTAGATTTTGGAATTGATGCCAAACATTTAAGACATGATTATGACAACTATCTGGCAGAAACAATAAATGCTCTTGGCGATACCATTCCCGAACTTATTATGAAAGAAAAGATAAGAGCTGAAAAATTGGGTGGATTCATTAGTCTAAACTATGACCCATCTCATAAATTTTCTACAACATTGGGCTTAAGAGCAGATTATTTTTCCATGAATGAAAATGCTACAATTTCTCCCCGATTCTCCTTCAAATATAAGTTTAGTAATAAAACTTCATTGAACGGATCGATGGGAGTTTTTCATCAGAATCTACCTCTTCTGCTTTTGTCACAGAATAAGAACAATACAGACTTAAAAGATCCGCATTCCACGCACTATATCATCGGATTTGAACATCTACTCTCGCAAGATACAAGACTAGTTATCGAAGCTTACCAAAAAGATTACAGCAATTTCCCAGTTGATTCTAACCAACCTGGTTTATTTGTGATCGATGATAATTTCTTTAATTATTATGAATCCTTACAGGATGATGGACAAGCTTTGAGCCGCGGAGTGGAAGTTATTTTGCAGAAGAAACTGGCAGAGAGAATTTACGGATTGGCCAGTGCAACCTATTTTCGTTCCCGTTACAAAAGTTATGATGGTATCTGGCGTGACAGAAGTTATGATAACCAGTTTATTGTAAGTATCGAAGGTGGCTACAAACCAACTGCTGGATTGGAAATGAGTATGCGCTGGATCTATGCAGGCGGTGTTCCCTACACACCAATCGATGTACAATTATCAGAAGAATATCATCAGGCTGTACTGGATGAAAACAATATCAATTCTGAACGTTATCCAGATTATCATTCATTGAACGTGCGTATGGATAAAAGATTCTTTTTCAACAAGACCAACCTGGTGATCTATGCTAGTGTGTGGAATGCTTATGCCCAGAAGAATGTCGCCGAGTATTATTGGAACGATACAGATCAAACGGTAGATGAAGTTTATCAATGGACATTTTTACCGATACTGGGAGTGGAATATGAATTTTAAAGTTGCAAAAGAAAAAGGGGAAAGCTATTAAGCTTTCCCCTATCATTATTTCTTATTATTTCATTAAGATCATTTTTTTCGTTGCGGTATAATTACTAGATCTCATCTTATAGAAATATATACCACTTGAAACTGTCTTACTGCTATTATCTTTACCATTCCATGAAACATTATGATAAGCTGAATCAAGATACTCATTTACAAGTGTCTTAACTAGTTGTCCTTTCATGTTGTAAATATTAATTGAAACATGACCTGCTTCTTCTATTGAGAAACTGATCGTTGTTGTTGGATTGAATGGATTTGGATAGTTGCCGGTAAGTTCTGTTACTCCCGGTTTTAGCAAATTATCAACATCTGTGTGAGCAACAAAAGCACCATTAGACATTTCAGATTCCCACTCTCCATCATAGATCGTTATTACATTGTAGGTATAGTCACCGCTTGGAACATTCAGATCCTCGTATGGTGATTCTATTACATTTTCTTCTAACAATTCATAATCTCGGTATATATTATAGCTCTCAATACCTCTATCTGGTGCATCCCAAGTAATTATTACGTTTGGTGGTTGCGATTGCGCAGTCACATTTGAAGGAGGATTCAGTACTATTGTAACTGTGATTTCTGCAGCTTCTGATTCTCCTTCGTCATAAACTGCTGTAACTTCAAAATAAAAATCTTCCGGACCGAAAGGACCTATCGATTCAAACGAAGTTTCCGTTGTAAAGGTTAAGAAATCGCCGTCTCTATAAATATTGTACCCAATAAAGTCTCTACTTTTTATTTTAGAGCGAGTTGTATTATCCCATGAAATAATGATAGAAGAATTATAATCAATGATCTCAGCTGTCAGGTTCGCGGGTGGATCAAGCGGTGGTTCAACACTAATTGGTGGGAAAACAATGTAGTCAATCCAACCACAATCGCTGCCATTACTAACAGAAGTATCTTTAGTATACTCCCATTTATAAGTATGAGTTCCCGTAGTTACAGGATATGTTTCTTCTACCCAGTCGCTTGTTCCGCTCCAAGAATCCATTTCATTATTATCAATAAAGAAGCGTAAAAAATCCCAACCACTCTCTGAAGATACCTTTCTATAAAAACTTAATTCTCCAGCAGTCACAACGTCAACTTCCAAATATATTGAAGAAGTCTGGTTATCGCTGATCGAACCAGATTTAGCACTATATGATCCTTCAAAAGAGTCTGTTGATATAACCCAGTCTGCATTCCCACCAAACTGCCAGTTAAAGCTTTGGAAATTATTGGTTTCAAAGTCCTCGATGACAATTCCTACTAAGCAGGAAATGTTAAAGTTTGTAGTATAAGTTCCTGCATTGGCTGTAAGCTCCAGATCAAATATGAGAAGCTCTCCTACTGGAGTAGCAACATCCACAGTGAAAGTGAAGATACCGGAAACTTCCTGCCCGGCTGCCAGATCACCAAAATAAATATCATCGTTGTTCATAGTTACAAAACTGGAAGTTGTCGAAAGTAGTCCGGTTACATCTTCAGCAAGTTGACTTCCATTATTGCGAATAGTTACAAGCATATCTATTGTTTCACCTGGATCTATAAAGCCATTATTGTTTCCTATCGTCTCATCCAATTCATAGCCCATGAAAACAATGTAAACACCGGTAATTTCAGCAATTGCTTCAATTGCATCCAAATCGAAACCGGCATTTGGTACAGTTTGAGCACCATCTCCATCATCAACTATCTTTACAAACTGAGCATCTATCAAATTACCATTAGCTAAATCAAATTCAGTTGTACCATTTCCTGTTCCCAGTGAATACCAAGGTCCATCAATGAATTCTCCAGCATAACAGGTGAAACCTTCTGCTGAAGTATCGCCTTCGTATATGATGATATCATTGCCCTCTCCATCAAGTATTGGATATTGCATATCTACAATTATCCAGCCATCTTTTCCAATAGAATAATTTCTATTGTCGGGAGCCCCTATAACACCAGGTGTATCTCCTTCATCTGCTGTGTTATTATCCGGAATTCTGGAACTGCAGATTTTATATACAAATTGTCCGTCCTGAGGTGAAAGTTGGAAGTCCGTTACTGTTGAACTATTGGAAGTAACTGTTACACCTATGATCGTTTGAGTTTCATAGCCATTGGCTATAACTGTAATATCATAAGTTCCGGGAAGAACATATTTATGATAATCACCAACATTTACATCAGTATATGTAGGAAAGTAATCATTAACGAAAACTGCAGCAGTAACCGGATCACCTGTATTTATATCAGTTACGATACCTTCTAAACCATAACCGGAATGTTCGATCATACTGAGCATAGCTGGTTTATTATAGTTATAATACATCATGATCTGGCTGACAGAAGGATGCTTGTTATAAGAAATTTCCATCGACCAGCTGATAGCTCCCATCATTCCATAATTTGTATCTTTTGTGCTGCCGTTGATAGGATACATTCCTGTACAACCCTGACCATACTCCATATTAGCATAACCGGAAGAAGAAGAATATTCACCTGCAAGTTGATTAATATGTGCATAATCGGGACATTGATCTGAACGGTAACTCCAGGGATGAGAAATATATTCAGTTCCACTATGATATGTTGTATGAACAACAAATTGTCTATTATAATGACAATCTCTGAGAGCCTTTGATTCAGGTTGAGAATAAACTCCGGAACTTCCTCCCCAGCCATCCCACATATACCCGGAATCACGGTTACAATCTACTCCATTAGCATTATAACGATTATCTGCTACACGGCCATCAGGATTGACCATATAATAAATCCAGATCTCACGGTTATCTACTAAATCAGTGATATTAGGTTCAATTCCATATTCACGGCACAGATCACGGGCAAAGCGAATGCAATTTTCAGAACATCCGATCTCATCACCATGAATACCACCGTCGAACATAACTTCCGCTTCATTTTCATTAAGTGTAACATTATCAGTTATCTTAAGTGCACCAAGTTCTCTGCCTTGAACTGATGTTCCAAAAAGGTGCTTCTCACAAATATCTGGAAAAGCTGCAACAAGGCTGTCAGCCAAAGCTACAATCTCAGCATAAGTATGATAAGCTTCTCTTGTATTATCCATTGAAGTCCAGAAATTTTCAGCAAAGTCTTTTACATCTTCACGCTCAATCTGATATTTTAGACCTGAAGAAATTAGAGCTTCAAGTTCAGAAGGTACAACATAAATCAGAGCTTCTCCGTTGGGAAATATGTCTCCTTCTGGTTGCAGATCAATTAATTTTCCAAGTTCAAAATCATTATTATAAAATACTCGAACTTCCATTTCGTTATCTCGCCAGGCAAAAACAGTAGTGGTTAGAATTGTACATAATAATAGTATAAAAAACAATTTTTTCATCAAATTTCCTCCATATATCATTTATTTCCGTTTTCTTAATAATTATGCAATAATTATTCCATATTTTTAATATATAGCTTATTTCTTTTTGACATAAAAACCTATCTAAGAAAATTAGCAATAAAATAGATTTATTTGAGGATTTTATGAATTATATAATCACCGGAAAAGGATATATATCAGAGCTTATCAAGCGTACAACAACGGAAGTAATTATAATCTCGGAAGAAGATTTTAGAGATTCAGAATTAATTATTAAAACCGGTGACAAAGTATATGCTCCTACCGAAAGTGCACTCGAGATTATTCTTGAAAGATCTGAAGATTCAGTTTTTACAAATGCAGTTAATATATTAAAAGATAAATACAAATTCCGAGAGTTGATGAGTAATTTGTACCTTGATTTTTATTACATAAAAACCACGATTGACAGACTTGAAAAGATCAAACTTGATAGTGATAAAAAATATATTGTAAAACCAACTAAAGGCTTTTTTGGAACTGCTGTAAAAGAGCTGACAGGTGAAACTAATATCTCTGAAATCACAAAAGAAATTCGTAATGAATTAAAGAAAAGTTCCCACTATTTTCCAGAAAGTATTCTATCGAAAAATGAATTGATAATCGAACAATTTGTTGAAGGTGATGAATATGCTGTGGATATGTATTTCAATGAAAACGGTAAACCTGAGATCACGTGTATTTATCACCATCCATTACCAGAAAAAAATAAATATTTCCATGTTTTATATTATACAAATAAAGATATTTTCAATAAATTTTACGACAGACTCAATGCAATATTTGTAGAGCTGAATACACACTTGAATATTACTAATTTCCCCATTCATGCAGAATTCAAGTTAGAAAATAATATACTTGTTCCAATTGAGATGAATCCGCTAAGATACGGCGGTTTTGGTCTGGCTGACCTTGCATTTCATGCTTTCGGATTTAATCCATTTGATGCTTTCTTCGAGAATTTCAAACTGGACTGGAAAGAGATTTGGGTTAAAAGAGAAGAGAATCATTTTGGCTGGATTTTGGGATATAACGGAACTGATATTGATGTGAATACACATGAACCGGATCATGAGACTTACCAAGAATATTTAGGCAACATTCTTCATTATGTGGAGATCGATCACAGAGAGAATCCAGCATTTTCTATTGCTTATGTTAAAGATAATTGTTCTGAATCATTACAACGTTTACTCAAAACTGAATTCAATGATTTTTTTGTGCCGGTTTAAGCCTTCAATCTATGCATCGAATTTATGAAATAAATCAATCGCTAAGATTCTCTTGCTTAACTTTCGCTTCTCTCAATTTATCTTACATTTAGCAATTACAGGGTTGGATGAAGAAGTGCAATCAACTTGTCCCAAGACTCATTCGAGCTTAGGACAAGTTTCCTTAAATCTTGGCACATGTCGTAGATCATGTGTTAAGGTTTAAGAAGAAGATAACTTGAAAGAAACCATAAAGGCAGGTAAACCTTGAAAAGGCTAAGCAAGAAGAAGTTTTGTGAGAAGCCTTTTCAAGGTTAATATTTTTTCTATTATTTAACCTTCCGAAGGTTGAGAAAAGCAAGAAGCATCACAACCTTCGGAAGGTAATCGGGAAGCCGACTCCTTAATCCTCTTCTTTCACACATTCTGCATAACTAAGATGGGTTTTAAATCGTGTCATTCCCATTTTACCAAAAAGTGAATCTATTAGAGAATAAATCACAGGAATTGCTAACAAAGTTAACATCGTAGCAAATGCTAATCCGAAAGCAATACTCACAGCCATTGGTTTCCAATCTGAAGTTGTGCTGGAAGTAGAAAGCATGATCGGCATAAAACCGGCGATGGTAGTTATCGTAGTCATCAGTATTGGACGCAAACGAATCGATCCTGCATTGATCAGGGAATTCCAACGATCCACACCATTTGCCCTTTCACGATTTACAAAATCAACCAAGATCAGAGCGTCATTCACCACAACTCCAGCGAGTGCAACAATCGAGATCATCGTCATCATAGAGAATGGCAAGCCGGTAACCAGCAAACCGAAAACAACACCGATAAAGGCAAATGGAATCGTGATCATCACAATAAGCGGCTGTACAGCAGATTTAAATTGTGTTGCGAGAATCGTGAAAACCAGAAGCAGTGAAACGCCAAAAGCAAAATAGAGTGATTTATTGGTTTTACTCTGCTCTTCTGCCTGACCACCATACTCGATCTGATATCCGGGGAAACGTTCCGAGAATCCTGAAAGAACTCCCTTTTCTCCTGAAATTTTATTGCCACGCAAGATACTTGTAACTTCATCTGCTGTTCTGGTTTTTGTTCCATTACCATTTTTATAAGTAGTCACAGATCCAGTAACAGATATTAATCGTTTTCTATCACGATGCTGAATTTCAGCATAACCTGCTCCAATTTCTAGATCAGCTACTTCTTTGAGGGCAATAACATCTCCGTTCATTGTTCTGATCGGTAAGTTTTCCAAATCGGATAAATCTTCTATCTGGTCATTCTGAATACGCAAAATAATGTCATATTCATCCATACCCGAACCACGATATTTAGAAATCGGAACACCAAAAGATGCAATGCTAACAAGCGATGATACTGTGCGGACATTCAAGCCGTAAAGAGCCATTTTATCGTGTTTAGGAATTATCCTGATCTCTTTTTTCCCTTCGGCAAAACTTGTTTCCAGATCTGTTGTACCCGGGATCTTCTCAATTTCCGATATAATATATTCTCCAATTTCTTCCAACCTGTTCAGATCATCTCCTTTAATTCTGATCTCGATATCTTCACCTGTGGGCGGACCACCATGTTCCCCATCTTTAAAGGTAAATGAATACAATTCCGGCAGGGTTATGATATATTTTCTAATGCGGTTCTTGATCTGATTATTAGAGAATTTCATATCATCGAGTTCAACCAGATCTAGCTTGATTTCTGCATTTTTTGTATCGATTTTATCATTATGATTTTCTGAATATTTTCCTATTGTGCTTATGATAGCCTCAATATCTTCTTTCTCTGGCATGCTTAGAATATATTCCTCAACTTGTGTTACGATCTCATCAGTTTTTTCTAAAGATGTTCCGGGAGATGTTTCCAAATTTAATACTATGATTCTAGGACTTCTTCGTGCAAAAAATTGAAATTTAACTAATCCAGAAAACATGACCATTAAAGAAAGGATCATTGCAACAACCAATATTAGTACGGTTCTAATTCTGTGTTTTAGAGCTTTCTTAACTGTTTTGCGGTAATTTCTTACCAGCCATGCATGTAATCTATGTTCTTTTTTCTTGCTGTCATAATTTTTTTTCCCACCTAGTTCGGCAACGTGTGAAGGAAGAATTACCAAACTTTCAAATAGAGATGCCAGCAAAGCCATGGAGACAACAACGGGAAGAACCTTCATGAATTTACCCATCATTCCCTGCATCATCAACATCGGCATGAAAGCCGCAACAGTTGTAGCTACTGCAGCAACTACCGGCCAGGAGATCTCTCTTGCTCCCCTGATAGCTGCTTCTTTGGGACCGTATCCCATTTCCCGGTACCGATGAATATTTTCGATAACTATTATAGCATCATCGACTATCATTCCCAAAACCAGAATCAATCCAAAGAGGCTCAGGTTGTTCATAGTTACATCGAATTGCTGCATTAAAATAAAGGAGAGAAGGAAAGTAAATGGGATTCCCCAGGCTGCAAATAAAGCATTTCTCCACCCAATAAAAATCCAAAGAAGTAAGAAAACAAGAACCACCCCGATCATAGCATTATTTCCAAGTGTACTTATACTATTCTTAACTCTTATAGAACCATCATTACGCACTTCTACAGATAAACCATCAATTCGATCTTGAAATTCAGCCGATTTTTTTCGAACATTTTCCATCACAGATATTATGTTTCCTTCTGCTTTTTTAAAGACCTGAATATTTACCGCTTTTTGAGTATTGAGTTTACCAATTGTTTCAGCTTCTTCCAAAGTATCACGAACAGTTGCAACATTATCTATGCGTACTACACCACTGTTTGCATCCATACTTACAACGAGATCATTTATCTCATAAATATTATCAAATTCTCCTAATGTTCGTATCAGAAAATCGGCATAACCTATTTTTATAGAACCGCCCGGAGCATTCATATTTCTCATCGTAATTGCATTGGATAGATCGTTCATTGTAAGCCCAAATTTAGTAAGTTTATGAATATCTGTATCTATCCAGATCTGCCTGTCACGTGTTCCTGCTATAGTCACTTTAGAAATATAATCCAGTTCCAGGATTTCATCCTTAAAATCATCAGCCAATTCACGTAAAGCATTATCCGATAATTCACCACCCAAAGCAACCTGACATATAGAATTAACTTCACGCATTTTCATTTGTAGTAAAAATGGATCGTCTGAATCTGCAGGAAGATCATTCACTTTATCCATCTCAGTATTCAAGTTATTCCAGGCTTCATCAATATCTGCGTCAGGATCCATTTGAATATAAATTGTGGCTCGCCCTTCCGAAGCTGTAGAGGAGATGTAATCTACATCTGCAAGATCAGAAATTCCATCTTCAATTGGTTTTATGATCAGTTTTTCAATTTCAGCTGGAGATACTCCACGGTAGCCAACCATAATATAGAAGGCTCCAAAATCCACTGCCGGAGTCTCTTCCTTGGGCATATATATCATGGTATAAATACCAAAAATAAACACAATGATCATGATCATATTTATAAGAACACCATTCTCTACAGAAAACTTTGCTAAAGACATATTTTCTCCTTTTCTTCTCTTTCCCGAAGCTTTCTTATTGCTTCTCTTATACAAAGATTCGGAAAGTTTATATTATATTTATTTTTTGAATCCCTTGCAGTTTCCTTTCCTCAAAAGGGAAACTAAGAAATACAAGATGATAAAATTCTTTCATAAATTCTTTGTTCTCCCTTTAATTAAAGGGGACAGCCGAGGGATTCCATTATTCACTAAATCCTGTTCGGGCATCAACCAGTGTTCCATCAGAAAGGCTATCTATGCCATCGATCACAAGTTTATCGCCAACCTCTAAACCGGAAGTAATTATAATATTGTTCTCTACTTTTTCTCCCAATGTTACAATTTTAATCTTAGCTCTATTTTCCGAGTTAATAATATATACAAATTTCTTATCATATTTTTCTCGTAGATTTTCAATTGAAGTATATAAAATATTTTCGTATGTTTGAGAGAAAATTCGTCCTTCGATCACCATCCCTGGATACAATTCATTATTTGGATTGTTCATAACGATTTCGACAGGATAATTGTTCCCTCCAGATGTTGGACGAATTCCAACCCCAGAAATTTTTCCTGCATATTCTTTATTTTTATAAATGACTCTTACTGGATCATTTTTTTGAACAAATGAGATATCAGATTCACTTATTCCTGCTTT
>JAOZPK010000182.1 GCA_029932755.1 Candidatus Cloacimonadota bacterium | reverse complement strand
AAAGAGGTGCTTGGGGTAAATTATTGTCATCCTGAGTGATTTGGCTGCTGCCGAATTGTATCGAAGTATAGAAATTATGAATTCCATTGACACTTCGATACGTCGCAAGCTCCTACTCAGTGTGACATAAGTGATGTTAAAGATAAATAAATTAATGAGGTGTTCTTATGCGAGAAGTGAATGTTAAAGATCTGATACCGGTTGTAAAAAAACTCTGCATCGATGCCAATTATTATATGGGTGAAGATGTAATTGCAAAAATTAAAGAATTCAAAGAGAAAGAAGAATCTCCCACTGCAATAAGTGTTTTGGATATTATACTGGAAAATTACAAATTGGCTGCTTCTGAAAAAATGCCGAGTTGTCAGGATACCGGAATTGCGGTTTGTTTTATAGATGTAGGGCAAGATGTTCATTTGGTTGGTGGAGACTTTACTGAAGCAATAAATGAAGGTGTTCGACAAGGTTATAAAGACGGTTATTTACGTAAGTCTATGGTTGATGATCCTATAATAGATCGAATAAATACAAAAGATAATACACCTGCCATTATTTATACTGAGATCGTGCCCGGTGATAAGATCAAGATCACCGTTGCTCCCAAAGGCGGTGGCAGCGAAAATATGAGTGAAGTAAGAATGATGAAAGCAGCCGACGGAATTGAAGGAGTTATAGATTTTGTTGTAGACAGAGTTAGAAGATCAGGTGGAAATCCTTGCCCTCCTATCATTGTAGGTGTAGGGCTTGGAGGGAACTTTGAACAAAGTGCATTACTGGCAAAGAAATCTCTTCTGCGTTCTTTGAATGAAAAAAATCCCAATCCAAAATGGGCAAAGATAGAAGAAGAAATATTAGAAAAGGTAAATAACTTGGGAATTGGTCCTCAAGGACTTGGTGGTAGAACAACTGCATTGGGTGTCTTCATATTATCCAAACCGTGCCATATTGCTTCTATGCCTGTAGCTGTGAATGTTCAATGTCATGCAGCTCGTCACAAAAGTGCTATAATTTAAAAGACTTGGCTCACAGATACACACAGATTGACACGGATAAAAAAATAGTAGTAAAGTAGATATGAATAAATTTGAATCTGTGTTTTCCGTGTAAATCCGTGAGCTAAAAAGAAGGAGAAAATAATGGAAGTACATTTAACCACACCATTAAAAACTGAAGATCTGGAGAAATTAAAAATTGGAGATCAGGTTTATATAACTGGAACAGTTTATACAGGCAGAGATGCAGCCCATAAAAGGCTTGTGGATCTTCTTGAAAAAGGAGAGGAACTTCCCTTTGATGCTGAAGGACAAGTTATATATTATGTGGGACCTGCTCCAGCTCCTCCCGGAAAACCAATCGGTTCTGCCGGACCAACTACAAGCTACAGAATGGATCCCTACGCACCCGCACTTCTCGATGTTGGTATGAAAGCAATGATCGGTAAAGGACCCAGAAGCCAAGCGGTAATAGATTCAATGATAAAAAATAAAGCAGTTTACTTAGCAGCAGTTGGCGGCGCAGCAGTTGTCGTTGCAAAATCCATAAAAGAATCTAAAGTGATAGCGTATGAAGATCTGGGACCGGAAGCTATCCGTGAAATGAGAGTAGAGAATTTTCCGTGTGTTGTTGCAAATGATGTATATGGGAACGATATTTACAAAGCCGGTGTTGAAGAGTATAAGAGATAGCAAACCCCCTTTAATTCCCCCTTCCAAAGGGGGACAGAAGTTTGCTCCCCTTTAAGGGAGAAGCGACAGAGTCGCAGAGGGGTTAGATTAATAAGAAATATGAAATAATAAAACATAAGGAGTAGTTTATGGAAAAATTAAAGATGGATCTCACAAATTTAAATGAAGTTTTTCCTGATGATTTTTCACAGGAGCAAATTGCCACAGGTAAAACAATGTTTCTTAAAAAAATGTCGGAAGACGCCCACAAATTTTATGGTGGTAAGATTCAAACCGTTCCCAAGGCAGGTGTGTTTGGTTTTAACTGGTTTAATGTGTGGTACACACCGGGAGTTTCTAAAATATCTACAACTATCCGAGATGATAATGACACAAGTTTTGATCTTTCCAACCGCGGGAATCTGGTAGCTGTAGTCAGTGATTCAACTCGTGTTCTCGGAGATGGAGATTGTACACCTCCTGGTGGTTTGGGTGTGATGGAAGGAAAAGCTTTCCTTATGAAATATCTCGGTGGTGTGGATGCCGTTGCTCTTTGCATAGATAGTAAAGATGAAAATGGTAAAAACGATCCTCAAAAAATAATTGATTTTGTGAAGATGTGCCAACACAGTTTTGGCGCAATTAATCTAGAGGACATCTCTCAACCGAATTGCTATAAAGTTCTAGACACACTTCGTGAAGAATGTGATATTCCTGTTTGGCATGATGATGCGCAAGGAACAGCATGTGTAACTTTAGCTGGACTTCTAAATGCTTTAAAGTTAGCTGATAAAAAGATTGGAGATGTAAGAATAGTTCATTTAGGTGCAGGAGCTTCTAATACAACAATCGCCCGTTTAATTATTGCAGCAGGCGGAGATCCTAAAAAGATCGCTCTTTTCGATTCTAAGGGAGGACTTACAACGGATCGTGAAGATATCAAAGCTGATAAAAGGTTTTACCGAAAATGGGAATTATGTGAAAGCACAAATCCTGATAAAATAACTGAGTTTTCTGAAGCTTGCAAAAATGCAGATGTGATGATCACACTTTCCAAACCAGGACCAGATACAGTTAAACCTGAATGGATAAGCTCAATGGCAGATAAATCGATTGTTTTTAATTGTGCCAATCCGATACCGGAAATATATCCTTATGCAGCCAAAGAAGCAGGTGCTTTTATCGTGGCTACTGGACGCGGGGACTTCCCGAACCAGGTAAATAACTCGATTGGATTTCCCGGAATATTAAAAGGTGCTTTATTGGTTCGTGCCAGAAAGGTAACTGATAATATGGCTATTGCTGCAGCGCATTCCCTGGCGGATTATGCAGAAAAACGCGGTATTGATCCGGAAAATATTGTCCCCAAGATGGATGAACCTGGAGTATTTGCAGTAGAAGCTGCCGATGTGGCAATGCAGGCGATCAAAGATGGTGTTGCTCGTATTGAAATGACGTGGGATGAAGCATTCCAAAAAGCAAAAGCTGATATCGATTATTCTCGCGGGATGACAAAATTAATTATGGATAATGGTTATATTGATACTCCTCCTGATGA
>JAOZPK010000065.1 GCA_029932755.1 Candidatus Cloacimonadota bacterium | reverse complement strand
TTTACTTTATGATTTGAAATTTCATACGGAAGTGTAACTGTTGGATATTCTATATCTTTCCGAAAATCTACAAGTGTGATCGCCAGTCCCGGACAAATTGTAACACACTTTCCACAACCAATACATTTGCCTTCATAAACCGGTAGATCCATTATCGGGTCACCCTTCATAAATATGGAATTTGTCGGGCAAACAGTACTACAGGGATTACATGGAATTTCCTGTAAGCAGTGAATTACAGGGAAAACACCTTCTTCACTTTCGGGAAGATTATATTCAAAGATCTTACCAGCCTCTTTTTTTAATATCTCCGCTTTATCGTACCAACTTCCTGGAATTTCTTCTACTTGTGGGTTAATTTCTTTAGCAATTTTTAATCCTGCAATTTTACCATTGAACATAGCAGAAGAAGCTTCTGCGATTTCTTTGGCATCACCGGCAGAAAGAACTCTTATTCCGGCAGTTTCTGCTTCATCTGCAAATTCACTTACGCTTTCCAGTCCCACAGCAATAAGAAGTGTATCACATTCAAATGTTCTTTCGGTACCTTTTACAGGATTAAATTTTTCGTCAATTTGTGATATTGTAACTGATTCAATTGTCTCTTTCCCATTTGCCTGCAGAACAGAATGTGAGGTATATATCGGAACACCAAGCCGTGCAAGTTTATCAGCATGAACTTTGTATCCACCGCATTTTGGCATTGCTTCTACCAGACCAACAACTTCAATTCCAGCTTGTAGTGCATGATAACCTGCAATTAGTCCTACGTTTCCACCACCAACGATAAAGAGTCTTTCTGTAGGTCGTACAAGATCACGATTTACCAATGTTTGAAATGCCCCTGCTCCATAAATACCAGCTAATGAATTTCCTTTGAAACGTAAGAATTTTTCTCTTGCTCCCGCTGCATTTAAAATGATTTTGGGTTTAACTAATTTATAAACATCATTATTTAAGATTCCAACTTTTTTATCTTTGTAAACATAAAGTGCAATACTATTTATCCAAACATCAATATTTTTGTTTTCACTGACTTTCCGAGACAGCATTTTTCCAATATCATTCCCTCTGGTACCGGCAAAAGAATCTTCTACAGAACCGAAGAATTTATGAGTTTGAAGAACGAGTTTTCCACCTGTTTCAGTTTTGTCATCAACTATAAGTGTTTTGATATTATGTTCACCAAGCTGAATCGCAGCAGAAAGTCCAGCTGGTCCTCCACCAATTATCAGCACATCGTATTCAAGTTCTTCAATATCACTTATTTCATGTTTATCTGTTTGAGGAAGTTTGGGCAAACCTTCCACGCTTTCTACTTTCATTTCTGGTTTCACAATTGTCATACAAGATTTCATTGGAATACCATCTACGATAACTGCACATTTTGCACATTGACCATTGGCACAGAAAATCCCTTGAGCACTGCCGTCTTTGGGATGATGTCCAAAAAATTTAATCCCATTTGCAAACAATGCCGAAGATATAACTTCACCCTTCTTAGCGGCAAGTCTCTCTCCATTCCAATAAAAATTGATTTCTTCCCGATCCACAATTGGTAAGATCGGATGTTCCTCAATACGATTACCACTCATTTAATACTCCATAATGATAATAATTTTCTCTTCTAAAAAAAGTATTCGTCTGTATGTCAAGCAAAAGGTTTTTTGTAATTTGCAGTTTCCTTAGACTCAAATTTTCCTCTTGACACCGAATTGTACATTTCGCTTATTTTGTTCTAATGAAAATAAAAGATATTAAAATTAATAAGAATTTTTTATATGTAAACTTAATAAACGGGTTTCATAATTCACAATTCATAACATTTCGAATCATAATTAGAGAAAAGAATAAATTGATAAACAATATCGTAAATGGAAATGTATGTGTGTTAATTTCGTAAATTAGTATAAAAAAATTGAACTTTAAACAAAAAAAGGAGTCATTATGAAAAAATTATTTTGGATTTTTGTAACAATTGCAGCAGTTATGCTTATTGCTGGATGTGGTGGTAGTGCTACAAAAGGTGAAAAGCTGAAAGCAGGTTTTGTTTATGTAGGACCTGTAGAAGATGCCGGATGGACAAAGTCACATGACGATGGTCGTTTAGCTATGGAGGAATTAGATTTCGTTGGAGAATCTGTATTTGTAGAGAGTGTACCTGAAGGGGCTGATGCGGTTCGTGTAATTACAGAACTTGCTGAATCTGGTTGTGATATTATTTTCACAACATCTTTTGGTTATATGGACCCTACACTTGAAGTTGCCTTGCAATATCCTGATAAAACTTTCTTACACGCAACAGGATATAAAACAGCTGATAACTTCACAAACTATATGGGAAAAATGTATCAGTCTAAATACTTAGCAGGTATAGTTGCCGGTAATATGTCAAAATCAGGTAAATTAGGTTATGTTGCACCTTTCCCAATCCCAGAAGTTGTTCGTCTTATAAATGCTTACACACTCGGTGCTCAAAGTGTGAATCCTGATATTTCTGTACAAGTATTATGGACAAACTCATGGTTTGATCCAGTACATGAAAAAGAAGCTGCCAATACAATGATCGCAGATGGCTGTGATGTTATCACACAAGGTACAGACTCAGCTGGTCCTCAAGAAGCTGCTGAAGCTGCTGGTGTTTATTCAATTGGATACGACAGTGATATGAGTATGTTCGCACCTACAGCCCATCTAACTGCTCCAGTATGGCATTGGGGTGTTTATTATAAAGATGTTGCAACAAAAGTACATGATGGAACATGGACAAATGAACCTGTCTGGTGGGATATGGGAACTGGCGTTACAGGACTTGCTCCATATAATGAGGTTGTTCCTCAAGAAGTTAGAGACCAAGTTGCCGCCATGAAAGTTCAAATTCTTGAAGATGATACAATCTTCACAGGACCGCTCTATGATAACATGGGAGAATTACGTGTTAAAGATGGCATTGCTCTTACAGATGGTGAAAAATTAAGTATTCAGTGGTTTGTAAAAGGTGTAAAAGGGAAAATTCCTGAAGCTCAATAATATCAGTCTATCATTTTCAGGAGGTTGGAACCCCAACCTCCTGTTTATTTTTATGAATTATTAAATTTCATTTATAACGTAGGAGATAATTTTGACCGAGAAAAAAAGTAATTCCAACCTTGTTCTAATGAAAAACATATCGAAATCATTTTTCGGAAATAAAGTTAACACTGATGTAGAATTCATATTAGAAAAAGGAGAGATCCACGCTCTACTTGGAGAGAATGGTGCAGGGAAAACCACTCTCATGAACATGCTGACAGGTGTTTATTTCCCTGATGAAGGAGATATTTATTTCAAAGGAAAGAAATTAAATTTTAAATTTCCAGGAAAAGCTCTTGAAATAGGAATTGGAATGGTTCACCAACGTTTCAGTTTAGTTGGAAATCTTACAGTATTAGAAAACTTGATCCTCGGACATCCAGATAATAAATTCGTTATAAATATTCCCGAAAAGAAAAAACTGATAAAAACTTATATGGATCAATTTAATTTTCAAGTTGATCTGGATGCTATTGTCGGAGAACTTCCAATTGGCTTAAGACAGAAAGTTGAAATTCTTAAAATGCTGGTTCGCGAAGTAGATGTACTTATAGTAGATGAGCCTACTACAGTTCTTACAAAACAAGAAGCTGATAATTTGATGGAAATACTAAAAAGTATTGCAAAAACCGGAAAGGGAATAATATTTATTACTCACAAAATGTCAGAAGTTTTTAATATTGCCGACAAAATAACTGTTTTAAGAAAAGGCCTTAAGATTGCTACTGTGAATAAAACCGATACAAATCCTCGCAAATTAGCCAAAATGATGGTTGGTAAAGAGAGTGAAGTTACTTTTGAAAGGCCAAAAGTAGAAACAAAACCCGGAGTTGTGAAAATACAAAAATTGTTTGTGAATTCCGATAAAGGTGTTTTGGCAGTTAACGATCTCTCTTTCGATCTTGCCGGTGGAGAAATAATTGGAATTGCCGGAGTTAGCGGGAATGGCCAAGTAGAATTGGCGGATGCACTTACCGGTAATCGCGATGTGATAAGAGGAAAAATATTCTTTAAAGGTGATGATATTTCAAATGATCCTCCTGTTAAAAGAATTGATAAAGGTGTAAGCTATGTTCCAGGAGATAGAATTCGCGTGGGTGTTGCAGGTAATCAATCTGTTTGGGAAAACATTATTATGAAAGTTTATCGATTACCAATGTTCAAACAAGGTATACTCCTTAATAATAAAAAACTAAAAGAATATGCAGAAGGGATTATTGAAAAGTACAATATATTCTTACCAAGTATAAACCTTCCTGCTTTGCTTCTATCCGGTGGAAATTTACAGAAACTGATCATTGGTAGAGAAATGGAACGGGATTGCGATTTGTATGTATTTGTATATCCAACACGTGGGCTTGATGTTGGTGCAACTGAATTTGTAAGAAATGCCATTTTGCAGCTTAGAAATGAGGGGAAAGCAGTAATTCTCATCTCAGGTGATTTTGATGAGATCTTTGGATTATCCGATAGAATTGCCGTAATGTATGAAGGTAATTTTACTGGGATATTCAATAATGGAGATCATTCATTAGAAGAGATAGGCTTAATGATGAGTGGCTGCACTGAAGAAGAAGCTGTGAAGGAGATGAGCAATGTTTAAGATAAAACTGGAACAAAAAGAGAGAGTATCAAAAAGAGAAGAACTCATTATCACGCTTTCTGCCATTGGAATTGCCTTTGTTCTTTCCGGTATTTTCATCGCCTTAAATGGCGTAAATCCATTTGTTGCATTATGGAAGGTAATAACATCTGCCCTTGGTTCTCCTTATGGTATTTCTGAAACAATTGTAAAAGCTATTCCACTTATCTTCACTGGATTGTCGGTAGCAATTGCTCTGAATAGTAAGTTATGGAATATTGGTGCAGAAGGACAGCTTTTCTTTGGAGCAACTCTGGCAACCGCATTTATTATCTACGGTCCGGTTCTTCCAAAACCATTGGAGTTAACTGTTCTCGTTGCTCTTGGTGCCATTGGTGGTGCATTATGGGCTGCAATACCGGCACTCTTAAAGATCAAGTTTAAAATGAATGAAGTGATATCTACTTTATTACTTAATTATGTGGCAATAAATATTGCAGATTATTTCCTGTTTGGTCCCTGGAAAGGAAAAGATAATTTTCCATACACACCGGAATTTCCTGTAGAAGCCAGATTCAGCAGAATTGGATTTGGTCGAGTTCATGCTGGGTTGATCCTTGCTTTAGTGTTAGTTGTTCTATTGTATATTCTTATTTATCATACAAAAACGGGTTATAAAATGCGTTTAACAGGATCCAGCTTGAAAGCTGCAAAATATGCTGGTATCAATATAAAAAAAATGATGTTTATGGTTTTCCTTATGAGTGGCGCTTTAGCTGGACTGGCTGGTGTTAGTCAGATTTGTGGGATCGAATATAAACTTCATCAACACATATCTACCGGTTATGGTTATACAGGAATCATCGTTGCCTGGCTGGCAAGAACCAATCCATTTATTATTGTCATCTTTGCCATTTTCCTTAGTATACTCTTGAAGGGGGCAGATTCATTACAAATTGCCATGCGATTACCGGCTGCTGTTGGAGTGGTTATGCAGGCTTTAATTCTATTCGCAATTCTGGGAAGCGAACTCTTCAAAAATTACAATGTCAAACTCATCAGGGGGAAATAATGACTGATATTATTACGATTCTCTATGCAGCAATAGCCAGCGGGACAATAATACTTTATGCAACAATTGGTGAAATAATAACAGAACGTTCAGGAATCCTCAACTTGGGCGTTGAAGGTATAATGTTGATGGGCGCATTCTTTGGTTTCTACCTGGCTTATACAACAGAAAGCTTAATTTTAGCAATTGTAGGAGCTGCCGTTATTGGTGGTTTAATGGGCTTGATCCATGCCTTCATGACAATTACATTACAGGCAAATCAGGTGGTTTCAGGGCTTGCTCTCACAATGTTTGGAACTGGAGCAAGTGCATTTTTTGGTGTAAGTATGGTAGGTAAAACTTTAAAAGCATCTTTTGAGGTTATTCCAATACCTCTTTTGAACAAAATCCCGATATTGGGAGAAGTATTATTCAATCATAATATTTTGGTTTATTGTGCTTTTATTCTGCCAGTTATTATCTGGTTTGTTTTTAATAGGACAAAGTGGGGACTCGCCTTACGAAGCAGCGGAGAAGAACCTCTTTCCAGCGAGATCATGGGAATTAAAGTGATCAAAATCCGTTATATTGCTACTATCGTTGGTGGTATTTTCATCGGGATCAGTGGTGCTTATCTCTCAGTTGCTTATTCTAGATTATGGGTAGAAGGCATGACAGCCGGTAAGGGTTGGATAACTATAGCTTTGGTGATCTTTGCAAATTGGAATCCACTTATCGCTTATGGTGGAGCTTACCTTTTTGGAGGTTTAACTCAACTCGGGCTCAACCTTCAAAAATTCAATATCCCATTCCCAATTATTCTACTTAAGAGTATTCCATATGTTTTCACAATATTATTCTTATTATTTATTTCAATAAAGGGAAAGAGATCTAATTTACCAAAAGCTCTGGGAGAACCTTACTTCAGAGAAAGTAGAGGATGATCTTAATAAATATATAGATTTTCAAATTTCTAAACCGGTTTAAGGTTTATTCCGATATTGTTTGTCGGAAGTACCAGGTACTTTCTATCGTATAAGAAGGCTTTATTTTTTTTAACCCAAGGAGAATTTTATGAGAAGTATTAGAGTAGTGTCTGTTTTTATGGTAATTTTTCTTCTATTTAGCGTAATATCATACGCCCAAGAAAGTGAATTAAAAATTACTGAGAAAGTTAAGATCGCATTGATCATTCCAAGCACCATTGACGATATGGCTTGGAGCCAGGTTATGTATGAAGGAATTAAGGCCGTTCAAAAAAAATACGGTGAAGACAAAATTGAAATTGAAGTTAGTGAGCGCCTTTGGAATGCTGTTGATGCTGGTAGTGCTATCAGACAATATGCAAGTCAGGGCTTTGACATTGTAATTGCTCACGGTGCACAGTATCAAAGTGTACTCGATGAAATTGCACCGGATTTTCCAAAAACATCTTTTGCCTATGGTACTGGTTTTGCAACTAACCATCCAAATATTTTTGCCTATGATCCTCAAGCTCAGCAAGGTGCTTATCTACTTGGGGTTATGGCTGGGTTAAAAACAAAAACCAATATTGTTGGAATCGTAGGTCCAGTTAAAGCTGGCGATGCGATCAAATATAATATTGGATTTGAAAAAGGTGTAAAAGCTGTTAATCCCGAAGCTGCTGTAAGAGTTGCTTATACCGGAAGTTTTGGTGATCTTGTTGCTGCAGGTGAAATTGCACGTACACATATTAAAGCCGGAGCAGACGTTCTTAGTGGATCAGCTCAGCAATGCGTTGGAGCAATAAGAGTTGCTTCTGAATTTGAAGGCGTACTTTGGTTATCATCAGATATGGATCAAAGTTCCATAGCTCCACAAACCGTACTTGCCTCTCAATCTTACAAATTTGATGATGTGATAGAAAGCATTATTGCTTATCGTCAAAAAGGTATTGTGGGTGGAAAACATCTTGAACTTACACTTGAAAACGACTTCCTTGAAATAATTTACAATCCGAAATTAGCAGCTGAATTAACTCCGGAAATGAATCAAGTTATTAGTGAAGCAGAAGCAAAAATTATTAGTGGAGAGATCAAGGTAGGATTGAAATAAGATCAACTTACCTTTAAATCATATTAAACTTGAGTTAAGTTAACAACTGTTAGCTTAACTTGAGTTTTTCATAAACCCGGAATATTAATTTCTCTCAATATTTTAAGGAATAACTATGTCAGAAATTATCAGAAAATTAGAGATGCGGAAGATCACAAAGAAATTCCCTGGTGTTCTTGCTTGTAATAATATAGATATTCATCTAAAATCAGGGGAAATTCTAGCTTTACTTGGTGAAAACGGTGCTGGAAAAACAACTTTAATGAATGTCCTATTCGGACTTTATCAACCTGAACACGGTGAAATTTTTATCAATGATAAACAAGTAATCATCAATTCCCCAAGCATAGCCTTTAAATACGGTATTGGAATGGTTCATCAACATTTTATGTTAGTTCCAAATCTCACTGTTGTAGAAAACGTAGCATTAGGTCTTTTAGGCAAAAGAATTTTCAAATTAAACTTAGGTGAGGTTAGAAACAAAATACTTGAAGTATCAAAATTATATGGACTCTCTGTAAATCCGGATGCGTATATTTGGCAATTGAGTGTAGGTGAACAACAACGTGTTGAACTTATTAAAGTTCTATGTTTGGGTGCAAACCTCCTCATATTGGATGAACCTACTGCAGCACTTACTCCGCAAGAAACCGATGAGCTTATAGTACTGCTAAAAAAGATGGCAGAGAATGATCGATCGATCATATTCATAAGTCATAAACTTAATGAGGTGAAAGCTGTTAGTAGCCGGGTTTGTGTACTTAGAAACGGTTCTCTTGTTTATGAAGGCAAAACACAAGAACATTCAGTAGCTGCTCTTGCTGAAAAAATGGCTGGTCGGGAAATTTCAATGCCCACCCTAAAAGGGAAATCTAAAGCAACAACACCAATTTTAGAAATTAAAAATGTCTTCGCTAAAGGCAACAAGGGAACAATGGCATTAGATGGTTTTTCTCTAACTGTGAATAAAGGAGAAATAGTTGGAATTGCAGGAGTTTCCGGCAACGGTCAAAAAGAGTTAGCAGATGTAATAAATGGAATTGCTCATATCGAGAGCGGAAAAATTTTATTACATAACGAAGAGATCACAAATAAGTCTCCTCAAAAAATTATTAATAGAGGGATAGGCTATATTCCTGAAGACAGAATACACGAAGGGACGATACCATCTTTCTCTGTAAAAGAAAACATTATTATGAAAGATTATAACAAAACTCCTTTATCAAAAAAATTATTTTTACAAAATAAAATTATCGAGGATTATTCATTAGAATTAATTAAGAATTTCGATATTAAATGCCCGGATAATAAAACTTCCTGTGCCAGCCTATCAGGTGGAAATGTGCAAAAGGTTATTCTGGCACGAGAACTATCCCGAAAACCAAAAATGCTCATAGCTTCATATCCAATTAGAGGATTAGATATCGGTGCAGCAGAATATGTTCATGAGCAATTATTAGAAGCACGAAAAGAAAATGTCGGTATTTTACTCATTTCGGAAGAACTGGATGAGCTATTGGATATCTGTGATAGAATTGCTGTTATTTATGAAGGTAAAATCCTTGATATCTTAAACCGCGATATTGCTACAAAATCAAAATTAGGACTACTAATGGCAGGAATTAAAGATGAAGAAAAAGTTATATAATGAAACTATTTATCGACTATTGATCATTGCTATTGCAATTTTCTCAGCACTTTTTGTTGGGGCGATATTACTTCTCATAGCCAAAACAAATCCTCTTAAAGCCTACTATATAATGTTTACAGAACCCTTAAGTGGAAAATTTGGCTTAACTGAAATACTTGTTCGAGCTGCACCTTTAATGCTGGTTGGATTAGGAATAGCTATTGCATTCAGAAGCGGAATTATAAACATTGGTGGCGAAGGTCAGATTCTGATTGGAGCAATTTTTGGAACTTTTATAGCACTTTCATTTCCTGATCTTCCTACATATATTCTTTTACCATTTATATTCATTGCCAGTTTTATTGGAGGTGCAATTTGGGGTGGAATTGCCGGTTGGATGAAAGCCTATCTCTCTGTAAATGAAATTTTGAGTACAATCATGTTGAATTATATTGCTTTTCAGGTTTATATGTTTCTCATTCGGGGACCAATGATCGACCCTAAAGAAGTATCTTACGGGACGGGGGTTCCTCAAACAGCATTAATTAGTAAAAATGCCTGGTTAGTCAGGATAGTGCCGGCAAGCAGATTGCATGCCGGTATAATCATTGCAGTTATCTTAGCAATTTGTGTTTATATTTTCCTTTGGAAAACTACGATCGGTTATAAATTACGAGCTGCCGGAGCAGAAGCAAAAGCTGCAAAATATATTGGTGTTAATGTAAAGAATTATCTTGTTTTGGCTATGCTTCTTTCCGGTGGATTTGCCGGAATGGCAGGTGCAATTGAAGTTTGTGGAGTTCATCATAGAGGACTTGAATCGATCTCTGCCGGTTATGGTTTTAGTGGAATTGTTGTAGCCTTATTTGGAGGACTTCATCCACTTGGAATAATTCCGGCTTCTGCGGTTTTCGGATTACTCATTGTCGGTGCGGATATGATGCAGAGATCCGTTACTGTACCTGCTTCCATTATTCTGGCAATTCAAGGACTCATAATTTTGGCAATTGTATCCAGTCAGATATTTTTCTCAAATATTGCTATTAAAGAAAAGATCATGACCAAATTGAAATTAATGAAACCAGGAGATAAAGATGATTCTTGATTTTATAATTGGAATAATATCAGCAGGTATTCCGTTAGCTGCACCACTACTGCTGGCAGGATTAGGAGAGATGTTCAATCAGCGTGCCGGTGTTTTCAATCTTGGTGTTGAAGGCATAATGTTAATGGGGGCATTTGTAGGATTTCTGGTAGTGCTCACAGTGGGATCACCGGTTCTCGGTTTGCTCGCAGCTATTCTTGTCGGAGCGGTCATGGGGCTTTTAATGGCTGTTGTAACTGTGAAATTTAAAGCTCAACAGGGAATCTCGGGAATTGGACTTTTCATGTTGGGCTGGGGACTCTCCGGAACTTTATTTCGTGTTTATGTTGGTGGGATTACCAGCATTGAAGGTATTAAATCATTCAGTTTCCCATTATTGGGTAAAATTCCTATTATTGGAGAAATATTCTTTCATAATAATATCTTGGTTTATCTTACATTTATGTTAGTCCCAATTTCATGGTATGTCTTAAATAAAACTGCCTGGGGACTGAAAGTAAGAGCCGTTGGCACAAACCCTCAGGCGGCAGATACACTTGGCATTAAAGTCGAAAGAATTCGCTTCCAATGCATCATTTTAGGAAGTATGATGGCAGGACTTGCCGGTGCATATCTCACAATTGCGCAAACTCATATTTTTGCTGATAACATAACGGCAGGTAGAGGTTTTATAGCAGTTGCTCTGGTTTATTTTGGAAGATGGAAACCGGTGGGTATTATGTGGGGAACACTTTTATTCAGTCTGGCACACGCTATGCAGCGCTCAATACAAGTTTATGGCATAAACTTTCCTTACGAAATTGCTGTGATCATTCCATATTTACTGGTTATTGTTGTATTAGCTTTATCATATAAATCACAACAACTTGGTCCTGTAGCTTTAGGAAAACCATTTAATAGAGGATCTCGGGAATAATCATTAATAATGAAAGATCATGTGTTCTATTTAAAACGAACCATCGAGTTGGCAGAACAGGCTGTAAAACACGGGAATACACCCTTTGGAGCTTTGTTAGTTGATAAAAATGGAAATGTTATCCTCGAACAGGAAAACATCGAGATCACGGAAAACGATTGCACAGGTCATGCAGAAACAGCTTTAATGAGAAAAGCATCAAAATTATATAGCAGAGATTTTTTATGGGATTGTACACTATATACTTCTGTTGAGCCCTGTGCAATGTGCTCCGGAGCTATCTACTGGGGAAATGTAGGAAAAATTGTTTACGGCATTTCCGAAAAAGAGCTTCTAATTTTAACCGGTAATAATAAGCAAAATCCTACATTAGATCTTCCCTGTAGAAAAATATTTGAACGTGGTAAAAAAGAAATTAAAGTGAAAGGACCGATATCGGAAATAGCCGAAGACATCTTAGAAATTCATAGAAGATTTTGGTGATGATGATTTCTCGATCAAGAAAATATTTGGTTCACCAATAACAACCGGCGGTCTTACAGCAATTATTGCAAATATTGTACTTCCGGTTCCAAAAAAGAAATAATATTATTAATGATAAAGGCAGGATTTTCCCCTGCCTTTTTTGTTTAATAATGGGTCAGATTAAAGTATATATTTTTTTGAATGTGTATAACGAAAACATACAACCTAACATATTCAAAAAAATATATTTGACATCATTCAGCACCAAAAGAAAAATCGTTTTATCTAAACGAAACGGGAGCAACTTACTATGATCTCTAAACGATAAATTTGGGTGTGACTTAATTAAAGTTTAAGTATTCTGCAAAATAGAGTGTTTTT
>JAOZPK010000181.1 GCA_029932755.1 Candidatus Cloacimonadota bacterium | reverse complement strand
TAGAGATGCTCGCGAGATGAAAGTCGGCGGTGAGTATATCTGTAAAGTATGGTAAAGGGAGGATATTATGTCTAGAATTGGAAAAACTCCTGTACCAATACCGGAAGGTATAAAGGTAGAAATTAAGAATAATATAATTACTGTTTCTTCCAAAAATGGTGAACTCACTTATAACTTTCAAGATGGAATCACAATTAAACAGGAAGAAAATGAATTGATTTTTGGAAGAAGAGATGATTCCAAGAATCAAAAGTCCTTCCACGGACTCACAAGATCATTGGTTAATAATATGATTATTGGACTTTCAGAAGGTTATTCAAAAGAATTACAGATCATTGGAACTGGATATTCTGCGGAAGTAATGGGAACATGGTTAAAGCTAAGTGTTGGCTTCTCTCATGATATCCTCATACAGATTCCTGAGAACCTTAAAGTGGAAGCTGAATTAGTTCCAAGAAGAGAGCAAGGTGCTCTTGGGGTTCAAGCAACTGTTAAAGTTAGTGGAACACATAAAGAAGATATAGGTAAATTTGCTGCAGAGGTCAGAAAATGCAGACCTCCTTTGAACTATGCTACAGGTAAAGGCATACGTTACAAAGGTGAATACGTGCGCATTAAGCCTGGCAAAACTGCTGCAACAGCATAGGGGAGAACATAATGGATAAGAAATCAGTTTCCCATAAAAGATATAAAGCTCGTGCAAAAAGAAGACTTGCTATTAGAAGTAAAATTTTTGGAACTCCGGAAATGCCGCGATTGGCAGTTTTCAGAAGCCTGAAGAATATAAGTGCTCAGATCATTGACGATACGACTGGTACAACATTAGTATCATTTTCTACTATTTCAAAAGATCTGAAAGTTGATAAATCTAAAAAGAAAACAGAACAAAGCTTTGAAGTCGGACAAAAACTTGCTGAGATCGCTCTTAAAAAAGGGATCAAAAAAGTTTGTTTCGATAGAGCGGGATATTTATTCCATGGTAGAGTGAAAGCTCTTGCCGCAGGCGCTCGTAAAGCTGGTTTGGAATTTTAGGAGGAATTTTGGATAAAAGAAAAGGAAATCCTCGTTCAAATGAACCCGAATTTGCAGTTGAAAAGATTGTAGATACTAATCGTGTTGCAAAGGTTGTAAAGGGCGGTAGAAACTTTAGTTTTAACGCAACAGTTGTTGTGGGAGATAAAGAAGGTAATGTAGGTGTAGGAACAGGTAAAGCTAACGAGATCGTTAATGCTATCCAAAAAGCGAAAGGAAGAGCCGGAAAAACAATGTTTACGGTTCCTATCGTTAAGGGAACTATTCCTCACGAAATAATTGGTCGTTTTGGAGCTAGCCGGATCATGCTTAAACCAGCATCTGCCGGTACAGGAATTATCGCTGGCGGACCTGCTCGTGCTATTCTTGAAGCTGCAGGTATCCAAGATATTCTTACGAAATCTTTGGGTTCTAATACTTCTGCTAATGTTGTAAAGGCTACTGTTAATGGCTTGAAAGAGCTGAGGACAATTGCTCAAGTTGCAAGACTACGTGGCAAAACAATTGAAGAGATCAGCGGACATAAGCAATCTGAGGAGGCAGCAAAATGAAACTCAAAGTAACTCAGATTCGAAGTGTCATCGGTAGAAAGGAAGATCAAAAAAGAACTATTATTGCTCTTGGTCTTGGTAAGATCAGTAGATCAAGAATTCATGATGATAATCCTGTTATTCGCGGTATGGTCTTCAAGGTCGCTCATCTTGTAAAAATTGAAGAGATCAAAGAAGAAAAAACTGCAAAGAAACCAGTTATGGAAAAGCCAGTTGTGAAAAAGGCAATTGATAAAAAGGATGCACCAAAGAAAACAGTTCCAAAGAAAAAAGCAGTGAAAAAAGAAACTTCTAAAAAAGCTACAGAAACAAAGGTGACTGAAAAGAAAACTACAGCAAAGAAGCCGACTGAGAAAAAGGCAGCACCTAAGAAAACTACAGCAAAGAAAACTACAACAAAGAAAGTTGCTCCTAAGAAAACAGAAGCAAAAAAAGCTAAGAAGTAGTAAGAGGAGAAATAATGAAACTTCATAATCTCGAACGTCCTAATATAAAGACAGGTAAAAAAAGATTGGGTAAAGGTCATGGTTCCGGATTCGGCAAAACAGCCGGTAAGGGGCACAAAGGACAAAAATCACGTTCCGGCGGAAATATTCCAGCTTGGTTTGAAGGTGGTCAAATGCCTTTGCAGCGTCGTTTACCTAAAAGAGGTTTTACCAATATATTTAAAAAACAGTTTAGAATTGTTAATCTAAATGATCTTCAAGAATTAGAAGTAAAAGAATTTGATATTACATTACTTGAAGAATTAAATTTGATTCGCAAGCCAAAAGCTAAAGAGAATGCTCCTGTAAAAATTCTTGCAAGAGGATCTGAAATATTTGACAGAAAGATCATAATAAAAGCTAATGCCTTTTCAAAAGTTGCAAAAGAGTTGATCGAAAAGCAAGGCGGAACTGCGGAGGTTATTTAAAGTGTGGAAGAGCATAACTAATATTTTTAAAATACCGGATCTTAAAAAAAAGATTCTTCTCACAGGGTTGATTCTGGTGATCTATCGATTGGGAAGTTTTATTCCAATTCCCGGAATAAATTCAGAAGCATTATCACAATTTATTGGTGGAGCCAGTAAATCAGGTGGAAACCTATTTGGTATGTTTGACCTTTTTGTTGGTGGTAACTTGGGGCGTGCATCTGTTTTTGCACTTGGTATCATGCCTTATATTACAACTTCAATTGTTATTCAACTTTTGGGTGGAGTTATCCCTTTATTTGAAAGATTGAAAAAAGAAGGAGCTGAGGGACAAAAGAAAATAGCACAATACACCAGATATGGAACGGTATTTATTGCAGCTTTCAATGCAATGGGTATTAGTATGTTCTTACAGTCAGGTGTAGAAGGTGCAGTTCCAAATCCCGGATTCCTATTTATATTTACAAGCGTTGTAACAATGGTGACAGGTGTAATGTTCATCATGTGGCTTGGAGAGCAAATTACAGAGCACGGGATCGGTAATGGAATATCATTGATAATCTTTGCCGGTATTATCGCTCGTTATCCTGCTGGTTTTGCACAAATGTTCCAAATGGTAAAAGTAGGAGCTATGAGTATTTTTATGGCTGTTGCAGTACTTTTGGTTATGGTTGCAGTAACAGCTTCAGTTGTTTTAGTAACAGAAGGTGTACGTAAAATACCGGTTCAATATGCAAAAAGAATTGTTGGAAGAA
>JAOZPK010000064.1 GCA_029932755.1 Candidatus Cloacimonadota bacterium | reverse complement strand
GCAGTAGAAATTTATCGAATTATTGATTTATTTCCCTCAAAAGAGAAATATGCACTTTCTAATCAGATGCAGCAAGCTGTTATCTCAATTTCTTCTAATATTGCTGAAGGATGGGAACGTGGAACAACAAAAGAATATATTTATTTCCTGCGTATTGCAAAAGGTTCTTTATTGGAATTGGAAACACAAATCATTATTGCTTTCAAACTTGAATACACTAATCAAAATGATTTTAATATAGTTTCAAATATAATCAAAAGCATTGCTATGATGCTGAATAAATTAATATCAAGATTAAAAGATAAATTGGAATAAGGATAATGGAACGGGAATACAAACCCCGAATTCCGAATCCCTAATTCCAAAACATTGGAGGATATATGAACGATGTTTTTGCTGTTTCTGCAGCACCGCATATTAATCAGAAGATATCAATAAAATCTGTTATGTGGCAAGTCGTTTTAGCTCTTACACCGGCATTGCTAGTTGGAATTTTCTTTTTCGGAATTCAATCTTTATTTCTCACTCTTTATGCAGTTGCTGCTGCTGTTTTCACAGAAGCGCTAATTCAGAAATACAGAAAGGTTCCAATAACAATTGGTGATGGCAGCGCAGTTGTAACCGGAATTCTTATTGCCTTTAATATTAATTCTTCCTCACCCTGGTGGTTACCTGTTACTGGAGCAATCTTTGCAATTGCTCTAGGGAAACAGATATTTGGCGGATTAGGTTTTAATATTTTCAATCCTGCTCTTTTAGGTCGTGCTTTCATGATGGCTTCATGGCCAACTTTAATGACAGCAGGTTGGAAATTCACAGCACCAATGAGCAATCTATTCCAAAGTTCTATAAACGGACTGAGAAATTTACCTTCAAATGTTCCTGATGTTGTAACTTCTGCTACTCCGCTGGGAGTTGTAAAAGCCTTGCGTGATACAACTCAAATAAGTAGTGATATGGCAAACACGGTAATGGATAATCTCACTAGCATGAACACACTTCAGGATCTTTTCTGGGGAAATATTGGTGGTGTTATTGGTGAAGTTTCTGCTGCTGCGCTGCTTATTGGAGCTGCTTACCTTGCTTGGAAACATATTATAGAATGGCGAATTCCGGTAAGTTATATTGGAACTGTATTCGTGCTTATTTATATGTTTGGTGGAATCAATGGTATGTTCTCAGCTTCTATAATGCTTCCTTTATTTCATATTCTTGCCGGAGGGCTTATCCTGGGTGCTTTCTTCATGGCAACCGATATGGTTACGTCTCCTGTCACAAAAAAGGGAAGGCTTATCTTCGGTATGGGTTGTGGAATTCTCACTGTTGTTATCCGCCTGATCGGTGGGTATCCGGAGGGAGTATCTTATTCCATTCTTCTTATGAATATTGCAGTCCCACTAATTGATAGATATACCGTTCCCAAACCATTTGGGCAAATTAAACGCTGATGAAAGAAATAAACCGCAAAGAACGGAAAGACGCAAAGAAAAGAAAGATTTTATCATCACCTTCGTGCCTTTGCGCACTTAGCGGTAAATATTAAGGAGTATAAATGAAATATTATATAAAGTTAGGTTTTATATTATTTATTATTACAGCTATTGCCAGCGGGGTTTTAGCTTACATGAATACATTAACTCAACCAATTATTGAGGAAAATCAGCGAGTGGCACAGGAAAAAGCAAGAAAAGAAGTTCTTCCTTCTGCTATCACTTTTGAGGAAGTTATCAAAGAAGAAGTTACTGGTGATCTTATTTATCACATTGGTAAGGATGCTGGGGGAAATATTGTAGGGTACACATTTGTAGCTTCTCTTTATGGTTACAGCAGTGATGTGAAAACAATGGTTGGGGTAAATACTGATCTTATTATTGAGAAGATCAAAATTATTTCTCAAGCCGAAACTCCAGGGTTAGGAGCTAATTGTGAAAAACCGGAATTTCAAACACAATTCAGCAAAAAGCAAGAAACTGATATGAAGGTTGATAAAGACGGCGGTAATATTGTGAGTTTAACTGGTGCAACCATAACAACTCGAGCTATTACTAATTCCATTAAAGCTGCCTTAGACAAACTTGATCTCTCTGCTGAAAAAGCTGAAGGGAGGATAGAATAATGACTTCACTTAAAGAATTTACGAAAGGATTTGTAAAAGAAAATCCGGTATTTGTGATGGCGTTAGGACTCTGTCCAACCTTGGCTGTTACCACTTCGGTAGTGAATGCAATTGGTATGGGATTAGCTGCAACTTTCGTACTGGTTTTCTCTAATATATTTATTTCACTTATCAAAAATTTAATTCCTTCAAAAATTAGGATACCAGCCTATATTGTTGTTATTGCATCTTTCGTAACGATAGTTGATATGGTGATGCATGCGTACCTTCCCGCTATTCACAAAAGTTTGGGATTATTCATTCCACTTATAGTAGTGAACTGTATTATTTTGGGAAGAGCTGAGGCATTTGCCAGTAAAAATAATGTATTTAATTCCATCTTGGACGGTTTGGGAATGGGACTGGGATTCACACTTGCTTTAGTTGTTATTGGAAGTATCCGTGAGATATTGGGAGCCGGTCAGCTTCTGGGGTTTAATGTTCTTCCCGAAACATATAAACCGATGCTTATTGCAATATTAGCACCCGGAGCATTTATCGTGATGGGATTGCTGATGGGCTTAATGAATTTAAAGAAGAAAAAATAAATGAAGCATTTAAGAAATGAACCGCAAAGAACGCTAAGACGCGAAGAAAAGAGATTAATATTCACCTTTTGCGCCTTTGCGAACTTAGCGGTAAATAGAAGGAGTATATAAATGGAATTTGTTGGAAAAATACTTTTCATGGCTGTAATGGCCATCTTCGTTCAGAACTTTGTATTAATGAGATTCTTAGGGTTATGCCCCTACATTGGTGTTTCCAAAAAATTAGATTCCGCTTTAGGTATGGGAATGGCTGTTATCTTTGTGATGACGATGGCATCTACATTTACATGGCTCATTCATACATATCTTTTGGTTCCTTTGCATCTAGAATTTTTACAAACAATAGCTTTCATTCTTACAATTGCATCGCTGGTGCAACTTGTAGAAATGATTATCCAGAAAACAGCTCCTGCCCTTTATAAATCTTTAGGTGTTTTCCTCCCGCTTATAACTACTAATTGTGCGGTTCTTGGTGTTGCGATTTTGAATATCCAATCTGAATATAATTTTATCTTTGCAATATTAAATGGATTATTTGGCGGAATCGGTTTCACACTTGTTCTTATTCTAATGGCAGGGATCAGAGAACGTTTAGAACGAGCAGAATTACCTATAAGTATGAAGGGAATGCCTATTTCAATGATAGTTGCCGGTAGCATGGCACTCGCTTTCTTGGGCTTTTCCGGTCTCAAATTCTAGGGGGAATTAATGTCGATATTATTATATTCAGTTTTAACCTTAGGAACTTTGGGGCTTATTTATGGTCTGGGATTGGCATTTGCCTCTAAAAAATTCCATGTTGAGATAGATCCAAAAATTGAAAATATTAACGAGATCCTACCAAATGCAAATTGTGGTGCTTGTGGGTATCCCGGCTGTGCAGCCTATGCTGAAGCAGTTGTAGAAAAAGGAGCTGAAATAAATCTCTGTGCTCCGGGTGGAGATGATGTCATAAAACAAATCGCTGAGATCATGGGAATGGAAGCAACTACAACCGATAGGAAAGTTGCAATTATCCATTGTCAGAGTGGTGGAAAAGATAACACTAATTTCAAATATAATTATCAAGGAATAGAAACCTGTAAAGCTGCCATATTAATTTCAGGTGGACCAAATGCCTGTAATTACGGATGTGTTTACCAATATGATTGTGTGAGAGCATGTAAATTTGATGCAATGCATATTGACGATAATGGGATGATCATTGTTGATAAAGAAAAATGTACAGGTTGCGGTGCATGTGCAATTGCATGTCCACGAAATATTATTGAAATGGTTTCAATAAAAAAACGTGTTCACGTACTTTGTGTATCTGAAGATAAAGGTGCGATCTCAAGAAAAGCTTGTGGCAATAATACAGCTTGTATTGCCTGTTCTCTTTGTGTGAAAGCTTGTAAATTTGACGCCATACATGTTATAGACAATCTCGCCAAAATTGATTATGAAAAATGCATAAATTGCGGAATGTGTGCTGATGTATGTCCTACATCTGCTATTTTCGATCCTCTAAAAGAAGTTCGTGCTCAGAAGAAAGCAGCTGCAAAAGCAAAAGCCGAAGCGATGAAAAAAGAAATAACTGAGCAAAAAGCTGAAGTAACTAAAAAAGAAGATCAACTATTATGATGAGCTTTTTAGAAGATCTAAAAGATAAGCGTCTTAAAAAAAAAGGACAAAAACTTCTTACTAAAAATGATTTCGAAAAAGCTTATCTGCTTTTTCAAAAAGCAATTTTATTAAATAATTCTGTCGAAAATAAATTTAACCTAGCCCTATCTCTTCTTTCGCTTTCCGAATATTCTAAAGCAGAAAAATACCTAAAGAATATCTATGATGAATACCCAGAAAATGAGCTAAATTTACTTGCCCTGGCAGAATGTAATATTATGCAAAAAAAATGGGATGAAGCAATAAAATTCTATAGATTAACCGTAAAATTGTTTCCTGATAAGAAATCTTTTAAAAATTATCTTAAAATATCTGAAGATGTGGTTGCCAGAGAAAAATACGTAAAGGCAAAAGAATTATTTAAAAAAGCTACAATCGAACTAAAACAGAAGAAAGATAAAAATGCACTTAATATTCTTATTCAGGCAAATGAGTATTTTCCAGAAGATGCAACAATAATAAACAACATTGCTACATTATACATAATGCTGAAGGATTTTCATAAAGCCTACAGTTACTCAATGAAAGCCGTCTCGCTGAGACCAGATGATCCTCGGTTCCAAAATAATTTAAAAATAGCAAAAAGAAAACTTAAAAAAACAGTGAATACTTTTTTAAAATAGCCTACATTCAAATTCTAATATTGACAAAAGGAAAAGTATTTTAAAAATTAGAAAAGTAAAAATTAAGACTCCGGGAGTATTGATGAGAAGAACATTCATATTAATATTTTTAGTATCAATAAGTTTATTAAATGCAAATTTCCTTATTGATGTATATCATAAAGATTATGGCGTGATTGACCGTACAGTACTAGTATTTGATACTAAACCTAACTACGAAATTCTAAAGCATGAATCGGATCTTCAAATTAATCTACTTGGATGCCGTAAAGATGCTTCATTACAGAAAATAGGCATAAACAATAGCAAGGTAATTACGGGTTTGGATTACCTTATTTCAGAAGATAAAGTTATGGTTATGATCAACATCAATACTTCACAATTGCTTGTTACTGGAGAAATATATAAAGTGGATGGAATGGAATTGCAGGGAGATGTTTTCAAGCTTGTTCTGGATATTTTTATCTCGACAAATCCTCGGACCCTTTCCGAACTTACAAGCTATGCCTCTTTCTATGAAAAGACTGGAAATATCAAATTAGCAAATGAATACAATGATAAGGTTTTGGCTCTACAAAATGAAATCAAAACTCAACAAAAAACTACAAATACTAAAACTACACAAACTATTACTAAAAAAAAATCCGTTAAAGTTATCGAGAAAATTAAATCCTTAGTAAAAAATATCAGCTCAAAACTTGATCTCAAGATTGTTGGTTTTGCTTTAGGTGCATTAATTTTATTAATTGTAGTTATTTTTCTTATTATCAAACTTTTACGTAAGAAAACTTCTGCTTTTGATTTGGATAATGACAGTCTTCGTTCTACAGATGGTTTTGCAGATAGCGCTTATCTGGAAAAAATAGCTAAAGATCTGGCTGCAAGAAATTGGGCGATTGACCAGATTGCTAAAGAATTAGAACTTCCACTAGAGAAAGTACAAAGAATTATAGCTCCTGATCTTGAACAAGAACTGGAACATTTATAAAATATCTTTTCATATAAAAAAGCCATCTGGCATTACCGGATGGCTTTTTTTATTTTGTGCATTACTTCAACAGAAGCATTCTTTTAGAACCAATTATTTCGTTACCGATCTTCAACTGATAGAAATAAATACCGCTTGAAACCGGTTGATTATTCTGATCACTCCCATCCCATATTATTAAATGATCTCCATTTTCGAGAACACTATTAATTAGTGTTTTTACTTTCTGTCCTTTGATATTGTAAATGACCAATTCCGTATTTTCAATACTCATTGTTGTAAAAGAAATCTTTGTTATCGGATTGAATGGATTGGGATAATTTTGATCCAAACTAATTACAACCTCAATTTCTTCATCGTCTACTTCTACATCAGGCTCAAGATAGAAATCCTGAATTACAGCATTATCAGCAATCTCGATATCATCGATATGCTGTGGGAAAAAACCATCCATCCAACAATCTGCACCATAAAGTTCATTTGGAAGATCAAAATAATAATAACCGTTCATATCTGCCTGGGTATTTGTCCAATATGTAGCTGATGCTACTTGAATATTTGCGTATGGAATTGGAATAGTCGTATCATATTCATATACATATCCCTCAAGAGAACCATTAAAAATAACCGGTTCCATTCCAATATCCTGCTGAGCCACGTTGTAATTGATAGCAATATTTTCTATACAAACGGTATAATAATTAACATGCCATGCATCCAGTGCATAGTTGCCGTTAGGAAGGTCAAAATGATAATAACCATCCTGATTTGAAATAGTATTACCCGAATAAGAAGGACAAGAAGCACATAATTGCACTCCCTCAATCGGATTAGCTGTTCCTGTCTCATATACAAAACCCCAGAGTTCACCATCGAATGAGATCGGATTAAGATAGAAATCCATGGTGATCATTTCATCTAAGATCACAACGTCTTCTACGATTTGCTGGTAATACATATTCCCATTTGCTTCAATCTGATAAGTACCATTTGGTAAAGGCAGCTGATAATATCCATCCTCTACGCTTGTACTGAACCAGTTTATTCCATCGTTGGCATTGATCCAGCAATCTTCAACCGGTTGCATCGTGTTTGCATCTAATACTTCACCTTCAATGCCACCTGCAACAGTATAAATATGGAAATTGATTCCAGTGGATCCGGATATAATATTATTGTAAGATTCAATAACATATACACCGGGCATATCCCAGATATCTACATTAACGCAATAGCCGCCGAAGGCATTTGCTTCACTGGCAACATGGAGGATATAATTACCATTTATCCCGCTCTCCATTTCTGTCATGCCAAGTTCACTCCAAGTATTTATTTCAAATCCGGCTGTAGGGACATCATCCAGATAGACTGTACCTTCTATTGTTGAATCAGTTTCATATACCACAAAATCTACAGTTTCTGTGCCTCCATCTTCTACATATACTTCAACTTCATCCACACATAAATAATCAGGGATCAGACTATCCCAACTGGGTTCGACTTCCCACCAGCCCTCGATCACAGAAAGATTGTAATATCCCGAGCCGTTGGTTTCTGTCCAAATTTCCCCCGGCATTTCAGCTTCTGCTTTAATAATAACACCTACCACCGGTGCACCATTCTCATTCAAAACTGTTCCTTCAATAGTAGAATTTCCCTGAGTGAAAACAAAATCATAATCGGTAAGATGAGCATTTATTAAAATATTTTCATACATTGTGTTTGAAAGCATTCCGCCCAGAACACCAATCGGATCGAAAGCCATAACTATATATTCTTCTGCTGTAGGTACAAAACTCTGATAGTCTCCAGAAGCATCCGTAGCTGTCATCCACATATTTTCTTCACTGGACATAGCTAAAATTATAACATTTGGAACTGCCGGTGTAACTGAGCCGGAAACAGAATAATTTGATGTGATCGGCTCGATCCAGAGATAAGCAGCATCGATGCCGCCTGTATCTTCAGCGACATAAAAAAGACCTGCATTGGAACATCGATTCGGTCCATCCTCATCACCATAAATTGTAATTTGATAAACCCCCGCTGCAGGATCTTCATCATAAAGATCGTTATCCACTATTTCATCTTGCATATCGGGAATCATAATATCTATTGCATCTTCCCATATTTCATTACTGTTCATATCTGCCCATACGTTTATATTTGCTTCCAAGCAACCATCAGAAAAATTGATGGTTATAACAAAATCTTCTCCCTGGATGATTGTTGCCTGATTCACGCCATTGATCAAAACTTCTATCGCGAACATATTCCCAATAAAAGCAAAAAAAATTAGAAAAAAAATAATCTGCATTTTCATACCTTCCCCCTTTTAAATTTAATTTGTTATTTTACTATTTATTATAATTTAATTGTTTATAAAATAATATGCAACAAAAAAAATAAAGATTTCATTAGGAAAAAAATTGACTCATTTCCAGTTAAATGAATATTCGAGTTTGGAATTAATAAAATATGGAGGTTAAATTATGAATAAAATTCGTTTTGTTTTAATTATTATAATTTTACTAATCTCAATAAATTTTCTTTGGAGTCAGACCGTTGCAAAATGGTACACTTCTATGGGAGAATTTGAAATTACATTAAGAGAGGATCTTGTTCCAATAACAGTTGGAAATTTTGTGGATCTTACAAATTCTAATTTTTATGATAACCTTATCTTTCATCGTGTAATTTCTGATTTTATGATCCAGGATGGCTGACCTTATGGTAATGGTTACGGGGGTCCCGGCTATACAATACCAGATGAATTTCATCCCGATATTAATTATAATGAAGCTTATGTTTTAGGCATGGCAAATACAGGGCAACCAAATAGCGGAGGTTCACAATATTTCATTACAGTTGTACCTACTCCTTGGCTAAATGGTGGTTATTCAGCCTTTGGTCATATAACTCTTGGTTCAGAGATAGTAGAAGAAATCAGTGAAGTTCCTACGGATGCAAACGATAAACCTTTAATTGATGTTGTGATAGACAGCATCAGGATAATGACACCACAACTTGATGATTTCTTGCCGGAAGAAGATACACTTTATATTAATGCCGGCGAGCCAATAGGCTTTGCATTGATCTGTAATGATGAAGGTGTTACTTATTCATGGTATGTAGATGATGAATTGCAGCAAGCTACTGGCTTTTCCTTTGATCTCACTCTCACTGTTAATGACTGGCATGAAGTAAAAGGTGTAGTCTCCAATGATAATTATGATCTTCCAAAATTGTGGTGGATTTTTATTACTGGCGGGTCAGGAATAAACAACGATGTTGTAAGCAATAGAACCGTTTTGTATCAGAATATTCCAAATCCATTCAATCCTGAGACTAACATCAAATTCTACTTAAAAGATGCTGGTTTTGTTTCTTTAGAAGTATTCAATTTAAAGGGACAGTTTATAAAAACTCTGGTAAACAGCGATCTCCCGGTTGGAGAATATAGCTTTATTTGGAATGGAAAGGATCAAAATGGTAATCAAGTTGCATCTGGAATTTATCTTTATAACTTGAGAACAAAAAATATTTCTGAAAAGAAAAAAGCAATCTTATTAAAATAGGAAAGAGAATGAGAATTGCAATAATTGGATTTGGAGCCGCTGCGATAGGGTTCATTGAAAAAATTAAAGACAGTGATAATGAAATTCATGTTTTTGAAAAAAGTAAAGACATATATTCATCCAGCATCTCCGGTATACGAGCTGATGGGAAACTATTTGTTTCTAAAGAAATGGGTGGAGATATTGAAGTAGACATTTCTCTTCAGGAAAAACTGGTTGAATATTATATCAGCAAAACTGAGGATCGCAAATTTGAGACCGGGAGTTCTTTCACAAATAAAGAATACTATAAACGGTTTTATGCAAAAGGGTTCCAACCCATATTATCTGAATTCTTTCATTTAGGAACTGATCAATTGAAGCAGATTTTGTATAAAATATACGAAGATTTCAAATCTTATAAGAACATACACTTCCATTTTAATGAAAACATCAAAGATCTGGAAGTATTGCCAGGAAAAGTTTTATTGAATAATGTTAATGCTTTTGATAAAGTAGTGGTTGCAGTCGGACGTAGCGGACATAAGCTCATCAAAACCATTATTAATAAATTCCCTGAGGTAGTTACAGACAACACAAAGGTGGATATGGGTATTCGTTTTGAGTTGCCAAATCATATTGTGGAAGAACTGAATAAAGAGATGTATGAATTTAAAGTGAAATACAAAAGCAAGACCGGATATATGGTTCGCACTTTTTGTAATAATCCCAGCGGTTTTGTAGTCACGGAAAATTATGGAGATTTCGCAACTGTGAATGGGCATTCTAAACTTAAAGAAAAATCTAAGAATACAAATTTTGCCATTCTAACCACAGTTAAGCTCACACATCCTTTTAACGATCCGATAGGATATGGTTCTCATATTGCAAAATTATTCAACCTGTTAGCTGGAAAAAACAAAGTTATCTTACAAACTTACAAGAATTTTAAATCTTCCAAACGGACAAAGCATTTGTATCGTGTTGAGCCGACCTTAGAGAGAGATAAATATATCCTGGGTGACATAAACCTGGCATTTCCACGCAGAATTGCCGAGAGTATTATAGATTTTATCGAGAATTTGGATGTGGTTATCCCGGGAATTGCAAACGGTGATAATCTGATTTATGCTCCGGAAATAAAATTCTATTCAAATAAACTAAGTAATGATAAATTTGATGATCTGAAATTTGTTGGTGATTGTTCAGGTGGAACCAGATCTATTATTTATGCAACAGCTCACGGGTGGTTAATGGCAGAAAAGCTGATGAATTTATGAAAAATTGATTGATTTTTTCAATGAGGAGAGAAAATGAATAAGTTGATATTGGCAATTTTATTATTAACCATGATCTCCTGCGTTATTAATATTGGTGATGTGAATCAGCGTCATGGAGAACTGAATAGTGGGTGTAAAAAATTACTCAAGAAACAAAAAGATGAAGTTTACTCTGCAATGCAGGAATTGGAAATGGGAACTCCGGAAAAGGTGATATCAACCAGCGATTCCACAGAAACTGTCTATTTCTATAAAAGATATGTAAAAAAACGTAAAGACAGATATTATGATGAGATCATCCTCGATTTCAGGAAGGATGTTTTAATAAAATTCAAAGTAGATCTGGTCCGTTGAGATCGTTAGTAAATACTACATAAAAATAAGGAAACATACATGAGCAGAATTTCGCATGTGAAAAAACGAAGTGGAGCAATTGTTACATTTAAAAAGGAAAGAATTTCCAATGCAATATTCAGAGCTGCTGTAGCCGTTGGTGGACGAGATAAAAAAGCTGCTGATAAATTAGCGAATGAAGTAGTTGAAATTCTAAATAAAAACTATTCTCATGAGAAAACTCCCTGCATAGAAGATATTCAGGATATTGTAGAAAAAGTGCTAATTAAGAATGGCCATACACAGGTTGCCAAAGCATATATTATTTATAGGAACAGCAATATTCAGCGTAGGAAAGAGAAGGTGGTAAAAGCTTCTTCCCCATCCGAAAGTATCCCATGGCACAAGATCTGGAAGATCCTTGATTGGTCAGTATCAAATAATCTACATACAATTGAAGCATTGAATAAAAGGGTTAAAAACAGTGAATTTCCTCATATAGTTCATGAATCTGAAACAGCTTATGCAGATGAAGTTGCCATGGCAGCAGAATTAATTTCCAATAGAATAAACAAATTGAAAATGGTTCTCATAACCGGTCCCTCATCTTCAGGAAAAACAACGACCACTATAAAACTTGAAGAACATCTTAATAAACTGGGTTACAAATTTAAAATGTTTGCCGTAGATAATTACTTTTATGACCTGGCTATGCATCCAATTGATGAATTTGGAGATTACGATTTTGAAACTCCTCAAGCTCTCGATCTTAAATTGATAAATGAACATATTAAGCGCCTTTGTAAAGGTGAAGAGGTTACAATTCCATTTTATGATTTTAAAACCGGTACCAGGTTTTTAGACCGAACACCTATGAAACTTGAGAAGAATGAGATCCTGCTGATCGATAGCCTGCATGGACTTTATCCCGAAATGACTAAATCTATTAATAACATTCATAAGTTCAAATTATATCTTGAACCAATGTTTCAGATCAAAGATAATAATGGAAAATATTTGCGTTGGACAGATTTTCGTTTGATCCGTAGAATGCTGCGTGATTCTACTCATAGAGCCTACCAACCAACTCAAACTTTAGAGCACTGGCATTATGTTCGTTCAAGTGAAATACGACACATAATTCCTTATCTTAATTCTGCTGATTATATTATAAATAGTGCGATGCCCTATGAGCTTCCAATATATAAAGCAAGACT
>JAOZPK010000180.1 GCA_029932755.1 Candidatus Cloacimonadota bacterium | reverse complement strand
GTTTAATTCAAAGTATATTGTTGTGGTTGGATTAAAAGGATTGGGGTAATTACCCAATAAATTTGACTTAATTACAGGAATGTCTTCTTCAACATCTGTACCGACCAAATCGATATCTGTATCATCTCTTGGTTCAAGTTTGAAATCTCCATAAGTATAATCTACTATTCCGGTAAGGTTAAAGATAAGCTGTCCCAACAATGGTTCATAGATATAATTACCCAGTCCACCAATTATACAAGTACCAGATTGATCTTCAACTTCCCAAGTACCATAACCAAGGTCTTCATTGGAAACGGTCACATTCTGAATTTTTGTAAGAACACTTTCGTAGTCCTCTGTTGAAGATAGTGTTGCTGCATCGATCACAATTGGATTAGGTAAATCAGTGCTTCCCAAAATTGTCATATTAATTATGTCGGTTATCTCTGTTTTATCATTGTATTCTAAAACAGAACCGGAAATAGTGATCTCGTCACCTAACTCAACTTCTTGTAATGGATAGATAACAATTCCATTCCATGCGCCTACACCATCTTGAATAAAGAAATAACTCTCAAATTTAGCAGTAACAATTCCTGAAGTTTCTACAAGTTCTCCTTCATGAGGTGATGGACCGGTAGTGGAATATTGGATCTCGTAAATTGTATAGGGAGTAACTGGGATTGGTTCAATAATAGAAAATGCAGCATTACTATCATCCCATGGATCTCCATCTTCAGCATCTGATATAATAATTGAGTAATAATCAGAAATAGTAAGATCTTCAGGAATATTCCATTCCCAATTCCCGTCATCTTCGGTAGAAGCAACTAATACTTCTCTATCTCTGTAAACCATTTCCAATTCTATCATTATGTTTCCTGTGAAATTTATGGATGTCCAGGTAATTGAATGAGTAGAACCCTGTTCCCATTGTTCTCCACCGTTTGGGCTTACTACAATAATTGTTGGTTCCGGAGTTCCTCCTAAAGTTTGACCAATATTCAATTCTCCGGGAGTTTCTGGTGCAGGATCTTGCCAGATAAAGTCACTATAAACAGCTCCTGTCCCAAGTAGCTGCAATGATTCTCCAATTGCAGTAGAACTTCCTTCTTCAACACCAATATCGGTTGACATCACACCATTCGCTGGACCATCAACTGCTTCAAAAGTACCTTCATAACTCAGGAATTGACCGGTAATAAGAGTACCCTGGTAATCAATTGCTATCCCGTCTGGAGCTCCATTTTGAATACCAGTAATTAATTTATGATAAATTGTGAAATTATCAATAACAGACCCTGTTGCAAAAGAATCTAAAGTATGTGTTCCATAACTTGCTCCCCCGTTACCGTTATACTGAGTAAGTGTGAAATCACTTAATGTATAACTTCCTGCATCTTCCAGTATAATCTCGATAAATTCACCTTCATCAGTACCTGCGTTGTCGTAATGTAACTCATTTATCCACACATTCTGTGCCGAAAGCAACGTACCTAAAAATAAAACAACTATGAACAACTTTTTCATATTTTCCTCCTAATACTTTCTACCATTCTTTAATTTCTATTTGAGAGAATATTGGTGCCATCTTATCAGTTGCTCTTTTTTGAAAATTTTTTACAGCTTCCTGGAATCGATACCAATTTGTTTGTTTATAATTTTTTTTAAAAGATAGTTTATCTTTAATTGGATCAAATTTTACTTTTTTATCATCAAGAAATTTGATATCTTCTAAAATTGCCTCATTGAACCAGCTATATGGATCATATTCAGCATTGGCATTATGATTAGAGATAAGTTCTTGATATTTTATAATTCTCTCTTTCATTTGTTTTTTATATGAAGATAAATGTCTTTCATCAATCTTGTCTTTGAGAATATCAGTGATATTTGCTTTTACTTCTGTCCAGTTAGTTGGACTTGCTGTGAACATAAGAAAATTCTTATAAAGTTTATTAGATGCTAATAAAACACGCTCAGTATTATCGATTGTAGCATTCTCTTCTATAAGACGTGGATCGTGCCAGACAAGATTAGGAATATCTGGTTTATAGCCTGCATCTGCATGTCCTATATTCGGGGAGAGCGTTTCCCAAACTCCTTTCATAGCATTCATTTCATCAAAATTTCCAATGAAATTTTGATGAGATATTGTGTCGGCAAGCATATGTGTAGCAATGCCAAGAGAGTATAAATTTTCACTTTTAGTTGCATCATAAAAAATCTCTTGAGCATGAGTGCTGGAAGAGGTAGTATTAAGAAGATGCATCTTTCCATCTTTCCTTCTAGTTTTGGGGCTGGTTGGATTTCCAGGCATAAAATGGAATAATAAATATATCCGCATTAGTTGTTTTCTGGGTCGAGTGATATTCTTAGTTTGAGTAATGTAATTTTCGTATTCAGAATCATCAGGAAGCTTAATTTTATACTGGGTTGAGTTATCATCCACATACTGTGAAGAATAGGCAATGATCTCAGCTTCGGAATCGTCAAAACCAGCTTCTAATGCCAAATACTTTGTCAGGTAATAATGAAATTCAATATTCATGTTCTCTCCCTTTTTACCAAAGAAATACTATCTATTTTAGGACAAAATAATCCATAAATTAATGTTTATTAGATAAACTTATGGTGTCAACTAATTATTTTTTCAAAACAATAATAAAATATATAATAATTCAGTATGGGTATGTGTAAAATAGAATACAATAAGAAAAGCCCCATTCATTTTTGAATAGGGCTAATCTATAATTATGTTAATTATTAATGTTCATTAAGAAGTTCAGGATAAAGTGGAAATTTCGAACAGAAATTTCGTACTTTATCTTTTATTTGAGCTAACTTTTCTTCATCATCATGATTAGAGAATACTTGAGAAATATAATCTGCAATTTGTTTCATATCTTGTTCTTTCATTCCTCTTGTTGTAATGGCTGGAGTTCCAAGACGAATACCTGAGGCTACAAAAGGAGGTCTGCTGTCAAAAGGAACAGTGTTCTTATTTGCAGTAATTCCAGCTTTATCAAGAGCACTTTCCATTTTCTTCCCACTTGGGTTTCCACTATCTTTATCACCCAAGTCTATCAGCATGAGATGTGTGTCCGTTCCACCTGAAACTAAACGGAATCCTTTATCTTCTAATGCCTTTGCTAATGCTGTTGCATTCTTTATTACTTGTACTTGATAGAGTTTAAAATTATCTTGGAGTGCTTCTTTGAATGCTGCAGCTTTTGCAGCAATAATATGTTCTAGTGGTCCACCCTGGATTCCCG
>JAOZPK010000179.1:2081-3280 GCA_029932755.1 Candidatus Cloacimonadota bacterium | reverse complement strand
CCCTCATGATATCTTTCAGTACGTGCCATTTCTGCACCGCCTAAGCGACCTGCGCATTGAACCTTAATACCTTGAACACCGCTTCTCATTGCATTGCGAATTGCAAATTTCATAGCTCTACGGAAAGATATTCTTCTTTGAAGTTGAGATCCAATCTCTTTTCCAACGAGTTTTGCATCTGTCCATGCATCTTTTATCTCTTGAACATTTACAAACACGTTTAATTCACTCTTCTTGTTTTTATTAACAAGAACTGTTAATTCGTTACGTAATTTTTCAATTTCTGAACCCTTACGACCAATAACCTGTCCGGGTCTGGCAGTGTGGATATCAATTGTAACTGATTTTGTTTTTCTTTGGATAATGATCTTAGAGATCATCGCATCCTTAAGTCTGTTATTAATATATTTCTTGATCTTAAGATCTTCATGAAACTTATTAATATAATCCTCTCCTGATGCAAACCATACAGAATCGTAATTCTTATTTACACCAATTCTGTAACTAACTGGATTAACTTTTTGTCCCAAGGGTAGCCTCCTCTTCTTTATCCAAAATATGCAGTGTGATGTGACAAGTTCTTCTTCTGATAACAGTTGCTCTACCTTGAGCACGAGGTCTAAATCTTTTCATTATTGGACCGTCATCGGCAAAAACTTCATCGACGAACATGTTATCAATATCAACTTTTCCTTCTTTCATTGTTGCATTTGCAATTGCAGAATTAAGAAGTTTTCCAACATCAGCCGCAACACTTTTCTTCGAGAATAGCAGTATTCTTTGAGCTTCGGGTACAGACTTGCCGCGGATAAGATCAAGGATCAATCTCGCCTTTCTGGCCGAACCTCTTAAGTTCCTGACTCTAGCTGTTGCTTCCATTACTATTATCTCCCTTTTTCTTTAATCTTAACTTCTTGTTTTATGACCACGGTATATACGAGTGGGAGCAAATTCACCTAATTTGTGTCCAACCATATTTTCTGTGATATACACTGGTATAAATTTACGACCATTATGGACGGCAAATGTATGTTCAACAAATTTTGGTAAAATGGTTGATCTTCTAGACCATGTTTTAATAACTTCCTTTTTACCTGACTCATTTAATACATCAACTTTCTTCTCGAGATGTGTATCTACAAAGGGTCCTTTTTTAATTGATCGAGACATATTTCTTCCTTCTATCGTTTCTTTTTAGA
>JAOZPK010000179.1:0-1981 GCA_029932755.1 Candidatus Cloacimonadota bacterium | reverse complement strand
GTTGGGGTAATTGGTCTATATTTTTTAATTCCCATTCTAAATCTCCCTATGCCTCAAATTCGGCAATTGAATCGCCTTCTTTAAGTTTGACTATAGCTTTTTTCCAATCGGCACGTTTTCCGGAATATCTTCCCATTCGCTTTACTTTACCGCGTTGGCAAATTGTATTCACCCTGATCACATCCACATTGAAAACGTTTTCAATAGCTTTAGCGATCTCGATCTTATTTGCATTAACACTTACTTTAAAAGTATAACTGTTTGTAGCGTTCTGAATTGAAGAAGTTTTTTCTGTTATCATTGGGGCAATAACTATTTCTCTTGCTTGTTTCATTTTGCAAATACCTCCTTCATTTTGTTCAATGCAGCTTCAGTAAGAATAAGACAGTTGCAATGAAGTACTTCATAAGGATAAACACAATCTGCTCTATCCATTGTTACATAGGGAATATTAGAAAAAGATTTGATCACATTAACATCGCTTCCATCAATAAGAATGAGTTTTTTACTTCTTTCTGTAGTGATCTTTGCAAGTAATTCTTGAGCTGCTTTTGTGTCTGGTTTATCAAAATCGAGTGAATCAACTAATATTACTTGTTTCTCATTAGCTCTTTCAGTAAGTGCAAGTTTAAGAGCTAATCTTTTCTTTTTCTTTGGAATTTTCTTATACCAATCTTTAGGTTTAGGACCAAATGCAACACCACCACCAACACGAAGTGGAGTTCTTAAGTTACCCGGTCTGGCATTACCGGTTCCTTTTTGTTTATATAATTTTTTACCACTACCCTTTGCTTCCGCACGGGTTTGGGTTGAAGAATTTCCTTTTCTTTGATTGCCGAGATATGTCTTAATAACTTCATAAATTAAAGCTTTGGGATTTTTTGATTCCACAGCAAAAAGGGATTTAGGAAGTGTCTTTGTCCCGGTTTCTTCACCCTTCATTGAATATTTATTTATCTTTAACATTATTTCTCCCAATTACAGTTCTTTTCTAAGTCGAACTATTGAATTTCTATGTCCGGGAATAGCACCCTTAACCATCACCAGATTTTTTTCAACGTCAACCTTAACAACTTGTAGGTTAAGAACTGAAACTTTATCAACACCTTGATGTCCGGGAAGTTTTTTCCCTTTGAATACTCTTGCAGGAGTAGCACATTGCCCGATTGAGCCAGGTCCTCTATAGGATTCATGAACACCGTGTGATGCCTTAAATCCATGGAAGTTATGACGCCTCATAACACCTTGAAATCCTTTACCTTTTGAAGTTCCAGTTACTTTTAAAAGTTCGTCTTCTTCAAACATACTCACATCAAAAATTTCACCTTCATTAATATCTTTGTACCTTTTAAGGCGGAATTCTTTGAGGTATTTATATGCAGGACTGTTATGCTTTTTGAAGTGCCCCATCATTGGTTTGCTTACTTTCTTTTCATCAACTTCTTCAAAACCTAATTGTACTGAATCGTATCCATGTTTATCTTTATTTTTACGATGAATAACACGACATGGTCCAGCTTGAATAACGGTTACAGGAATTACATTTCCTTTTTTATCAAAAATTTGTGTCATCCCGATCTTTTTTCCTATTAATCCTATCATCTCAAACTCCTCTACGTCCTGATCTCAACATGTACACCAGCAGGGAGATTCAATTTCTTTAATGCTCCTGTTGTTTGTGGTGTAGGATTTATTATATCGATCAATCGTTTGTGCACTAACATTTCAAACTGTTCCTGTGCTTTTTTATTAACGTGTGGAGATTTTAAGACCGTATAAAGAGATCTTTCTGTTGGCAGAGGAATCGGACCGACAATTTTAGCACCGGTATTTTTTGTATTTTTTATAATTTCTGCTACAGATTTATCTAATAAGCGATAATCATACGCTTTAAGCCTTATTCTAATCTTATTCTCGTTATTTGTTTTTCCCACTATTTCCTCCGAGATTACTCGATAACATCGCCAACGACGCCAGCACC
>JAOZPK010000178.1 GCA_029932755.1 Candidatus Cloacimonadota bacterium | reverse complement strand
GGGTTAGGATGATTTGACAGTTTGAATTCTGATAATTTAATTTCAATATCATTAATTTCATTTAATTGATTAAAATAGAAAGCTCCAATATCGGCGAGTGTTCCGTCTGGATCTAAAGGTGATATTGGATCTCCTGCATCAATACAAGGCGAAGTTTCTGTTAAATGATAATTCCCATTTATTGAATCAATAAATAATGGATCAGAATCGATATTACCTTCTCCAGTCCAACCACCTAACACATCAGAATACAAAACATTTACTTCACCACTTACAACATTAATTTCATTTGTTCCATTTTCCCAAAGTATAGAGTTGATGATGTCAATATTACAATCTGATTCTCCAAGAATGCCATCATTTCCAATATTATTTGCAATTGTACTTGAAACAATTATGGCAGATAATGTGTCTGGATTGTTAATCATTCCTGATGGGTCACCCAAACAGATAGCAGAACCATTATCGGCAGTATTATCAAAGATTAACAGACGTTCCATATTGTATGCTCCTTCAAAGAATCCAAGACCCCCACCATAAACAGCAGAGTTTCCCTTAACAGTAGAATTACTTATTGTTACAATTGTAGCATCTCCAATATATGGTAAGGTAAATATACCTCCACCCATTGTCATATTTAACTGATTGCTCCCAACATCATTATTAATAATTTCACAGTTGTTGATTATCGGGTTCCCTGAAGAAATTGCTATGCCTCCTCCTCCAATTGCATCAACATCTAAAACACTATTATTGATTATTTGTACATTTTCAATTATTGGGTTTGAACTTACAATACCAATTCCTCCACCAACATTACGGGCAGTATTATTGTTTATTACTAAATTAGAAAGTGTTGGACCCGAGTAATAGCAATGTATTCCACCACCTTTAACAAACTCAATAGCTTCTTCAGGATCCATAAGCACTTCTAGAAATGGAAGTCCATCACCATAACCGTTTGTAATAGTGAATCCACTTAATAATGCCTGATCCTCACCACTTTCAAAAGTAACAACAGAAGTAACATTATTCCCATCAATTATAGTTTGTGAAATATAAACAGTATCCTGTGTAGTTAGAAATAATGAAGCAACAGTAATATTCTTACCATTATAGTTAACATTTTCTACATAAGTTCCAGGTTGTACAAGGACTGTATCTGCATCAACCGCTGAATCTATTCCAGCTTGTATTGTTGGTTGATCTGCTGGTATGTTGATAACTGAAGCATTGATAAAAGCAAAGCATAATAAAAATAAAATTGTAAAGACTTGTTTCATGAATTCCTCCAAAATATTAAATCATTTCAGGTTTCCTTTAGTTGTAAAAACATTAATGTTCTTCTTAAATATTTTTCAAGTTAAAATTAGATAATAAATCCATAAGTCAATATATTTATAATAGGAATCTGGATAAAATTAGTTTTTGACTAATTTCTTAATAAAATCCTCAATTACGTCGTAATCGATTTCATTAACATTTGAAGATTTACCAGCTATCTTCTTAACTATTGTTCTTTCCAGGAAATTCATTCTATCAAAGTTGAACTCCCCGCTCATTAATCCATTTGCCATTGATACTTTTCGTAATTCGGGTGGAAAGGCATTGTTGAATTGCTCATCGCGTTTTTCATCTTTTTCCATACAAACCAAAAACAAAGCAATTCTTTTCTTAAGTAAAATAGTCATATTGTTTGCGATGAAATGTCTTAATTTTTTTGGGATTGATCCAACGTGAATAGAGCCGCCAATAATAATAGTCTCATAATTATCTAATTCTATTAATTTGGATTTCTTCAGGTTAAATATTTGAGTTTGTCCCGGTTCTAACTTACTTTTAAGCAATTCAGCAATTTTCTCTGTTGTGCCATGTTTGGTCATATAAATTATTGCTGTTTTCATACGTGAGTCCTTTCAACGATTCTATTAAGAAATCTGAGATTCTTCGTAAGAAAAGCAAGTAGAGTATCTCAGAAAGACAGATTTTTCCCTTCTTCAAACTTCAATACTTGGCTAAGCCAAGCTTTCATCCTTTGTAGTATTCTGCTACGGAGAACGGACAGCATGACAAAATTTCTTCCAACACCTCTTATGTTCCCTCTCTTTTGAGAGAAGGATAGCAGGATGAGTTATTACCCTACAACACCTGCATTGATCAGATCGTGCATATGAAGCATGCCAACCGGTTTATTATTCTCATCCACTATAGGCAACATGGTTATCTTATTATCTTCCATTAGGTTTAATGCATCAACAGCAAGTTCCTGTGATTGCATAGATTTTGGAGATTTTATCATGACTTCTGTAACGTTAGTGTTCAAATCTGTTATACCTTTCTCTATCATACGTCGCAGATCACCATCTGTAATTATCCCAACCAGCTTGCCATCATTTCCAATAACATTTGTGCAGCCAAGCCCTTTCGAGGTCATCTCGATGATAGCTTTATTCATTTTTGCAGAACTATTCACGATAGGATTTTCTATTCCCGAATGCATCAGGTCTTCTATTTTACAGATAAGTTTTTTACCGATTGTTCCTCCAGGATGGAATTTAGCAAAATCTTCTTCATTGAAATTTCTTTTTTTGAGTAATGCAATAGCAATAGCATCACCGACTGCTAAGGCGACAGTGGTGCTGGAAGTTGGTACAAGTCCGAATGGTTCATATTCTTTTGGCACGAAACAATCTATTGTAACAGATGCATTTTTTGCTAATTGTGATTGTAGATTACCTGTTAAGGCAATAATTGGAATTTTTCGAAATTTTATGTAAGGAATTATAGAGGTAAGTTCATTTGTATTCCCACTGTTGGAAACAGCAATAACCACATCATTATCATCAAGCAAACCAAGATCACCGTGAATTCCTTCTGCTGCATGTAGGAATATTGCTGTAGTTCCGGTGCTTACGAGAGTTGAGGCGATCTTACGTGCAATTATTCCGGTCTTCCCCATTCCAGTAACAACGACCTTTCCCTTGCAGTTAAAAAGAAGTTCAATTGCATTTTCAATTTTAGAATCAATTCTATCTGCAACTTCCCGGATAGCTTTTGCTTCCAAGTTCAGTTCATCTTTAATGAATTTGATTATATCCATGATTACTCCTGATAAATTATCCATTGCCGATAACTCGACTCGAGTTTTCAAACCCGAGTCGGGTTAATGATATCTATTTCTTTGTTTCGATCTCTTTGTGAATTACTTTTACAATTTCTTCAATATTCTTACTGCCAAGATCACCTTCACCATGACGACGAACAGATACAGAATTTGATTCCATCT
>JAOZPK010000177.1 GCA_029932755.1 Candidatus Cloacimonadota bacterium | reverse complement strand
TATTCACGCAGCAGAGCATTGCCATCACCATAATTTTCTACAGAAGTTTCCAGAATCCTGATTCCCATTCCGCAGGCATATCTTGCCAGAACTTGTGCTGCATCTTCAATTGTTTCACCAGCCTGAACTTCCACACCTTTACTGGTTTTTTTCAAACGCATAGTTTTTGGCTCAAGGAATTGTGCATGTCCACCCAGTTCGGTAGCTGCAGATTCAAATGAAATCCTAGTTCTGAGTGATGGGTTAAAAAAGAACATTAGGAAAGTTTTATCTTTGATCAATTCATTATATTTATCACCATATCTGTCTGCCTTCATCTCTTTTGCTAATTTTAAAATTGCATTGATCTCATCAACACTAATTTCTTGAGTACAAATTACGTCTTTACCTTTCATATCTATTTGCATAATTTCTCCTTATTAAATATAAAATCGGAAAATAGAAATTTAACCCTTTTTAATTTTCAATTTCTCATTTCAAATTTCTAATTTCAGATTTACAGTCTACCACCCATAAGTAATGTCATTATTGCTTTTTGAGCGTGAAGACGATTTTCCGCTTGATCATAAACCACACTTTGTGGACCATCGATAACTGCATCAGTAACTTCCATATCTCTATCGGCAGGAAGGCAATGCATATAAATTCCATTCTTATCGATAAGTTTCATTTTCTTTTCATCACAGATCCAATGCTTATTCTTTTCAAAAAGATCCTTCATTCCATCCAGATTTTCCTCTCTGATCTTTTTACCATCTGCACCCATTTCAGCAAAGTAGGGAAGAGCACCCCAAGATTTCGGATATACTACATGAGCACCTTCAAAGGCAGCTTCCATATCATCGGTTTCTTCAAAAGTACTGCCATTTTGAGCAGCATATGCATGACATTGCTTAGTAACTTCAGGATCGAGTTCAAATCCTTTTGGTCGAGCCAGAACTACATCCATCCCAAGTAGAGAAGGAGCCAGTGCCAAACTCTGCGGAACTGCAAATGGTTTTGATGTGGAACCGGAATAAGCCCAGCTTATCACAAATTTCTTCTTCTTGAAATCACCGAATTTTTCTTTGATCGTAAGCATATCTGCCAGAGCCTGGCAGGGATGATATTTGTCATCTTCCATATTAATAATTGGAATATCTGAATAGTGTGCAAATTCCTTCATTGTCTCGTGTGCAAAACCATAGATCCATTGAGATGGTGCACCATACATTCTAATAGCTAAAGCATCTCCTGTTCTACTAAGAACCTGGGCAACGTCACAGATCCGTTCTGTTTTATAAGGAACTTCAAATCCTTTACGAGCGGGTGTGTATGTTTTGCCAGGTTCAAGGTCTACATGAAAACCACCAAGCTGCTGGATTCCTGCAGCAAATGTACTTCTTGTTCTCAGTGAACTATTAAAAAACATTGTATAAAGGGTTTTACCTTTTAATATATGTGATGTGTCTTCATTCAAAGCATAACGAGTTTTTAACTCTTCTGCTAATCTAAGTAATGTTTCCCATTCTTCTTTTGTATAATCTATTTCCGGGCTTATCCAATCTCTGCCTAAAAATTTGTTAGTTCTCATTCTAATCTCCTTATTGTTTTATAAATTATTTTTTTTTAATTTAGAAAAAATGATATAATAAATCTGATCATTTTATATATATTTGGGAAATAGTGAATTTTAATTGTTTGTTTTAGCGAATGAAGATACAGGATAATCTGCGCATTTCATAGATGCGTGTGAGCATAACATCAATTGTAATTTCACTTTTCATACCTGTACCTCCTTTAAATTTAACTTTGTAAACACAAAAAATACCCATTAATTATGTCAACCAAATTATATAATTATCAATAAATATCAAACTACTTAATAGTTGATCTTATAAATCTGAATTGGATTTTCTACTTCCCACCCATAGTCAGTTGCATAATTGCTTTTGAAGTATGGATTCTATTTTCAGCTTCATCATAGATTATAGAATGATATCCGTCGATTACACTGTCTTCCACTTCATTTTTACGATCTGCCGGAAGAGCATGCATATATTTCACATTTCTATGAGCAAGAGCCATTTTTTCTTCAGTACATTTCCAACTTTTATTTGCAGTTAACAGATCATCTACAACATCCTTGCTAGGGTTTGTAACCCAGTTACCCCAGTTTTTTGGAATCACATAATCAGCACCCTCATAAGCTTCTTTTTCATTATTTGTGATCGTTAAAGTACCACCACGGTTTTCAGCATTAATTCTAGCTTTATCGATAACCCATTGCGGTAATTCATAACCTTTTGGGTGGGCAAGAGTAACATCCATTCCATAACGTGGAAAAAGTAATACTTGTGATACCGGAACAGAAATTGGTTTCTTATGTGTATCGGCATAAGCCCAGATTATTGATACTTTCTTGCGTCTAACAATACCAGATTTTTCTTTCATGGTCATCAGATCCGCAATTGCTTGAAGTGGATGATAAAGATCATCCTGCATATTTATAACTGGAACCGAAGCCCATTTTGCCAGATCATTAAGATATTTATTTCCAATTCCCCAAAAACAATTTCGGCAAGCTATTGCATGTCCAAAGCGAGAAAGAATAATTGCCGTATCTTTTGCTACCTCACCATGTGCGATCTGCATTTGACTTGTATCTAAATAATTTGCATGCCCACCAAGTTGAGCTATCCCGGCTTCCATTGAATTTCTGGTTCGGGTTGATTGTTCAAAGAACATTAGAAACATAGTTTTATTGGTTAAATAGGGAGTATTAAGCCCCATTGCAAATTGTCTTTTTAATTCCATTGATACATTAAGTAGTGTATCGATATCTTCTCTCGACCAATCTTCGAGAGTGATTAAATGTTTCCCTCTTAATTCTGTTTTCATATTTTAATTTTCTCCTTTTATTACTCTATAAATTGCCACTAAGACACGAAGGCACGAAGGTCACAATGTAAATCAAGTTTTGCATATTGTTCTTCAATTTTCTCTTTGTGTCCATAGTGTCTTTGAGCCTTTGTGGCTAAAGTTTCTCATTTAATTGTGCTACGAATCCAGCATAGAAAGCAGCTGCAGCACTAAGGTCAGATACTCGTGTCATTTCGTTAGGTGCATGTGCTTGATCTTCATCACCAGGTCCCATACCCAAGCATTTTATTTCTGGATGTTTTCCCATAATAAATACGCAATTTGTACTGAAAGTCCACTTATCTATTTTTGGTTCATTCTCCAATGTTTTTATATAGGAAGCTGAAGCATTTTTAAGCCAGTTTGAATTTTCTTCCAGTTTCCAAGTTGGAAAATATTTCTCAACTGAATATTC
>JAOZPK010000176.1 GCA_029932755.1 Candidatus Cloacimonadota bacterium | reverse complement strand
AGCTCAGAAATATATCTGCTGGATTCTACACATAAAAAGATCAATGCAGTAAAAGATATAATTAAAATACTTGACTTGCCATCGTGTTTCACGATTGTTTCACGGTTGGAAGATTTAGAGAGTAGTTGGTTTGGATTTTTCGATATCATAGTGTGCAGGTCAGTGAAAATATTGCCGAAATATAAAAGCGTTTTATTTAAGTTGATAAAAAACAATGGGAAGATAATTTTATATAAAAGCAAATTAATGGATGATATTGGGCAATTTAAAAAGTACCAGATCCATGATGTTTCACATCCTGCAATTGGTGAACGAAAAATAATCGTAATTGAAATGTAGCTATAAATAAATAGGCAGAGAAGACGATCTCGGCTGAATATTCTGGAGAAAACATGGGAAAAATTATTGCAATTGTAAATCAGAAAGGCGGTGTTGGAAAAACAACTTCTGCGGTCAATATTGCCTCTGCCCTTGCAATTTATGAGAAGAAGACGCTGTTAATAGATTTTGACCCTCAAGGTAATTCATCCAGCGGAATAGGTGTGGATGGGAATAGTCCTAATATTTACGAAGCACTTATTGGTGAAGTTAAAATGAGCGATGTAATAAAGAAATCTCCGATATTAGAAAAGCTGGATATTATCCCATCCAATGTAGATCTGAGCGGTGCGGAAATTGAACTGGTAAAAGAATATTCACGTGAATTCAAACTGAAAGAAGCATTGGAACCTATCAAAAATGATTACGATTATATTATTGTCGACTGCCCCCCGTCGTTAGGCTTACTTACCGTAAATACACTTACTGCTTGCACAGACGTACTTATCCCAATTCAGTGTGAATATTATGCACTTGAGGGCGTGAGTCAGCTTCTTAATACAATCAGATTAATTAAAAAAGGACTTAATCCAGATTTGAATATAATGGGAATTCTGCTCACAATGTATGATAGAAGGCTCAACCTTTCTCTTCAGGTAGCAAAAGAAGTGAGACGCTATTTTCAGGAACAGGCATTCAGCACTATAATTCATCGAAGTGTGAAATTGAGTGAGGCGCCCAGCTTTGGAAAATCAATATTTCATTACGACATTAAATCGTCAGGTGCAAAAAGCTATTTACAATTAGCAAAGGAAGTGATGGCAAGATGACAAGATTAGGAAAAGGATTAGAGGCATTAATAAGTTCAGTACCGGAATCTACAGATGTTTCAACCGGAATAACCACGATAAAAACGGATAAGATAAAACCCAATAGATTTCAACCGAGAAAGCTGTTTAATTCTGAGAAGTTACAGGAATTGGCAAATTCTCTGAAGGAGAATGGCATTATTCAGCCGATCATTGTAACCACAAAAGATGAAGGTGAGTATGAGCTTATTGCCGGAGAACGCAGATTAGAAGCTTCCAAATTGGCAGGATTCAGTGAGATACCTGTTATTATTCGTAGCGTTTCACCCAAAGAGCAACTGCAATTTGCGATAATCGAAAATGTACAAAGAGAAGATCTTACAGCTATCGAGGAAGCAACTGCATATCAGCAATTAAATGAAGAATTCAAACTTACTCACGCACAAATATCTGAAATCGTAGGTAAGGATAGAGCAACAATAACCAATTTTATCAGGCTGCTAAAGTTGAGCAAGAATGTGCAACAGATGATACTGAACGATCAAATATCATCCGGTCATGCCAGGGCAATACTACAAGTAAATAAAGAACTTCGTGATGAGTTTTCACGGTTTATCTTAAAGAATAAACTTTCCGTACGAAAAACAGAAGAAGAAGCTAAACGTATAAAAGAGACCGGATCGGTTTCCCATTCCAAAAAGAAAAAAGAAGTCATTAAAATTCCTGAATTAAAGGAATTTGAAAAAAAACTAAAACAGAAATTCAACTTTAAGGTTAAAATATCTGACAATAACTATAAAGGTAAAATCAGTTTTTATTATTCTTCACAAGATGAATTGAATAAATTATTGGATAAGCTGGGAAAATGAAAATTATTATTGCCATATTGTTGATCATCGTTGTACTTATTACGGCTTGGTTTTATGCAGAAAACATCAAATTGGAAAAGCAGGTAACAAAGCAACAAGGAGAATTAAATGTTTCCGCAAAATACATAAAACAATTAAATAAAAAAATAGCAGAAGATCATAATCTTGTTTCATCTTCCAAAACAAATGAAGAGAAGATCCGGGCATTAATGGATACTTACTTGAAAGAGCAAAACAAAGATGTGTATGTAGATTCAGGGAAGACTATCCAATATGATGAACAACGTAGGTTTTTGCCTGACATTATTCCCGTAAAAGGTGATTTTGCTATAAGCCAGAGATTTTCTGAAAAGCATCCAGCATGGGATTTTGCGGCCGCCACGGGCACAGAAGTTGTAGCTGTTGCAGCGGGTGAAATACTTTCAGTATATTACGATGAACATTACGGAAATGTAATAATAATAGATCATCTTAATGAATATGCTACGCTTTATGCACATCTTGCAACTATTTTTTTTGAGAGCAAAAATACTGTAGAAAAGGGAGAGACCATTGCACTGGTTGGAAATACCGGAAATAGCTCTGCTCCGCATCTGCACTATGAGATAATGTTCGATGGAAAAAATGTTGATCCAAAAGAATATATTGATGTAAAAAAGTAGGAGGAAATAAAATATGAACAAAAATAGAAAAGTTGAGCTTTCAACTATAATTGGAAAAGGGAGCAAAATAAAGGGCACACTTTACGTTCAGGGTGGTGTGCGAATAGATGGTGAAGTAGAGGGCACAATTGAATCTGATGGATTCGTAACTATTGGATCTTCCGGTGTCGCCAGAGCTAATATTAAGGCAGATGAATGTCTTATCTCCGGCAAAGTAGTTGGAAATGTAACCTGTAAAGATGCTATTGAATTGGATAGAAGTGCCAGGATGAATGGTGATATTGTTGCTAAAATCCTAATGATACATACTGGAGCAGTATTCAACGGTAAAAGTTCAATGACTTCAAATTCCAAAACAATAAAAAATCCAATAATAACAGAAAATGTGGAAAAAAAAGAACCAACTGAATAACGAATTATTGAAATATATAAGTCTGATAACACAGTTAGGTCTTACCATAATAAGTTCAATACTTATTTTTTTAGTTGGAGCGATATACCTGGAGAAGAAATTCCAAACAGAAGGCGTATTGATTTTGGTTGGTGTATTGATTGGTGTTGCTGTTGGAGTTTTTGCAGCATATAAATTATTAAAAAAAACGTTAGAAAAAGAATGAACAAAAATATGGAAGATAATAATAAATATATCAAAAAAATATTGCTGATTATTCTCTTGACAA
>JAOZPK010000063.1 GCA_029932755.1 Candidatus Cloacimonadota bacterium | reverse complement strand
GCAGTTCCCTCCTAAGGAAAAGGTCACCTGTTCAAATCGGGTCGGGGGTACCACTATCTCATAAAGCCATAACTGTCTCTATTTCAGCATGTTGCAAGCATGACTCGACAAAATATTTACAACCAAATCCTTAATTTCTTAAAAGATTTTTTTTATTTTAGCAATATCATCTTCTTGGTTTTCTCATAATCCCCTGTTTTCAATTTATAGAAATATATTTCACTTGATACAGGTTTGTTGTTATCATCTTTTCTATTCCAGATTGCAATATGCTGGCCAGCGGAAAGTTGATTATTAATAAGTTGTTTTACCATTTGTCCTTTAATGTTGTAAATATTGAGAGAAACCTTTGAATTCTCTTTGAGAGAATATTTAATTGTTGGGGATGGATTGAAGGGATTGGGATAATTCTGATACAAAAAGAATTCAGGAGTTTGAACAATCACAATTTCAGATTCAAAGATCAAGTATTTATCAGATTATGTTGATGGAAAATATCCGGCTTAAAATATTAAATCAATAAAAAAATCCTCCAGAACGGAGGATTTTTTTTGTGATATAGTCTAAATATTTAAATTATCATTTTTTCAAGAAATTATTAATACCTTCAGCTGCAATTTTCGCATCTGCGATAGCAGTAACGGCATCCAGGTTTACATTCACGATATCACCGCCGGCAAATAGTTTGGGAATAGTTGTCATACCGTTTTCATCTACTTTTACTTTTCTTCTTTCCGTGAATTCCAATTTTTTATTCAGTTCTTCCGGCAGGAATGAATAATCTGCTCTCTGTCCAATAGCTTCAATTATCATGTCCGCCTTAATAAGTTTTGTCTGCTCTTCAAAGAAAGTCGGCGCAAATCTGCCTTCATCATTAAATATAGATTTCACTTTTTTACATTCTAATCCTTTGATGTTTCCTGCTTCATCCAGTACTACTTCTTTTGGACCCCAGGCAGGATTAAACTGAATACCTTCTTCTTTAGCTTCTTTTACTTCCAGTTCAGTGGCTGGTAATTCATTCCAATCCTCCAGAGAAATTGTTTTTGTAACTGTTTTTTGATCCGGAAATTGGATATATTGAAGCCTTACAGTTTCACGTGCTACATCCATTGCAACATTTCCACCGCCGATAACGATAACTTCTTTCCCTACTTTTCGCTGTTTACCGATCTTATTATCTTTAAGAAAATCAAGAGCAAAAATGCATTTTTCTGCATTGGGAACTCTTGTAGAAAAACTTATCGTATTTCCGATTCCCATGAAAACCGCATCATTTTTATATATTTCTTCAAATGTAATATCTTTTCCTACTTTAGTATTGAAATTAAATTTTACTCCCAAGGATTTTATGTGATCAACATCTTTATCTATCGCTGCCAGAGGAAGTCTGTAAGCAGGTGGTCCAATTCTGATGGCACCACCACCGCCCGATAATTGATCATAAATCACAACATCGTGCCCTTGAAGCCGCAGGAAATATGCTAGTGATAGACCACTAGGTCCAGCACCAATAATTCCTATTCTTTTCCCAGTAGGTTCACCAGGATTAATTTCGAGTTCATCTTTAAAACTCTTTATCTGATCTGCTGCATATCTCTTGATCCATCTTATTGCCAGTGAATCTCCTCTTATATGTAATGAACAGGCATCTTCACAATGAGCCATACATATTCTTCCGCAAATGGAAGGGATTGGATTATCTTCAAATATCTTTTGCAGAGATTCTTCAGGTTCATCTCGATATATGGCATCAATATAATCTGAAATTTTGAGATGGGCAGGGCAAGCTTCTTCACAGAGTTTACATTCCAGGCACCGTCCTGCTTCCTTTCTGGCCAGTTCTTTGCTATACCCTATCACCTGCTCAACAAAGGAAAGTTTGCGCTCATCCGGCTCTATTTCCGGCATTTCTATTCTATCGGGTTCAAATAAAGCATATTGCATATCAGGTGAAAATCCGCTATAATTTTCTTTCCTGTGTGCAAGGCTTGCATTGAAAATAGAATAATCTTGTTCTGATTTATAAGTTTCACTATCACTTTTTTCATCTTTCGGAATGAATGTAAAAGTATCAGTATCAAAATGAATATGAAAGAAATCCTTGGTAAGTATTAATGATCCTGGTGGACAGACATCAACGCATAAACCGCAGAAGCAGCATCTTCCGTAATCTATTTGCGGTCTTTCATTCTTCATACCTTCTTCTGGTCTTGATGTTAACTCATCTATTTTGATCATTTCAATTGCTTTATTAGGACAGATATCTGCGCAATTACCGCATCCGGTACATTTGTCCCAGTTATTATTGTGAAATCCCCTGTACCTATCAGCAATTTCTTTGGTTTCGAACGGATATCTCAATGTCACTGGTTTTTCAAAAAGATACTTTATTGCTTTGAATGGATTTATAAAACTTGTTTTAGCCATTTTTCATCCTATAAATATTCATAATTATCTATCAATTTCCGGTGCAACTACATATAAACTGATCATAATATTCCCCACATCGGAAATGCTTTCACCTTCAAGTGCTTTTTCCAGAACTGTAAGTCCATTGTTAAATGAAGGAGTATTAAAATGAACTCGATAAGGGTTAGTCCCTCCATTGCTTACCATGTAAAGCCCCAATTCACCCCGGGCAGATTCACATCTTACATAAGCTTCTCCGGCAGGGATTTTCCATTTGAACGGATTCGGAGTTTTTGTATATACTTCCCCGGTTTTTGGCATTTTATCTATAAGTTTGAATATCATATGAACACTTTCGATCATATCATCCCGAATTGTTAGAAGCCTTGAATAAGCATCTCCGCCTGTTCTGGTAGGAATATTAAAATCCACATGGTCATAGGCTGCATAGGGCTCAATTTTTCTAATATCATACTTCAGTCCTGTTGCTTTTAAAGTATGTCCAACTGCTCCCATACGCATTGCTTCTTTACGGGTAACGATTCCTATGCCTTCTGCTCTTTTTTGAAATAGTCTGTTCTCAAAAAAAGTTGCATTATAATCCGGTACCTTCCCGCCAATTTTGTGTAAAGTTTTCACTAATCGATCGGTAAAACCATCCGGAAAATCTCGTCTTACACCACCGGGACGCAGGTAAATATGATAAACTCTGGCTCCGGTAAGTTCCTCAAACATATCCAGCAAAAGATCTCGATGATACATAGCCCAATTTGCTACAGTATCAAATCCGAGCATATTGGCATAAGCCCAGGCACCAAACAAATGAGAAGCAACCCGAGCCATCTCGCAGAAGATGCTTCTAATATATTTTCCTCTTTCGGGAACTTCAATTCCAGCAAGTTTTTCCACTCCCATGGAATAGATCAATTCCATATGGTCGGGTTCTACAACATTTATGCGGCATACCAGCGGAAAGTTTTGTATCCAGGTTCTCTGTTCCATTAATTTTTCAAAGCCACGATGTAGATATCCCGGATTTGACTCAGCTTTTATTATTCTGTCACCTTCTACCTGAAGGGTAATGCTGAAATTACCTACCATACCAAGATGTTGAGGTCCAAAATACAGTTTAAGTTCTCTCATTTTTTCCCTTCTTTCCTTTCCTTGATAGAAGGAACCTTTCCAAAGGTATTTTCCACATATTTATTTGTATCAAAATCTTTTCTGAATGGAGGGATCTTATAATCCCGTTCCAGCATAAGCGGCGTCAGTCTGGGATGCCCTTCAAAATGTATTCCGAACATTTCATGAATTTCCCGTTCGTAAGGTTCAGCATTTTCAAATATACTTATGATTGTAATGAACTTTGCTTTTACTCTGGAAATTCTTGTTTTCAAAAGGATATTCTTCTTTTCTTTATCCTGATAATGTTCATCATCTTGCGGGTAAGCAGAAATTATATAGATCAATTCAAATTCTTTGTCATCGATCCAATCAACACATGAAAGCATGGCAAAATGGTTATATCCCATGTTCTTTAGATAGCTTACTAATGATAATAAACTCTCTTTTTTGGTATTAACGGTCATCCTGTTATCTTCCGGGATATTAACCTGAACATCGTTAAAATTGGCTAATAATTTTTGTTTTAATTCATTAATCATAAATTTTCCTTTGAAAATAATGGAGGCCAGTCTAATTCACCTAAAATTTGTTCCTGATTTGCACGATAATGTACATAATCTTCCCGATATCTTTTATATCCATCTGCTTTATCCATATCGATTAACTTCCACAAATGCGTAACTCCGATAAAGATCGCTTCGGGACGGGGCATACATCCGGCAATATAGCCATCAACAGGAATGTATTTATCTAAACTTGTTATCGTATTATACGAATCATAATACATCCCGCCGTTTATGGGGCAGGAACCAAATGCTACTGTATATTTAGGTTCAGGCATCTGCTCGTAAGTTCTTATGATCGCTGCTAAAGTTTTGGTGGAAACATAGCCTGTAATCAGAAACAGGTTTGCCTGCCTGGGAGTTGCAACGGGAATGATGCCGAAACGTTCTGCATCCCACCTTGTAGTAATAGAAGGCGGTACTTCAATAATGCCGCATCCAGTACAAAAATAGACAACATGGAATGAATATTTGTTGGCCATTTTACCGGGATTCTTCAACCATTTTCCAATTTGATTTCTATCCATATAAATATCCTATATTATTTTGTTAATACAACTATTATCAATCCGACAAAAGAAATTAAAGTTGGCCATTTCCACAAATATTGCATGGCTTGTTCAATCCTGAAACGTGGATAAACAGCATTTACAAAAAGTCCGATAAAAAGGACAAGTGTCATTTTAAGCAGAAAAATTATTATTCCAAAAATTACAGCCCATACAGTTCCGGCAAGAGGATTTAACAATCCAAAAAAAGTCCATCCACCAAGAAAAATATCTACAAAAAGTGCAATTCCGACAAAAACATGTAAGGCATGTTGCAGTGTATAAAACGCCAGATGTTTTCCTCCGAATTCTGCAATCGGACCGGAGGAAATTTCTTGTGCCGCACCAACAACTTCAAAGGGTCTCATTCCAAGAATAGCAGGAAGAATAAGGAGATAGGCAATACCCGGTAAGATTAAAGCCCACGAGCCAAAAGCCCATCCAGAATTTGCCTGTATATTCACGATTTCTACCAGAGAAATTGTATGATAATGTGTCATCACAGTAAGGAGAACCAGAAGTAATGGGACTTCATAAGCAAGAGCAAGAAGAAATTTTCGTGATATTCCAATACTTGAATTTGGATTGGCTGCTGCTGCTCCACTCAATGCTATTCCAAAAGGGCCCATTAACATCAGGTATAAAAATGCAATCAAACCACCGGATGTCAATGCACACAATTTTCCAATTGGCAAAAACAATATTAATACAAAAGAACTGGATAAGGATAATATTATTCCAAAATCAAAAAATTTCCCATGAGTGATACTTTTTTGACTAAAAGATCTGATCACATCTATTACAGGTTGGTAAATAGGCGGTCCGTATCTCCATTGAATTCTGGCCGATATTTTTCGGGACAGTCCCAGGAAAAACATACCTGCAATGAGTGCTATCAGAGGCGAAACAAATAATGCTATAATATTCATTAAAATATACTCCATGTTAATTGTACAAAGATCAGTGAAGCTATAAACAGCACGATGTACATCACATAACTTCCAACATAACCTGTATAAATTTTTCTTACACTATCACAAATACTTCCAATTGCTTCGGCTATTCTGTTGTAAAACATATCAAAAATATCTTTTAAGAATGGTTTGCCCATGCGATAAAATGGTGCATAATATTCAACAGTATAATGATATTTATTTTTTGGAACTGCTGCTCCTGCTGCATAATTATCATATTGGTCAACCGGTGTAGATTTTCGTGCTACTTTAAATATTCCCCAAAAAATTGCTCCAAAAACTGCAATTGCTGCAAAAATATTAAGCATATTTAATGTTCCAGTTTCTGATGTAACGCCCCAAATATTTATATCTAACGCCTGGAATCCAGCTGCAACAATAATGGAATTAATAACTTTTAATGGAAGCCCCGGCAAGATCCCGAATAATATTATAGTAAAGGATAATATCACTATAGGTATTTGCATGGTCAAAGGTGCTTTTTTAATTTCTTTATGTTCTTCAGGTAATTGACCCAGAAAAAGATTGTGCAAAAATTTATAAACAGAAAGGACTGTTCCCCACGTTCCCAATAATGCTGCAAATGCAAGAAAGGGTGCATTTCCCAAAATCAATGTTTTATAGATAAGCCATTTTGAAACAAATCCATTTGTCAATGGAACACCAATTAATCCAGAAATTCCCAGCAAGCCACCAAAGAATGCAATTGGCATTTTTTTGAAAAGTCCACCCAAAGAATTTAGATCTCTGAGTCCATTTGTGCTATACTCAATTGCCCCGACACTGAGAAATAGCAATACAATATATGTTGCATGATTTAATGTATGAAAAATTCCACCTGCAGCACCAAGGCTGGTTCCAAAAGCGATACCTACAATCATGTAGCCACCCTGTCCGATACCATGCCATGCCAGCAATTTTTTTGCATCATTCTGTAGCATAGCAATAAAAGTTGGAATTACGATTGTAATAGCACCCAACCAACAAAGAATAGTATTGAAAGACAAGAATCCCCTGCCTAAATGTAATGTAGTTTTCATTCCAACAATTACATACATAATTAATAGAAAACCAAAAACTCCCATTCTTGTTAGCATTCCGGAAAGTACTGCTGAAAATGGGGATGGTGATTCTGCATAAGCATCAGGTAACCATGTATGTAATGGCATGATGGCATTCTTTATTCCAAAAGTGATACTAAAAATTATTAATAGAAAAAGTTTGTATCCCACTGAAGATGGTGTTAAATGATTAGCCACATCTGCAATATTTACAGTTCCAAAAGATGTGTAAATCGATAAAATTCCAACCAACATACACATTGAACCAATTAGAGATAAAACAATATATTTTATACCAGCCTGTAACGCACCATTTCTGTTATAACTTATAAGTAAAAATGTTGACCAACTCATAATTTCCCAGGCAACAAAGAAAGTGACCAAATCACCTGCTAATACTATTGTTAACATACTGGCATTTATCAATAGCATCATAAAATAATAATAATTACTTCGCTCACAATCTTTCATATAACTAAGAGAATAAATAATACATAAAGCTGTAAAACTAACAATAGCAATAGCAAAAAACCACGCCAATGAATTCATTCTCAAGATTAATGAAATTCCAAAAAAACCTTGGTAAAACACAGTTTCAGTTTGAACATTATATAAAAATGAAACTATTGCAACGAGTCCCAGTGATATCAGTACAGCAACTCCATCTCGTAATTGAGATGATATCTTTCCTGATAAATAAGTTAAAAAAGCACCACTGAAAGCAATGATCAAAAGAAGTTCTAAGCTCATCCTAAAACACTCCTTATATAATCTATTCGATTGATAAATTCGGAAGCTGCTGAATTTAATATCCTGGCAATAAAATCAGGATAAACTCCTATGAAGATAATCAGCAAAACAAAAATGGACATTGAAATCAAGGCGATTAGCGGAGCTTCATCCCTTTTAATGATATCTGTAGTACCTTTAAAATAGATCGATTGAATAACTTTAAAGAAATAAGCACCTTCTATTACTGTCCCCAATAATATAACTCCGATCAAAACGGTGAAAAGCAATTGCCCTGTTGTAAGAGCTGCCTTGATGATCATGAATTTACTGGCAAATCCTGCAAATGGGGGTAATCCTACTATAGAAAAGGCACCAATAGTAAATAGCAAAGATGTAATAGGCATCTTTTTGCCTATCCCTTCAAAAGAGGAAATTTTCATTGATCCAGTTTTATATATTAAAAATCCTACCGATAAAAATAGTAGCCCTTTCCCGAGAGTATGACTTATCATTTGAAAAAAACCTGCACTTATTCCGAGTTGTGTATTAAGTGAAATTGCAAACATGATCAAACCAATTTGTCCGATACTGGAGTAAGCCAGCATTCTTTTGATATTTTTCTGACTGAAGGCTGACATTTCACCGATTAGAAGTGTTAGTACACCCAGGAAAACGAAGAACATCAGGAAACTTGAAGCGTTGAATATGGTAAAAATAACTCTGATAACTGCATAAAGCCCAACCTCAATTGCAATGCCGGAAAGGATCGCACTGATGGATGAAGGAGCAGAAGAATGTGCATCTGGCAGCCAAGCATTTAATGGAAATATAGCTGCTTCAATACCGAGACCAGTTATAATAAAGATCATTGGAACAAATATGGAAGGAGAACTAATTGAATTGATCTGATTAGCAATATCTGCCATATTCAGAGTACCAAGTTGTCCATAAAGTAAACCAATTCCCAACAATAGAAGACTTGAACCAACCGATCCCTGGATCAGATATTTTATGGAAGATTCAATTCCTGCTTTATTCCCTAGATAAGCTACAAGTGCATAAGATGAAATGCAGAGGATTTCAAAGAAGACAAAAAGATTAAACATATCTCCCGTGAGTACTACACCTGTTGCTCCGGTTAAAAGGAGAAGATAAAGAATATGATATTTTTCTTTCGGTCCTTCCTTAATATAGGATAGAGCATAAATAGAAACTAAAAATCCAGCTAAAGCGATCAAGGTGGAGAATAAAATTCCTACAGGTCCCACAAACAGGTTTATCCCGAAGGGAGGATGGAATCCGCCTATCTTCACAATTATGGTTTGCTCCAGAACTTTAGGAATTAACAGTAATGAAAGGATTAAATTGAACAGGAAAGCAAGAACCGGAATATATTTAATTATCTTTTTAGAGATTAAATTTACTATGGGTAAGGCAAAAGCTAGCCCTAAAGGAACAACGATTAATAGAATAGGATTTACCATCTTTGCTCCTTTATCTTACGTAGATCGAGTGTACCGTAGTGTTTATATAATCGTATTGCTAATGAAAGAGCAAGTGCCAGGATTGCAACTCCGATTACAATGGATGTCAGCACCAATGCCTGAGGAACCGGATCAACCATATTGTTTGCATCAAGACCAGCTTTTGAAAATATAGGAGCTGTTCCTTTACTTATATAACCCACGGCAATTAGAAACAGATTTACTCCGGTGTCGAGAATGCCTATCCCAATTATAACTTTTATCAGGTTATGCTTTACCAGGATAATAAAAAGACCTATAAATATAAGCCCAAAAGCACCAATGTAATAAATATAATTAGATAAAAATTCCATTAACTTTTCTCCATTAAATTATCAATTATTCCAGTTAGTTCCGAACCTACTTTAAAGCCGATCGCAATGTAAATTATTGGTATTATGCCTGAACTGAATAAAGTATTAATTTCGCCTTTTGGCATGAAATTAGACAGGAAATAGTGTCCTCCAACAGTCAAACCAATCAATCCCATCACGATAAAAACCAGACCTGCAATGGATTCAGTAATTTTATTGGCAACTTCATTGATTTTTCTTTCACGGCACCCAAGATAAACCAGAAGGAAGGCGGAGGCAATAATTGCTCCTCCCTGGAAACCACCCCCAGGAGTTAGATGCCCGTGAATAAATATATAAGCACCGAAAAGGAGTATCAGCGGGAATAAGAAACGGCATCCTGTTTTCAATATTAGACTTGCCGGTTCAATTTGTCTTTTACCCTTTTTCTTAAGTGTTGCTAATACAGCTCCTAATCCAATTGCTGCTAAGAAAAGAATTGTTACTTCACCGAGAGTATCAAAACCACGATAATTGAGCACAACTGAAGTTACAATATTCGTAGCTCCTGTTTCCTCTCTGCCATTATCTATATAATAATGACCCACTTTTGTCTTTGCTGCTCCAAACGGAATATCCTGCAGGCAAAAAACTATTCCAAGACAAATGATAAATAATAAAATAAGACTTATGATCTTTTTCATTCTTCGTGCCTTTTTGTTTTACTGATAGCTATAATAAATATTGCCGCAACCAGAGCAGCCCCTATAGATGCTTCTGCCATTGCTACATCGGGAGCCTGCAAAAGATAGAATAGTACAGAGGCAATTAAACTGACCATACAGGCAGCAATTACTGCATTTAAAAGGTCCTTGAAGAAGATAGCTGAAACTGCTGCAGTTAGCATAATAATTACTAACAAAGAAATTATTATAATCATTTCTTCTCCTGTTTTTTGAAACCTTTGAAATTTTTTGATTTATCAACAACAGTCCTATCACATAATGGAACTCCTATCTTCCTGGATGCTCTGGCAATAGCATGACTGGAAATAGGATTTGTTACTAAAATAAATACGGCAATTAGTAAGCATTTCCAAAACCAGGCTGGTTGCAAAATCCCTACTCCAATAATAGTTAGTAAAGCACCTAGAGTTGTACATTTTGTTCCTGCCTGAATACGATTGTAAACATCAGGTAATCTTAATATTCCAAAATTGCCTAAAAGTAAAAACAAAACTCCAATTCCGGTAATGATCTCTCCAAATAGTTCCATATTAAATTCCTTTTTCCATAAATCTGGCAATGGCAACTAATCCCACAAAAGCAAGAAGTGAATAAACTAATGAAATATCAAGATAGATATAGCGATCGAATATTAAAGCTAAAAGTACAAACAAGGCAACAATTGTTGTGGTAATCGTATCTACAGCAACAGCCCTGTCGGAAGCAGTGGGACCAATCAACATTCGTATCAGGCTTAGAAAAATGCCTAATACAATTATAAATAAAAAAGTTAATGATAATGTCAAACTCATGCAAATACCACCCTTAGATATTTTTCAAATTTTTCTCCAATGATCTTTGTTGCTTCTATCTCTTCTTCAGAACGAACATAGATCCAATGAATAAGAAGTTCATCTTCCTCGATATCAAGCGTAAATGTTCCTGGTGTTAATGTAATTGAATTTGCGAGTATTGTTTTGGCAATATCTTGTTTTAATTTGGTCTTTATAATTACAATACCCGGCTTAATAGGTAACTTCGGGTGAAGTACTCTATAGGCAACATCGAAATTTGCTTTCACTACCTCTATAAAGAGAACAATAATATACATAATAAAATATATAATCTTTTTTACAGTAATTTTAGGAAGCCCTAACTCAAGATAGTTTTTATGAAGATATAAAGCCAGGATAAAACTGATGAAAATACCAACAATAATTTCCTGCCAATGAAAAGATGTTGTGAGAACAAGCCAGATTACAAAAAGGATAAAAAACAAATAAATGAAATTCTTTAGATCAGAATTTTTAACATGTGCCTTTTCTTTCATTAATATCCACCTTCAAATATTATTCTAAAAATACACTATACTACAATTACAAATAATTTACCTTCGAGAATCATTAGATGAGCTTAGAACAATTTGAACTATTAAAAACTCACTTAAACATTACTTCCAAAATTAAAGTAAAAGTTTGTGTCAAGTCAAATATTTCTTAGTAGTATGTAATATTTATAGTGTATAACAATTAAGGTAATATCTTGTGAGAAGTGATGTTAGCTGTTATTGTAGTATCTAATATTTATTTAGGTAATAAAAAATAAGTTAATAATTACTAAGGACTACCTGAAATTATATCAGAATTATTCTCAGCAGTTACTCAGTAGAAATAATTTTACCTGTTATTAAAGCTAATGCGTCTTTGTGTTACCTTTTTCTAAATCCTTCATTACACAATATATTTGCTTCATTTCTTGTAACAAAATAGTTCGAACTGAGAAGGTTTGGGGGTACCATTTTCAATTAGGAATTAGAAATTACGAGTTAGTAATTAAGAATAAAATTTGGTTTTGCAAGTGAAACAAGTAAACGAAGTTAAAACGAGATGTGGCTTTGTGAAACAAAACGCTTAAGCTTCCGTTTGAAAGCAATGCGAGCAAATGAAGCAATAATAAACTTAATTATATTAAATAAGCTATCGGTTTTATTTAATTATGAATTATAACTTACGAATTAAAACTCAGAAAAGAAAGACAATCGTAATAGATGATCTAAGTTATTCCGTGAGCTATAATTTGCTAATCTTACTGATACTGCAACCTATATAGATCGTAATAAAGTCCTTCTTTTGCTAACAATTCCTGATGATTTCCCTCTTCTACAATTCTGCCTTTATGCATAACTATTATTCTATCTACATGTTGAATTGTGGAAAGACGATGTGCAATAATGATCGACGTTCTATTCTCCATCAATTTTTTAAGAGCATCTTGAATTAATATTTCTGTTTCGGTATCAATATTAGCAGTTGCTTCATCCAGAACGAAAATCGTAGGATCATAAGCCAGAACCCGGGCAAATGCGATGAGTTGGCGTTGTCCAACGCTGAAAGTAGCTCCTCGTTCCATCACCGGTTCCATATATTTTTCTGGTTGACTATCAATAAAATTATGTACATTCACATATTTGGCAACCTGCTCAATGCTTTCATCAGTTATGTCTTTATTATTAAGAACTATATTATCTTTTATTGTGCCGGAAAACAGGAATACATCCTGCTGAACGATGCCGATATTTTTCCTGATCTCTTCCAGAGAGAATGACTGCTGATCTTTTCCATCAATAATTATTTCCCCTTTTTGGAACGGATACATTCCAGCAATGAGATTTATGATAGAAGTTTTACCGGAACCTGTGTGTCCAACCAATGCAACTTTTTCCCCGGGTTTTATTTTGAATGAAATATCTATGAGGACATAATCGTCATCATTATACGCAAGCCACAGGTTTTTAAATTCTATCTCACCTTTAATAGCATCTCCATTTTTCTGATGATTTTCAATCCTGAAATCTTCCGGTTTTTTCCCCATCAGATCAAAAATCCGCTCAGTTCCCGCCATTGCAGCCTGCAAAATATTAAACTTCTCACTTAAACGATTTATAGGTTCAAAGAACCTGTCCATGTAACTAATAAA
>JAOZPK010000003.1 GCA_029932755.1 Candidatus Cloacimonadota bacterium | reverse complement strand
ATCCGGCGTAAGCCAGCTTCATCACCCGGAGTAGGGATATGGGTCATATGAACCTCACAGCTCCGTAGTTTTTTTATTTTTTCCATTGCAGCTTGAGCTGTAGGATTTGTTGTAGCACTAATGCTAAGAGCAATGAGTGTTTCTTCCAGATCCAAACTTACAGATTTTTCACCCAGAATATTTTTTTCAAAATTAAATATGGATTCTATAACTTGAGGTGAAAGAAGATGAATCTCATCTGGAATTCCCGCCAGCACTTTTATTGCATTAAGTATCAGGCTTGAAGCTGAGTGCATGAGTGATGAATTTTTGCCTGTTACTATTGATCCATCCTGTAATTCAATTGCCGAGCCGCAAAAAATCCCATTATTCCCTTTTCCACATGATTCTGCCTGCAGAGATGCTTTATGTGCAGGCTCAACAACTTTTCTATCTTCCGGTTTTGCATCAACTTCATTCATGATAAGTTCAGCACGGTCAACTGTATCTTTATTCACAAATCCCATTACATATTCACATCTATAACGGAAGTATCTACGAATGATTTCCTGACGTGAAGCTTCTTTTGTAACTTCATTATCAATAATACTAAAACCTGCACGATTCACACCCATATCTGTTGGAGATTTGTACATTGCCTCTCCACCTGTGATCTTCTCCAAAATTCTTTTTAGCACTGGAAATGCATCTACATCCCGATTATAATTGATGGTTGTTTCACCATAAGCTTCCAAATGGAACGGATCAACAAGGTTATAATCTTTAAGGTCGGCAGTGGCAGATTCATAAGCAATATTTACAGGATGTTTTAATGGTATGCTCCAGATAGGGAATGTCTCAAATTTTGCATATCCAGCTTCAACTCCTCTTATGTGTTCATGATACAATTGTGAAAGGCAAGTTGCAAGTTTTCCACTTCCGGGTCCGGGTCCTGTCACGATTACCAGCGGTTTCGTGGTTTCAATGTAATCATTTGCTCCATATCCTTCTTCACTAACAATTAAATCAACGTCAGTGGGATACCCTTTTGTGAATTTGTGAGTATATACCTTTACATTTCTGCGTTCGAGTTTATTTTTAAAAATTATTGCAGTCGGTTGTTCTTCAAATCTGGTAATTACAACTGCTGCAACATTAATATCACGCTCTCTCAAATCATCAATAAGTTTTAAAGCATCAACATCATAAGTTATTCCAAAATCAGCGCGAATCTTTTTACGCTCGATATCACCAGCATAGATACATAGAATTATATCGGCACGCTCTTTAAGTTTTTGCAGAAGATCCATTTTAACATTGGGATGAAATCCTGGTAAAACACGAGAAGCATGATAATCGAAGATGATCTTCCCACCAAACTCAAGATATAGTTTGTTACCAAATTTTCCTACTCTTTCTAAAATTGCTGCTGTTTGTTCTTCTAAATAATTAGCATTATCAAAACCGATTTTCATTCATGTCTCCTTAATTTTGAAAAAACTTAATTCTCAAATTTTATCTATTTTTTATCTATTTTCTTTATCTATTTTACTATTTATATTTGAAAGAAAGATAGGTTTAGAATCCTTATCAAAAAATTTCATCGAAATATTACCTTCAATACAACGATCATAAGAGAAATAATTTGTATACTCTTTGATATCTTGATTGAACCCAAGTGTGAGGAAACACTCCTTATCATTATTTATAAGTTCATTTTGCAAATGAAAGTTTCCCTTTTTATCTTCTTTAAATGCAACATAGCGGATTGCACCATTCTCAAATTTAATTTTTATGTTATTATAATTTCGGTCTTTATAATAGATCTTCTCAGCAAAGTAGATACCATTCATACTTTCACGTACTATTGGAAATTCAATGATGCCGGTTGGTAAAACTATTATTTGATGTTCAGTAATATCACCGGAAAAGAGAATCGGTTTATCTCTATTTATTTTTATAGCTAATGTTTCATCATTAGCTGTTATCCTATAATTAGAAAATGAGAAGTATCGCTCACGGTATTCTTCACCGTTAATTTTTAACAAATTATAATTGCAGTTCACGCCCTGAATGTATGTATCAATAAGTTTTTCATAATCTGTGCCAATATACTCGGCCAGCTGCTGAGTAGGAAAATTAAGAAAAATTATTTTCTTCTTCTGTTGGAAAAGGTGTTGCATAATGGAGTTTGTTGAATCTTTAAATTGTTTTATTTGTTTGTCAGAAGTTTCATGAAAATCGCTGGAATAACTTTCCCAACTGATCTCAATGAATTTATCAATCGCATTTATCCAACTTTTGTAATAATTTGGAGGAACCGAGAAAACATCTTCCGGCATTTCTGCAAAAAAACGTTTCTTAAGTTTTTCTGTAGACATTTCGAGAACAGGAAAGGCTTTTCGTTTTCTTATGGCTACAGCTAATTCTTCTATTAATGGTAATTCGATAAGTGGTTCGTTAGAGTTGTTGCCATTATGAATTTCACCGGAAATTGAGATGACATCATTACTTTGTATCTTTAAGAGATTATTTACTATATTGAAGGCAAGTTCAGAAAATTTTTCCATTAGTTTAAAAACCAGCCTTCACCTAAATTTACTTTGAATAATTTATTTATCTTCATATTTTTTCTATCAGTTGATAAACCAACCTTCACCTAACTTTACTTTTATCAATTTTTCTATCTCCAGATCGAGTATTTTAGAAGCAATACTATTAAATTTTTCTTCATTGTCACTCACATAAAAACGATTTTTACCAATTACCTTAGATTCTCTATTGGGTAAGATCTCATCAAGTTTGTCTGTGACTGCTTGAGCACTATCTACAAGGCTGATTTTATCCCCGACAAATTTTTGAATTGAAGATTTGATAATTGGATAGTGAGTGCAACCCAGAACTAGAGTATCAATATCATTTTGCAAAAGAGAAGTAAGATATTCTCTAATTGTTAGCTGGGTCACTTCATGATCTTCCCAGCCTTCTTCAACAAGTGGAACAAAAAGAGGACAAGGTTTACTAAAAACACTACAACTTTCATCCAGTTTGGAAATCGCCGATGAATATGCCTGACTGCGAATCGTTCCTTCTGTTCCAATTACGCCAATGCGTTTATTAGTGGAAGTATTAATTGCTGAGAGAGCACCAGGCTCGATAACACCAAGTACCGGAACCGGGAGCAAATTTTGTAATTGCGTTAATGCTGTTGCAGAAGAAGTGTTACAAGCCACCACAATGATCTTTGCTCCTTGCTGAATCAGGAATCGAGCATTTTGAATTGAATACTCTATAACAGTGTTGCGGGATTTTGGTCCGTAAGGAACTCTGGCAGTATCACCAAAATAGATGATATCTTCGAATGGAAATCGTTTGCGGATTTCTTTAAATACAGTCAATCCACCAATACCTGAATCAAAAATTCCGATTGGTCTTTTATCCAAAATATCGTCCCCCTTAAAAAATTTATTAATTTCCAATATTAAGAATAGAAATATGTTGTCAAGCTGGCATTAAATAATTATTTTAGAATATGAATTAATAAATATAAACAGGTTGGAAAGAACATGAAGAAAATCGGATTAACGCTTGGCGGTGGTGGGGCTAGAGGAATCTGTCATATTGAGTTTCTTAAGGTTTTAGATGAAATGAACCTAAAACCTTATATGATATCAGGGACAAGTATTGGTGCTATTATAGGTGCTTTTTACGCTTCGGGATTATCGGGAGAGGAAATCAATGACATTTTAGATACAATTGATATTAGTACCAAGAAAACAGAAAAGGAGATTACTTCGAGAGAAAAGGAGGGAAATAAATTAGAGAAGTTCGTTGATGATACAATAACCGATTTAAAAGGATATTATAAAAAATTTGAAAACATCCACAAAATGATCGATATTTCTTTTTTTAAAAATACGAGTTTTATATATGGAAAAGGAGTAGAAAAATTCTTTGAAGAGAATCTACCGGTAAAAACTTTTGAAAAGTTGAAAATACCTTTGAAAATTGTTGCAACAGATTATTGGGAGCAGAAACAAGTCGTTTTTGATTCAGGTGATCTTATCCCGGCAATTCGAGCAAGTATGTCTATTCCCGCTGTATTTGAACCGGTAATTATAGGCGAGATGGTTTTAATTGATGGTGGAATAACTAATAATCTACCTTATGATATTATCCAAGATGAATGTGATATTACAATTGCAATAGATGTTTCAGGAAATGTGATTAATCCCAAGAAGGTAAAAGCACCGAATTTATTTGATAATATTATGAATAGCTTTGTAATATTGCAAGATTCTATTATTAAGTATCAAATGAAGATAAAAACTCCCGATATATATATTAAACCACAATTAGAAGATGTTGGGATTTTAGATTTTCATAAAGCAAATGATGTTTTAGAAAGTGTGAAGGATGATGTTGTGCAGTTGAGGAAAGAGCTGGAAGAGAAAATGCAAAAAAGATCGAGAATAAAGGAACTTGGTGATAATCTGAAAGATAGGATAAAGAATTTGTGAAAGACTTCAACACTGGGGCACAAAGACACAGAGAAGTAAAGAGGAAGAGAAGTAAAGACTAAGGATCAAGGATTGAAGGAAAAAGTAATTTTGAAATAGCCCATGACTTTAGTCGTGGGAATAATTTCATAGTTCTTCATACTTCGACTAAACCTGTCCTGAGCAAAGTCGAAGGGCTCAGCATGACAGGACTAAATAAATGGATTATTGAACTATTGTTTATAAAAATTATATTCTATCTTTTGTTAGTTGCTATTTTTTTTGTGTCAGATGCTAATTTTTTTCATCCAATTCTAACCAGCGTGATTCGAGTTCATCCATTCTGATCTTAAGCTTTTCCAATTCATTTGTGATCTCTCTAAAATCAGCAGAAGAGAGGTTTGATGCTTCTTTTTCTATTCTAGTATTCAATATTGAAATTTGATCTTCAATATTTTCCATCTCTTTTTCAATCAATTTTATTTCACGTTTTTCATTAAAGCTTAATTTATTTGATAACTTTTTTATTTTTTGCTTTTTGCTTTTAAATTTTGTGTTTTTCTTCTTCTTCTTCTCTTCATCACGATATTTTTTAACCAGTAGAAAATCGGAGTAATTACCTGGGAATTTTACAATTCTATTCTCATCGAAAATAAAGAGATAATCTGTTACTCTATCCAAGAAATATCTATCATGTGAAACAACAACGATACAACCCTTGAAGGCATCAAGATAATCTTCTAATATCTCTAGAGTTCGAATATCGAGATCATTTGTAGGCTCATCGAGGATGATAAAATTATTTCCAAACATCAAAGAACGTAAAAGATAAAGCCGTTTCTTTTCTCCACCCGATAAATTCTCTAATTTGCTCTGCTGCATTTTCCCATCGAAAAGAAAGCGTTGTAACATTTTAGAGGCGGAATGAAGAATTCCATCAGCAGTTCGGATATTATGTGCAAATTCTTGAATGTAACCCAGAACAGTCTGGTTATTTTCGAATTCATCAATGTATTGTTGGAAATACGAAAATGAAGTATTGACACCAACTTTGATTGAACCGCTATCGGATTCGATCTCTTCCATGATGCATTTTAGCAGAGTTGTTTTTCCACATCCATTAAGTCCGATGATCCCGATCCTCTCTAATTTCTGGAAGTTATGATTAAAATTGCTAAAGAGGATTTTATCATCATATTGTTTTGAAATGTTTCTAATCTCTAATATCGTTTTTCCTAAACGCTTAGTTTTGAAGGATATATCAAGTTCTTTATTTTCAGACAAATAAGATTTATCTATTAGCTCTTTCACTCGATCAAGATGATCTTTGGGCTTGGAAGTTCTAGCTCTCGCACCTCGTTGAAGCCATTTGAGTTCCTTTTTCAATTGAGTCTTACGTCTTGTCTCTTTCCTTTGAACATCTATATTTTGTTGCTCTTTTTTACGTAGATAATATGAATAATTCCCTTTGAAAAAATTGATATTACCATTATCCATTTCTATTATCTTATCAGAAACTGCATCGAGAAAATAGCGATCATGAGTTACGAATATGATCGTGCCTTTATAATTCGATAAATAATCCTGAAACCATTCAATAGTATCAATATCAAGATGGTTAGTTGGTTCATCAAGTAATAATACATCCGGTTCATCCATTAAAACTCTAGCTAGATCAATGCGTCTTTTCTGACCACCGGAGAGAGTAGATATTTTCTGATTTACATCACTAAATCCAAATTTATCTAAAATGCTTTTTGCTTTAATCTCTATCTTCCATGCATCTTTAGATTCAATCTCTTTTATAATACGATGATGTTTTTTTTCTAAAGCCGGTGTTGGTTCAGTTTCAAGTTCTTTGAGAATATTATAATATTTTCTTAAAAGATCAAATTGAGGGTGATCACTGAAATAGATTTCTTCATAAATAGTTTTTTCAGAGTCAAGTTGCGGGATTTGAGGGAGATAACCAGTGCGAATATTTTTACGGAATGTTATTTTTCCGGAGTCAGCAGGCTCTATTCCAACCAGAAGTTTTAAAAGTGTTGATTTACCACAACCGTTTATTCCAACTAAACCAATCTTCTCATTCTCAAAAATCCCAAATGAATTGTTTTTACAAATTAGTTTTTCTGCGAATGATTTATTCAATTCTTCAATTGAAATTATATTCTTACTCAATATCACCTCACTAACAAACAGCTTTTAAATGAGTGTATATTTGTCAAATACAGATTCCTGAACAAAATTAAATCTATTTTTATAAGAAGTAACATAAAAGAGAATAATTTATAAATGAATCAAATTCATATAACTCTAAGTTATTTAAAGAGATGCAGAAAAGGTAAAGGTAGCAATAGTTATTACTATGAAATTTATCAGTTGACATGATGTGATTGCAAGGATTTGAAACGAGTTGAATTAAGTGGAAGAAAAAATACAAGGAGTTATTATGCAGTTACAACAGAAATTTGTAGAAGTTGCAAAGAAACACTCAAAGAAGATCGCTGTCTATGATCAAGCGACAGGAAAGGATCTTTCTTATGATCGAATGTTGATAGCAGCGTTGATATTAGCCGGAAGATTCAAAAAATACAAAGGTAAATATTTAGGCATCATGGTTCCTACTTCTGCCGGATGTTTACTCTCAGTATTAGGAGCTCTAATGGCCGGCAAAGTACCGGTAATGATAAATTATTCAACCGGAGCTAGAGAGAATTCCCTTTATGCCCAAGAGAAATGCAGTTCTCTCACAATTATAACCAGTAAAAAATTACTAGAAAAAATTAATTGTGAACCTGTTGATGGAATGATCTATTTAGAAGATATAATGGCTTCTCTCAAAACACCAGAAAAACTCAAAGCAGCTATTATTTCCAAATTACCTTTGGGATTATTACAATCTAAAATTAAACATGGAAATGAAAATTCTACTTCTGTTATTCTTTTTACAAGTGGAAGCGAAAAAGAACCAAAAGCAGTTCAATTAACTCATAAAAATATTTTTCATAATATAAAAGCAGTACCACAAATAATTGATGTAAATGAAAATGATATCTTTGCAGGGACATTACCACTATTTCATGTATTTGGCTTAACTACAACTTTCTGGCTTCCGATCTATCTCGGTGCATCAATAATAACCCATGCAAATCCGCTTGATTACGGTGCGATAGTAAAATCAATTATAGATTATAAAATAACGGTACTTATCGGAACTCCAACTTTCTTCCACGGATATCAGCGCAAATCAAATCCGGGAGAACTTTCCTCAGTAAGATATGCTATCGCCGGAGCTGATAAACTCACAGAAAAATTACGACTCTCTTTCCAAAAAGATCACGGAATTGAGATATTGGAAGGTTATGGTACTACCGAAACAAGTCCGGTTATTTCTGTAAATGTTCCTGGTGCGAATAAACCCGGAAGTATTGGAAAACCATTACCAGGAGTACAAGTAAAAATACTGGATAGAGAAACCGATGAAGAACTATCAGCAAACAAAGAAGGTAAGATATTTGTAAAAGGTGATCTTGTGATGAAAGGATACCTTGGCGATATAGAAGAGACTTCTCTGCATATTCACGGTGGCTGGTATGATACTGGAGATATGGGAGTTATTGACGAAGATGGTTTCTTGTGGCATCGCGGACGCCTGAAAAGATTTGTGAAAGTAGGTGGGGAAATGGTTTCTCTGGTTAGAGTAGAAGAAGTGCTTACTAAACTTTTACCGGAAGGTGCTATCTGTTGTGTTGTGGATGTTCCGAATCCTAAAAAAGGTGCCGATGTTGTTGCTGCTGTTGCAACCGGTGAATTTGATAAAAAGAAGATTCTGAAAAAGATGGCTAAAGAACTACCGGCAATTGCTGTTCCCAAAGAATTTTATATAATAGAAGATATTCCAATTATGGGAAGCGGGAAAGTTGCATTCCGTGAAGTTGAAAGGATATGTAGAGAAAGACAGGAGAACGGTGAGAAGTAGAAATTAGGGATTAGGAGTTAAGAATTAGGGATTAAAAAAAGATTGAGATAAATTATATATTAGCCCATGACTGTTTACTCCGGCCACTGCCGGATTAGTTGTGAGCATTTTTTTATTAATTGTGTAGTGACAGATTAAATAGGGAATTTTTCCTGCAACTTCTTATGTTCCCACTCCGGTGACGTAGAAGCGGGAGAGGGACAGCAGGATGAGGAAAGTTCGTTGCTAATTAAAATCTATAACTAATATCCACAGAATCATAACCAAAAGATAATTTTAGTTTTTTATTCTGATGGTACTTGCAAATAACATAACTTACACCACTTCCAACAATTGCTCCAATGATAACATCTGATGGGAAATGTTGAGCTGCAGCCACTCGCAATATTGCAGTAGCACTTGCCGATCCAAACAAAATAGAACCCATAAAAATATTATGACCATAATTAGTACTGTAATAATAATAACCGCTTGTAGCAGCAGCAAACACTGTTGAGGAATGCATCGAATAAAATGAATGCTGACTGTTTCTCTGTTTTTTTTTGTCATAAGATATATTCTCATCATACACGAATGGTCGATAGCGATGTGAAAGGGTTTTTGTCCATTTAGCAATTGCACTCTGAGCTATCATTATCTCACTGAAAACTAATAGATTATCCAATAAAATCTCTTTATCACTTTCGTACAGACAATAAAGAGTAGAACCTATTGCTAGATAGGTTGTATAATCACTATAATCTTTTAGGGTTGCTGAATATGGTTGTAACCCAATTCTATCGAAAAAAGGAATATCATCCTCATCTAACACATCTAATTCTAAATTGGTTGGTGCTTCTATGATCCGCCTGTCAAAGTAATTATTGCTCAGATCAAGAGTGAGAGCTGAGGAGATGAATATAAATGATTCTAATTTATCGACTTCAAAAATGTATGAGTTTAACAGATAGGGAATGATAAGGATAAATAATAATAATAGAATTTTCTTCATATAATAATCCCTGTTGAACATTTGTTCAGCAAGGATAATAAAATTATTGACCTAAGGTAGCAACCATTACGGCTTTAATTGTATGCATTCTGTTTTCAGCTTCGTCAAAAACTACAGATGCTTTACTTTCAAAAACTTCGTCAGTAACTTCCATTTCGGGTAGAGCGAATTTTTCAAAAATATCTTTTCCAACTTTTGTATCGGCATTATGGAATGAAGGCAGGCAGTGCATAAAGAAAGTGCTCTTATTTCCTGTCATATCCATCATTGCTTTATTAACTTGGTAATCTTTCAATAGATTTATCCTTTGCTTCCATACTTCTGCCGGTTCTCCCATAGAAACCCAAACATCAGTGTAGATCACATCAGCATTTTTCACGCCTTCTTTGATGTTATCTGTAATTGTGATCATTGCTCCTGTTTCTTTGGCAATTGCCTTGCACTGTTTTATGAGTTCAGCATCCGGTTGCACCTCTTTGGGAGCTACAATTCTAAAATCCATTCCCAATTTTGCACCGCCGACCATAAGCGAATTACCCATGTTGTTTCTGCCGTCTCCAACGTAAGCGAAAACCATTTTATTAAAAGGCTTATCCAGATGCTCTTTGGCAGTTAGGAAATCTGCAAGGATTTGAGTTGGATGGAACTCAGTTGTGAGTCCGTTCCAAACAGGAACACCTGCATATTTTCCCAGCACCTCTACTACATCCTGCCCAAAACCGCGATATTCAATACCATCATACATTCTACCCAATACACGGGCTGTATCTTTCATTGTCTCCTTAGTACCGATCTGGCTTCCGCCGGGCCCCAGATAAGTTATATGAGCACCCTGATCGAAAGCTGCAACTTCAAAGGCACATCTTGTTCTGGTAGAAGCTTTTTCAAAAATGAGGGCTATGTTCTTACCAGTGAGAGTAGGTTGCTCTTTCCCTGCATATTTTGCTTTTTTGAGATCTAAAGAAAGATCAATGAGAAAATTGATCTCTTTTGGTGTGAAATCTAATAATTTCAGGAAATTCCTGTTTCGAAGATTATAAGCCATGATTTATTCTCCTTAATAAATTTATTTTAAAACAAAAGTTTAAAGTTAATTAATCATGACAAGGAATTTATCATGTAGTGATTTCGCAGATCAAATCACTTGACTCATGAATTTATAAATAACTTTTGTGTAAGTAGATAAAAAGTGAATTAAGGAATAAACATTATGCAGGAAAGTATTAAACAATTTAAAAGACCACCCAAAAGATATCAACCGAAAGGACTCACTATTCTCTATGAAGATCGGGATATAATTGTGGTGGATAAGGTGAACGGTCTTTTAACAGTGAGTAGTGAAAAGGTGAGAGATAAAACAGCTTATTTTCTTCTGAATGAATATGTGCGCAAGGGGAATCAGAAATCAAGACGAAGGGTATTTATTGTGCATCGGCTTGATAAGGATACTTCCGGTGTCATTGTTTTTGCTAAGAACGAGAAAGCCAAGCGTTATCTGCAGGAAGAGTGGCAGAATTTTAGTAAAAAGTATTATGCTCTGGTTCATGGAACAATGTCGCATAAAGAGGAAGTAATTTCTTCCTATTTAGCGGAAAACAGTGTTCATAGAATGTATTCTGTAACTGACTCCAAAAAAGGCAAACTTGCTAAGACGGGTTATAAGGTTATAAAAGAATCTTCAAAATATAGTCTTTTGGAAATTGATCTGCTAACAGGCAGGAAAAATCAGATCCGGGTTCATCTGGCGGATAATGGCTGTGCAGTAGCCGGTGACAAGAAATATGGAGTAAAAGAAAAGGGCATTAAAAGGCTTATGCTTCATGCAGCATCCCTCACGATCACTCATCCATTCTCTAAAGAGAAGATGATATTTGTAACAAAGGTTCCTGTCTATTTTGAATCACTTATGAGGAGTTAATAAGAAAAATCAGGATGATATGAAAAAAGAAAACCCAGCCTGAGAGATTCTCAAGCCGGGCTTATATTTTGTTATTTTAAAAGCAGCATTTTCTTTGTTGCTTCAATTTTACTATTTACATTTAGTTTGTAGAAATATAATCCTGAACTGACAGGTTTGCCTGATTCATCAACACCATTCCAGATAATTGAATAACTACCTTTATTGAATTCATTGTTAGCTAAGGTTTTGATTTTCTGACCCTTGATGTTATAAATAGAAAGCTTAACTTTAGAAACAGTTTGGATAGAAAATTCAATTGTTGTTGAAGGATTAAAAGGATTGGGATAATTTGATATATTATAGTTTTGCAGAAGTGACATCTCAGTTTCAATTCCAACTACATAAGGATTAGTAAAATATGGATACCCATCATTTATTTCGGAATCAATATCCCAATAATCATTACTTCCATAATCATCAAAAGGATTACCTACAAAATCCCACGCAGATGTTAAACCGATTGTATTAAGCGATGTATATGTAGCTACATTGTGCATCTCAATAGTTGTCTTTCCTGTTCCACCAAAGCTTGTAGTTTGTCCTGACGTATTCATATCAAAGAAAGAATTATTTACAATTGAAGAATCGTTGTTACCAACTAATCCTCCAGTTTGATTCATTCCGTCGACTTGTCCAATACTATAACATTTATCTATATTGCCATTATATTCATTATCTCCGACCAAGCCACCAATAAAATCAGTTCCACTTACAGCTCCTAAACTATAGCAATTAATAATATTACCATTGAAGTAATTATTCCCAACCAAACCTCCAATATTATAGTTTCCACTAACATCACCACTACAATATGAATTATTAACATTAGCTTCACCATTTTGACCAATTAATCCTCCAACGTTCCCGTTTCCATTTACATTGCCGATGCTATAACAATTTATTATTGTTGCATTATTTGAATTAAGACCTACCAAGCCACCAACTCCACTATGTCCATTAACATTACACGTGCTATAGCAATTAATAATATTACCATTGAAGTAATTCCTCCCCACCAATCCACCTGTATAATAACCATCTCCATTCACATCTCCTGTAGTGTAGCAGTTAATGATGGTTCCCCCATTAATTCCTATTAAACCACCAACTCCATATTGCCCGGTTATTATATTAACATTTATTAATCCAAGATTCTGGATAGTATTAGTAGCTATACAGAACAGACCTGGTCCATAAGGATAAGATAGTGAATGATTTATATATAAACTATCTATTGTATGGTTTAGACCATTATAATTACCTGTGAAAACTGAATCAATAGCAATAGTTACAAAACCTCCACCATTATTCCAGTTCTGTGTGTCCGAAGCATCTATATCTGCTGTTTGAATAAAGTCCTTATCCCAGGAGCTGCTGTTCGTACTTATCCATAATAAATTATCCAATATTTCTACTTGGTAAGGATCTACTTCTGTTCCTGAACCTTCAGGTTGTACTCCGTCTGCAAGTAAATTAATACAAATAAGAATTATGTAAAATATAAATAATCTATCAATCTTCATAATTACTCCATCTTTTCAAAGTTGCTGCTAATATATGTACGCTGCTTCCACCAAAAAGGTTCATACAACTAACCTATAGTTACAGTAATTTTGTTGTACAATAACTTTTTTCTGGTGGTTATTGTACAACTCTCCTTCATCAAATTCTAATTCGGATAATTCAACATTACACTCAATTTTATTTCATTCAAAGTCTAATCATTAACGCAATACCGAATTTGAAATATTGAAATTTAAATGTCAATAATAAATAAGCTTAGAGGTTGAAATACTAATTAATAATTACGAATTAAAAAGAATCAAGATCGTTTTGCTTATGAACAAAGCCGACTCGTAGAGGAGCAGGATGTAAAAGAGCAAGAAGCAAAAAAAAACTATTGACGCTTTCGACCGAAAAACGGTATTGGTCGAAAAGTATTGAGGAAATAAAAATGGATGATAAGAAAGAGAGGATAATTATAATTGCTGAACAGCTTTTTATGCAGTACGGCTTCCTAAAAACCACAATGGAAGATATTGCCAAAAAAGTGCATATGGGCAAATCCTCGGTCTATTATTATTTCAAAAGTAAAGATGATATCTTTGCTGAAGTGATCCGCAGAGATACACAAATCTTCCAACAGAAGCTGAATGACGCAATTTATGCTGCCAATACACCGGAAGATAAAATTAGAGCTTATGTAATTACCAGGATGACTCACCTGCAAGATCTCAGTAAATTCTATTCAACTCTTACAGATGAGTATCTTGATCACTATTTATTCGTGGAAGAAGTGCGAAAAGATTTCTACGAATATGAAAGCACAGTTATAAAGAACCTTCTGGAAGATGGGATTAAACAGAATTTCTTTGATGTTGATGATGTTGTTACTATTTCCCGGATGATATCGATTGCTATTAAAGGATTAGAATTTCCACTCTTTGTAGAAGCAAAAGACTATGATCCCATTAAAGAGAGTAACGATATGCTTAATGTAATTTTTAATGGAATAACTAATAATTAATTTTTTTTATTTAAAATTCAACTAAAAAACGTAAATGCTCGAAAAGAAAGTTTTTGAAGGAGAGGAAATGTTTCCAGAATTGAAAATAGGTGAATTTACTGCCCGTGTTCCAATTATTCAGGGTGGCATGGGAGTAGGAATATCTCTATCTGGCTTAGCAGCCGCAACAGCGAATGAGGGTGGGATCGGAGTTATTTCATCGGTTGGTTTGGGCTTGTTAGAAAAGGTAGGTAGGAAGAATTATCGCAAGAATAATTTAATTTGTCTGAGAAAAGAAATACGCAAGGCAAAAGCGATGTCAGATGGAGTGATCGGATTGAATGTTATGGTAGCTGTATCCGATTATGATGATATTGTAAAAGTTGCTATAGAAGAAGAGATAGATATTTTGTTTTTAGGTGCCGGATTACCGCTGAAAATTCCGGAAGGTCTTACATTAGAATATTTGAAATCCGTAAAAACTAAAATCGTTCCTATAGTATCTTCGGATAGGGCAGCAAAATTGATCTTTAATAGTTGGGAAAAGAAATACGATCACATTCCTGATGCTGTTGTGGTGGAAGGACCAAAAGCGGGAGGTCATCTTGGTTTTAAAGCAGAGCAGATAGACGATCTTCATTATGCATTAGAAAAGATCATTCCTAAAGTAATCAAGATCCTTGAACCATTTAAACAACGCTTTGGTAAAGACATTCCTGTTATTGCAGCCGGTGGTATCTTCAGTGGAGAAGATATTTATAAATTCCTTAAGATGGGGGCAGCTGGAGTTCAAATGGGAACACGTTTTGTGGCAACAGATGAATGTGATGCAGATATAAAATTTAAAGAGCAGTTTGTAAATTGTCATAAAGAAGATATTGGAATAATTAAAAGCCCGGTTGGTTTGCCCGGTAGAGCGATAATCAACAAATTTCTAACAGATGTGACATCAGGAATACGGATGCCGTTTAACTGTCCATGGAAATGTTTGAAGACATGCAAAATGAAACAATCTCTATATTGTATTGCAGACGCTTTAATGAAGGCAAAGATCGGTAATTTAACAGGCGGATTCAGTTTTGCCGGTGTTAATGCATATAGAATAAAACAGATAGTTTCTGTTAAAGAATTAATGGAATCACTTCGAAAAGAATTTGAGGAAACTGTTTTAAAATTGCAAGGTATAAAATTAGCAAATATGATAATATAATTATTTAAATTTCCAATCCAGCCTACGTCCTTCGACAAGCCTGTCCTGAGCACAGTCGAAGGGCTCAGGATGACACGAGCTGTGGTTGATAGGCAATTTGGGAATGACAACTTTTCAAACATTATTTTATCATTCTCACGAAAGTGGGAATCTAAAAATGGCTCGATCTTAACGATCGAGCCATTTATTTAACGAAATTTGAAAACTTATTATTATTTTACTTCTAAAAGTTCAACATCAAAAATAAGAGTAGCATTGGGAGGAATAACTCCGCCTGCACCTCTTTCTCCATAACCAAGTTCAGAAGGAATGATAAAGCGTACTTTGTCACCAACTTTCATCAAAGCAACTCCTTCATCCCAGCCCTTGATAACTCTTCCCATTCCTAAAACAAAACTGAATGGCTGATCTCTTTTCACAGAGGAATCAAAAATAGTACCATCTTCAAGATAACCAGTATAATGCACATTCACAGTATTTCCAGCTGTAGCTTTAATACCTGTACCTTCCGCAACTAAAATATATTCCAGCCCAGATTCTGTTTTGGAACTTACTTTTTCCTTAATATCAAATTCTTCGATCTTGACCACAGGCATTATTTCCAGTAACTCAACCTCAAAAATTAAAGTAGCATTAGGAGGAATCACACTACCGGCACCTCTTTCTCCGTATCCCAGATGCGGGGGAATCTTTAAAGTAGCTTTATCACCAACGTGAAGTAATGTGAATCCTTCATCCCAACCCTTGATCACCATTCCTGCTCCAAGTTCAAAAACGAATGGTTCATTTCTATCTAAGGAACTATCAAATTTAGTTCCATCCTCAAGTTTTCCAGTATAATGTACTTTTACCCTGCTTCCTGCTGTTGCCAGTACTCCTCTTCCTTTCTCAGTAATCACATATTCCAATCCGGAATCTGTTTTTGTGTAACTCATCTCTTCTCCTTTGGGAACACTAAATAAATTTATCGAAACAAGTGTTGCGATAATAATCAGCATCATTATTTTTTTCATTTTTCTTCTCCTTTTATAATTATGATTCTTCTACTTATTAAATGTTTTTATTTTAAAATATCCATTTTTGAAATAAATATCTTCTATTTGCACAATCTTTAATTTATCATATAAATATTGCTGCAAGAAAAAAGTGAGTACCGGATGTTCGTACTGCAAATATTTAATATTTGGTAATTTCTTAAAACGCAGATATTTATCTACTATCCAGTTTGTTTGTACTTCCAGAAATAATATACCATTATTGTAATCCTTATAATTTATTTCTAAGTCAATATTAGTTGATATCGGATTTTCATTTTTATATCGAAATTTTATACGTTCGCCTAATATTTCAATATTTGAAACGGAGTCAGGGATCAGCTTATTTGCAATACATATATCAACAATTTCCGAGATAGTAATTCTGATTTCAGCCATGATCTGCTCCTTTATAAAATTTATAATATTTTTAAGCAAAAAAATTTGAAGATGTTAATATTGCAAGAAAATAATCTTTAAATTTTTGGATTAATCCTTTTAGTATAATAAATAATATCTTTGTGCTCAAGATACTCTTTATCTATAAAAAATTTCGTCGAAAGATCATTCCAATCTTCTATTAAACAGGCAAATATTTTTATATTGTTAGAAAGAAAAAAATCTTCAGATTTTTTCATTAAAGAAGAAGCAATACCTTTACCTCTGAATTGGGGTAGAACGGCAAGCCGATTGATCCAGCCTTTGCGCCCATTGTGGCTTGCTATAATTGCACCTACAAGCTCTCCTGTTATCTCAGCAACATAGAAACGGTTATTTTCTAATTGTAACTGTCTCTTTATATTATCTTCTGAGTCTCGACCTTCAGGTTTATATGGAAGAGATGATTTTACCCATATATTTATCAAAGAGTTATATTCAGAGGGTTTTAAAACTCGTAAAGTAACTTCTATGTTTTCCATTAATCCTCTTATCCTGAAAGTAATTCACATGCTTCGTTAATGGTAATTACCTCAAGATGATTATCACTTATAAATTTCATTATTTTATGAAAATCATCCGGCTTACAATTAGATGGATGTCCAGCAGTTTCTTCCATTATTCTGTGGAAACCTATTATTAATAAACATTCATTATTTTCTACAGCTTGCAGAATTCTGGCTTCTGCAGTTTCGGCAGAATAACATGATAGATAAGGGTAATAACCCAGGTCTGTGCGATCTATTGGTGCATATGTAGTAATATTTAAACTTGTTCTAACATTTTGATAATATTGAAGAATTATATCATAATGTTCCTGACTTGCTTTTCCGCTTGGAAGAGCAAAAGTAGAATGACTTAAACCATGATCAATAAGGTTTAACCAATCTTGATGGATCTCATATTCAACTATTTCTATTGGCACAGTAGGAAGTGTAATGTGATGAAGGGTATGCCCAGCAGTTTCCCAACCATGTTCAAATTCTAATTCTTCTACCTGTAACCATGTTAAACTAATTTCATTGCCAATAATTCCCGTATTGATCACGTTTGTAGCTCTAAATCCAAATTCTTCCATGATTGGAAGAGCGGTATAATAAATGCTATTGTGTCCATCATCAAAAGTTATGATAACATATGTTTTATCTGATCTAAATCCAGTTGTTACTTCACAGCTTAACAGCAGGAGTACAATAAATAAACTAATCCATTTCATATTCAATTATTGTTTGGAAGCCAATGATATAATAATCATCTCCCAGAGAAGGATTAAAGTAACTGAAGTTTGAAGCTAATGACCAATAAGGCAATATATTATAAGAATTAATTAGATTTATTTCTCTATCAAAACCCATTTCTGAATGCCAATATTTATATAAGATCGTGTTTGTGGTTTTTCCAAGTACAAATTCTATAAATGAAGTTGATTGCCATTCTTTATCTGTATCCCAATCATAGATAGTATAAAGATAATTAGTTCCAATATTTATATTTGAATGAGGACGGAAAATTATTTCCGACAGGTTTACAAATTTTTCATGAGATGGTCTAGCGGAGTTAGTAGAAGTAAGATTTTCATAAACTGATGAATTGTATATTTTAAATTTTCCCAATTTAGAGGTTAATTCAAATCCTGTAGCGTGCATTGGATAATTAAAAATTCTATCGCGTTTACAGTAAAGATAATAAAGATCAAAATAGTGATCTGTGTTAGAATATCCTAATGAGAATTTACCAATAGCACTATTAAAGGAATTCCCTCCTACCATTCCTGATAAATTGAAGTTCCCAAAATACCGGATTGATTCAAAACCTCGGAATTTATAATCTTCAATAACAGGTTTATCGTAATATGAGGAATACAGATTCTTAATGAAAATCTCTGATCCATTACCTATCTCGAGCTGGTCAAATTTATAAACGAAATCCCAGTTATTTTTATGAAATACAATTCCAGTGCTTTCCAATTCCAGTTGTTCTGAGAATAATACTTTTCTGTAAGTAAGATCAAACCAGATATTTACATTATCTTCTATTTTAAAGTTCCAACCAGCTTTGAAAATATTTTTTTCCAGATAACTATTTTGGTTATCATCCTGATATGGGTGGTAATCTGTTCCGAGGAAAGAACAAAATTGATAATGGAATGAACTTGCATCAAAAAATTCGATAAAATTAAAAGAATAAATATTAACACAAATAATAAATAGAGTAATAACCATATTTTTTTTCATTATTAACACCGCTTTATTTCAAATGTTTAGACGCAAATCGAAAAACACGATTAAAACTTTTATCAACTTCCTTTTCAAGTTTTTTAGTAGGCGGGAATGGAATCACGTGATCATAATTGTAATTAAAATCCATCACTCTAACTTTTGATGGAATCTTGTTATCAGAACCTTTTAATGTATTCAAAACTTCCGAAGGAGGAACGACATTATCCTTTTTTAGAGCAACTGCAGAAATCTGTTTATTTAGTTCCTTAAATCGTTTTTCTCTAAAATTCTGCAGTTTATGGAATTCTAGCATACTTTTAAAATATTTGCCGACAGGATGAAGATCACTAAAATAATGTTTTAATCTATCATCTTTCTTAAGTTCCTCCTCCAAACGTTCGACGTAGAAGGAATAAACAGAAATATTAGCTTCACTATCCAAAATATATTTTGAGGCTGCATCCATTCTATTTAGAGTAGGTCCACCGCAAAAATGGAACAATTTAGATTTTGAAAGATAACCGTATGAGTTGGTGAGAAATAGAATATTAGCCAAGAATGATCCAATTGAATAGGCAAAGAAATTTATTGATGAATTCTTTTTTATCAATGGATGCAGACCGGATCTGATCTCATGTATCAACTGCATAACATCGTGAAATGATTGAAGACCAGACCATAAAAATCTTTGAGGATGAAACTGCAATCTGGCACTGAGAGCAATATTAGCAAAAGACGAATTTGCAATATTTGGAAAGATCTCCTTTCTCTCTTTATTGGCTGTTCTCAAAAATCTGGGATCTATCCATTTAGCTGGAGTTCTATTCATATGAAATGCGATAGGGAAGAGGATTACCTGCTTATTAGTTTGTTCCATTAATTTATAAGCCCAAGGCAGGTATTTACTCCAATCTTTCTCGTTAAGACCATGTAATAAGATTATTGTGCCATTAGTTTTAATTTTCTTTATTCTATCTTTCCCTGTTTTTTTATTTTTTTTAATCTCTATTGGGATTAGAATGCTGTAATTAAAATTTACATTTTCCTTAATTTTAGAATCCGGAGTTTCAATAATTTCATTCAGGTGTGGTGCATTCAATTTACTCGAGAGATCGTAAGTGGTGTTAAATATTAGGTTGTGTTCATTACACTGATACGATTCTTCACCCGGTAAAAGTTTATGACTAAATGATTCAAATGGAATATTTATTACGCGCGTTCCCAGTTCAGGAATATCGATCTTTTTATCTGTTAAATTAAATCTACTTTTTAATAAATTATAAATTTTTAAATAAGTCATTTTTTCTCCAAGATCATTAGAAAATTAGTTTTGTTAGTAACGAATTAACCAGTGTGATAAGTAATGCTGCAATAGCTGCCGTGAAGCAACCTCTCAATTTAAATTTGGGTACAAGTTTAGAAACAATAAGCAGACAGAATCCATTAACGAAAAATGTAAACAAACCAAAAGTAATAAATGTGATTGGAAATGAGATGAAATCGAGAACAGGCTTTATAGTTATGTTAACCAATGCCAATACAAGAGCTGCCACAATGGCTGCAAAGAAATTATCTATTACAAAAAGTCCAGTAAGATGTCCAACTGCATAGATCGAGAAAGAAAGAATTAAGAATTTTAGTATTACATCCTGCATGATCAGGTCATTACCATTCTCTTAATTTGAGAATTTCCTTAAAAAAGCTGGAATTTCCATTTGTTTATCAGGGAATACACTGGTTTTTTCATCAGTTCTTCTATTCAAGTTCAAAGAGTCAGAATTTCTTATTCTTTGTAAAGTACGTCCAATATCTTCCGAATCATCTTCTTTATCATGGATTATCGTTTCACGTTCGTAAATGGTTGTATTAGGTGTATCAAGTCCGGTAGTGATCAGGGTTACTTTGATCTTTCCTTCCATCGCATCATCTATAATAATTCCAGTAATAATATCTCCGTCATCACCTGTTTGTTTAACGATTTCATTTGTAATTAGCTCAAACTCATCCATTTTAAAATCTTTACCGGCAGTTATATTAATTAGAACACCTTTAGCATTTTCTATTGGAATATCGGAAAGCAGGGGATTGTTCATAGCTTTCTGAGCTGCATCTACAGCTCTTTGATCTCCATCTCCTTCGCCAGAACCCATCATAGCAAGACCACGATTTTTCATTACAGTTTGCACATCTGCAAAATCTACATTCATGTAACCGCTGAAATGAATGATATCAGAAATAGCTTTTGCTGCTTCATAAAGAACATTGTCAGCTTTTGTAAAGGCGTCGATAACAGTCATATCAGGGAATATTTCAGTGAGTTTTTCGTTTGGGATTACGATAAGAGTATCAACATTTTCGCGAAGTTTTTTAATTCCATTCTCAGCGTTGATCATACGTTTCTTGCCCTCACTTCTAAATGGTCTGCTCACAATACCAATTGTTAATATCCCCATCTCACGAGCAAGTGCGGCAATAACAGGTGTTGCACCAGTTCCTGTCCCTCCACCCATTCCAGCTGCAATAAAAAGCAGATCAGTACCCTTTAAATTGTTTTTTATATCTTCTCGAGATTCTTCTGCTGCTTTACGACCTTTATCCGGATTTGCTCCTGCACCAAGCCCTTTTGTTAATTCTCTTCCAAGTTGAAGTTTGACTTTAGCTTTTGATTTTTTCAAATCAATTATATTAGTATTTGCAACGACAAATTCTAAACCCTGCAGGTTATATCCGATCATAGTGCCAATGGCATTACCGCCAGCACCACCAACACCAATGATTTTTATATGTGTACCAAAAGGTATTTCATCATGATTCAGGTCTAATTCTAACATATAACCTCCGAAATTATACTAATTTATACTCTAAAAATAATCTTTAAATATCTCTTTAATTTTATTCCAAAAATTTGCAAATGAATTGCCTATTTTTATACTGCTTATTTTATCATCTCTACTCTGAAGTTCATCATAAACGTAATAAAGTATGCCTACGCTTGTTGAGTATTTTGGGTTTTCCAGTCTTTCGGTAGGTCCGGCTAAATCGGTTAGGTTTGGATAACCAACTTTGGTTGGCATATTAAATATTTGGTCGGCAAGTGTAGTGCTGTTTCTTAGAAGAGAAGCACCACCTGTAAGTACAAGCCCTGCAGTAATTAGATTAAGATCATGATGCTCACTTAGAATTCTATAAGCACCTTCAAGTATTTCTCGCATTCTGGCTTCGATAATCTCTGTCATATATTTTAATTTCTTCTTTTTTGGTTCTCTGCCGCCAATCCCTTCTATCTCGATCAACTTATCATCAGGGATCTGCCTTGAAAGCGAATTACCCAACTCTATCTTGAGCTTCTCTGCATTATAAGGTGAAGTATGCAGCCCGACAGAAAGATCATGCGTAATGTTCTTACCGCCAATTGGAAGAACAGCACTGAATCTTATACTGTCTTTAAAGAATATTGCAATATCAGTTGTTCCACCACCAATATCAATAATAATGGAACCCAGTTCTTTTTCCACATCATCTAAGACAGCATGTGAAGAAGCGATTGGTTCAAGATAGGTCTCTTCAACTTTGTATCCGGCAATATCAATACATTTATTTATATTTCTAAGTGCATTTATATCTGCCATAACTATATGGACATGGGCAGAAAGGTTGAATCCGCTCATATTCACAGGATTCATTATACCATCCTGATCATCGATCTTGAAATATTGAGGGATTGCATGAATGATTTCCAGTCTTTCATTTCCCTGTTGTATTTTTACATTATTTTTGGAATTTGAGATAACATTTTCTACATGCTGCTGATCTATATCACAAGGATGAGTACCTGAAGTTAGAGAAATTCTACCAATTGTATTCTGACTTTTAATATGTTCTCCAGCAATTCCAACATAAATATTCTTAGCTTTTAAAGTTGCCATCTCTTCGGCTTCATTAATTGCATCGCTCATAGATTTGGAAGCCTTCATAATATCAACAACAATACCGTTAATCATGCCATCGGATTTACTGGTACCAATTCCCTTAACTTCTAATTTATTTTCTTCGTTTTTTTGTGCGATAATAACACAGATTTTGGTCGTACCAATATCTATTGCTGTAATCACTTGACCAATTTTCATATCTCCTCCGACCTGATCACAAGCTGATCTTTGAATCTCAGGTCTATTGTCGTACCCTTCTCAAAAGTACGATTTTGCTCCAAAAAAATGAGTCTCTTAAGTTTCTCTTCGATCTCATTTTCACCTAAAACAATTCTATATCCAATGTTTGCATTCACAAAAATTAGATTTTCATCTTTTAAGTAGAACTCGGAAATACTATTAATAAAATCCGGATCTACATTTGCAAATTTCTCTCTTAAAAAAAAAATCTTTTCAATAAGAATATTCTCAATTCTTTTTCCGATAATGATCTCAGCATCAGGAATTTTAGTTCCGATTACCGGCAGAACCTCATTCTCATAAAAATTCACATTATCAAGTACAACTCTATTTTTATCAATAGGAAAGATAATTCCGCGTTCTGTTCGTAAAAAGAATACTCCCCTTTTTTCACTAATTTCAATTTTTAATTTATTTGGAAATATCCTGGAAACTTTTATACCTTCGATCCTTACAATGTTTTCATATTTTTTTAGTACATCTTTTTTTGAGATAGAATACAAATTCATATTAATAAAATCATTGCAGATATTTTTTAGAAAATCTGTTTCTAAATTTACATTTCCATTTATCTTAATATATTTCACTTTGAAAAGATCAAGCTTAGTAAACAGGCTGTTTATACCAATGTAAACTGCATAGATGAGTACAATAAGAACTAAAAAGAAAAAGAAATATCTACTTGAACCAGATCTTTTTTTCTTCATTAATTTATTACCTTTATCTCCAATTGCAGTTCAATGCCTTTTTGCCTTTTCACTGTTTCCTGAATTATTTTAATTAATTCATTAACATCATTGAATGTAGCACTTCCTTTATTAATAATGAAATTTGCATGTTTCTTACTAATCTGTGCTTCTCCTATTTGCAATCCCTTTAATCCGCATTCATCAATCAACTGCCCTGCAAATTTACCTTTTGGATTCTTGAATGTACTGCCTAAACTAGGATAATCGTAAGGGTGTCTCTCAAATCTTTTAGAAATAATATCCTCTTTGTCAGCTAATATCTTCTTTTTAGTTTTTTTATCTAATTTAAAGGCTGCTCTCACAATAAAACCTTCTATTGATGTCGTTCTGTATCCGAATTCAAGGTTTCTGCAATCGATTTTTATTACTTTTCCTTCTAGATTAATGTACTCAATCCAATATAGATAATCAAAGATACATTTTTCAAAAGCTCCGGCATTCATGTGTATTGCTCCACCAATATGTGCTGGAATCCCAGAAATAAATTCCATTCCACCTAATCCGTGCTGCATGGCTTTATCTATAAATGAACTGATTTTCATATTGGATGATACAGTAACAATTTTGTGATCTACCTGAAAAATATCAGGTAGATAAGCATCCAGAATAATCACTCTATTTCCTACATTCCCAAATAAAATATTTGAGCCACCACCAACGGGAAGTATCTTCAAATTTTGTGAATTTGCTTCCTTAATTATTGAAGATATATCACTAACATTCTGTGGTGCAAGAAGATAAGTGGCGTCACCACCGATCTTCATGTTGGAGTATATGTTTAATGAACTCTTTATAACAAATGAAGTTAGCATTTTGCTGTCAAACATTTTTTCCATTTTTACTCAAATTAATTCTTTTTACTTAAGAATTTCTCACCAAATTTGTATATATTCCCTGCACCCATCGTAATGAGAATATCTCCAGTTTTGATAACTTCTTTGATTTTATTTATAATTTCATCATTCGACTGAACATAATGAACATTTTTATGTCCAGATTGAATTGCTGCATCGGAAATTAGTTTTCCGGTAACACCCATTATTGGCTTTTCTCTAGCGGGAAAAATTGGAGTAACGAGAAGTACATCAGATTGAAAGAAAGAACGTCCGAAATCTTCATAAAAATCTTGTGTTCGCGAATATAAATGAGGTTGGAATGCAACCACTATCCGGTTTGAAATGCTGTCTCTTACGCCCCTAAGGGTTGCTTCGATCTCAGTTGGATGATGTGCATAATCATCATATAATATAACTCCATCTTTTTCACCCTTATATTCAAATCTGCGGAAAACACCATTGTATTCTGCTAATCCTTTTTGAATCGATTTGAATGGAATATCCAGTTCTAGCCCAGTTGCAACAGCCAGCAGTGAATTAAGGATATTATGCTCACCCAATGCATTCAATTTAATGTATCCAAGTTCTTTGTCATTATAAATTGCTGTATAGCTGGCTTCAAAATTGTTGAATTTAATATTAATAGCACGCACTTTAGCCTGCTGTGATAAACCATAAGTAAGTATTTCTTTATTTATTCTCGGGATGATCGATTGTACACCATGATCATCCAGGCAGGCGATAACACTACCAAAGAAGGGAACTTTATTAGCATATTCCACAAATGCATTTTTTACACCTTCCAGATCGGAGTAACAATCTAGATGATCAGCTTCGATATTTGTGATACCGGCAATAATAGGGCTGAGTGTGAGGAATGAACGATCAAACTCATCAGCTTCAACCACAATATATTTACCTGAACCAAGAAGGTTATTGGAACCATAATTTTTCACGATCCCGCCAACAATTACAGTCGGATCTAGAGCAGCAGCCGATAACACACTGCCCACCATTGAAGTTGTGGTTGTTTTGCCGTGAGTTCCGGCAATTCCAATGCCATAACTCATTCTCATAATTTCACTTAGCATTTCAGCTCTGCGGATTACAGGGATCTTTTGAGAAAGTGCAAAAGCTATTTCTGGATTGTCATCTTTTACGGCTGATGATTTTACAACTACATCTGCGTCTTTAACTGTATCGGCATTATGTCCTTGCGAAATGACAGCTCCAATTTGTGTGAGATGTTCTGTGATTGCGCTTAGCGCAAGATCAGAGCCGCTTATTTTGAACCCTTGATTTAATAGAAGCTCTGCAATACCGCTCATGCCAATTCCACCAATTCCAACAAAATGTATTTTCTTGGTTCTTCCTAACATCTATTCTCCTTTTGCAAAATAATTCATGATCGTGCCCACAATATTCTTTGCAGCATTTGCGTGCGTAGTTGAAGTAAAATTATTCTTAATATCATCTATATTTTCTAACATTTTAAATATTGTATCTTTCAAAATCTCAGAGTTCAAATCTTTCTGCTCAATTATATCTGCAACGTTCTTCTCTTTTAATTCCAGCGCATTAAAATATTGATGATTTTCTGCAGCAGAGGGAAGAGGGATCAAGATCGAAGGAATTTTCTTTGTCTCCAGTTCTGCCAGACTTAATGCACCTGCACGAGCAATTGCCAGATCGACTGAATTGTAAATTTTCCCGATCTCATTTGTGAAATCAAAAGCGTAAACACCACATTTATCTTTTACTTTAGGATAGAATTCATTGAAACTAAATTTCCCGATCTGCCAGATTATTTCGAAACCTTTCTTTATAATATCATCTATAATTGGGAAGAATGCTTTATTCAAAACTACAGAGCCCTGGCTCCCTCCAAAAAGGAATATTTTCCTTGTATCTGCTTGCAAACCGAATTTTTCAAAATCAATTGTATCTTTCTCAATTACAGCATTTTGATTTATCGGATTTCCAGAATAAACTGCAATTTCTTTGGGTAAATGTTTATTTGCATCGTAATTTCCCAAGAATACTTTTACAGCATATTTACTGAGTATCTTCGTAGTTGCACCCGGATAGCTATTTTGCTCCTGCAGGAAAATAGGAATTTCTTGCAAGTGAGCAGCATAACCAACCGGACCACTAACAAATCCACCGGTTCCTAAAAAGGCATCTGGCTTAAATTTGCGTATAATTTTTTTGGAGTCAATGATACTTTTTATCAGCTTGAAGGGAAATTTAAAATGTGCAAAAGTAATTTTACGATAAAACTTTTGAACATTTATTTCAGCAAAATTAATTTCATGTTTCTTTACCAACTTTTGTTCCATGCTGTTCCTGTTCCCAACAAAGAGAATTTGAACTCCTTCTTTCATAAGCTCATCAGCTATAGAAATTGCAGGAATAATGTGTCCTCCAGTTCCACCTGCAGCAATAATGATTTTTTTGTCTTTCATCTAAATTTCCTTTAGTAACTCTGTAATACCTGTTTCTTTGCGCTGATATTCAGTAGAAGTCCCACCGAGAATGAATTCACTAATAATGAAGTCCCACCATAACTTATAAAGGGCAATGTTACACCTGTCGACGGTAAGATAGCCATCGAAACCCCGATGTTGACCATTGCATTAAAAAAAATATTCATTCCCAAGCCGATACTGGCTAGTTTCAGGAATATATCATCTTGTTGTAAAGAGTTGATGATCGCTCTGTAAAATAGGAAGATGAATAATCCAATTACCATAAGTGCTCCTAAGAACCCAAATTCTTCACCGATGATAGAAAATATGTAATCTGTTTTTGCTTCCGGTAAGAAATAGTGTTTACCTGTTCCTCTTTTAGATGTTGTTCCTGTCAACCTACCACCCGATAATGAAAGTAAACTTTCTCTAACCTGGTAATCCTGAGTTCCCGAATAATTGCTTTCTTTATTTATAGCTTTGTGAAAAAGGGAATACTTAGAATAAATTTTCATTCTTTCGGAACGATAGGCGGGTCCAAGTTGAATTACTAAAAGTGCTATTATCAAACAGGTTGCCAGGATAATCCCAATCGTTGATAGCCTGATCTTTGCTATGAATAGTAGTGAAAGTAAGGTTATACCGGAGATTACAAGAGGGCTGAAGTGCTTCTCAAGTAAAATCAATAAATAAATGATGAAAGTTACTACAATAAGTTGGTGAAAGTGTTTAAGAAAACCTTTTGGTCTTGTATCATCAATTTGTCTTTTTCGCTTATCTAAAATATGGGCAAAGTAAAAAATGAGAATTATTCTGGCTAATAAACTTGGCTGGATATTGATTTTCCAGATGCGGATACTTCTTACAGCTCCCTTTACGGTATCCCCAAATATGAGAACAGATATCAACATGAGAATAATGACCAATAAAAGTGGAACGATAAGCTTTCTAAACTTTTCCAGATCTATAATCTTAAAGGCAAAATAAAGCGATCCAAAAGAGAGAAAGAGCCAGATGAACTGACGATAGAAAAAATACATAGATGTGCGTACAGAGCTTATATTTAGCTGCATAAAAATACCTAAGGCTATTAAAACGAAATATGTGAAAAGAATATAAATATCGTATTGAGCAATATAGGTTTTTGTTTTCATTTTTTCAGCCTTGAAACAATTTCTTTAAAGGTGTTACCACGCTCTTCGAAATTCTTGAAGCTATCATAACTTGTGCAGGCAGGAGAAAGAACAATAATATCTCCGTTTTCAGAATCGAAGAATGCTTTTTTTATAACATCTTCAAACTCTTTAATTGATTCAATTTCTACAGAACCTTCAAATGCCTTTTTCATTTCATCAATAGTATCTCCAGTTAGATAAACTTTTTTTGCCTGTTCTTTTAAATGCGGGATCAAACTTCTGTAATCTTCACCTTTGCCGGCTCCACCCATGATTATTCTGATTGGTGTGTTAAAAGACTGGAGTGCATACCTTACGGAATCTGTATTTGTTGCTTTAGAATCGTTGTAGAACTTTATGCCATCTACTTCTATTACAAATTCCATACGATGGGCAAGAGGTGAAAAAGTCTTTAATGATTTCTGGATTATATCATTTTCAATATTAAAAGGTGAAACTGCCAGGATTGCACACATCATATTTGCGATGTTATGAGGACCTTGAATTGCCGCTTTTTGAATAGAAAATTCTTTCGAACTAAATATAATTGAATTTTCTTTAGAATATATATCAGCTTTAGGATTAGAAGAAAAATATTTGAGATCAGAAATTATCTTATCAGTGAATTTTGCTGAAATAATATCATCCATATTTATAATAGCAAGATCATTAGCGTTCTGGTTCTTGAAAATATTGAATTTAGTTTCGGCATAATCCTCAAAACTATCATAGCGATCAAGGTGATCCGGTGTAATGTTGAGAATTGCTGCAACATCAGCTTTGAATGAATCTATAAGCTCAAGTTGGAAGCTGCTAAGTTCTAAAACAACAAAATCAATATCTTCCTTTTCTATTGGATAAGAGGAAAATGCAGTCCCAATATTTCCTGCAAGGATAGAGTTGTATCCGGCAGTTTGTAAGATATGATGAATAAGACTTACAGTTGTGCTTTTACCGTTAGAACCGGTTATGGCAATTATCTTGCTGTGAGGGTGTTTTATCCTGAAACTGAATTCTATCTCACTTATGATTTCAATATTTTGTTTCTCAGCTTCTTTTAGAATTGGAATATTTCCAGGAATTCCCGGGCTTAAAATAAGAACATCATTATTAAGGAGCCTTATCGTATGTCCTCCGAATTCACATTGGAAAGTGTTTTTAATTTGTTTAGAATTGGCTATTTCTGTTTCATTCTTATATTCGCTAATAAAGGCAATTCCACCAAGTTCTTTTATCTTAGTCGCTACGGAAATTCCGCTTCTTGCCATACCAAGAATTCCAAATCTCCTATTTTCTACTTTCATTTCCTACCTTAGTTTTAAAGTCGCCAAACCTATACCCACAAGAAGTGCAGCAATGATCCAGAAGCGGACCACGATCTTTTCTTCTGAGATTCCTTTTAGTTCGTAATGATGATGTATCGGAGCACAAAGGAAAACACGTTTTCCTGTTCCAGTTTTAACTCTTGTATATTTAAAGTGATAACGTTGAATAATTGTGGAAAGAGCTTCCACAACAAATATGCCACCAACAATGACAAAGAAAAACTCTTCTCTCAGCAACACTGCAAGAGCGGCTAATATCCCACCCAAAGAAAGTGATCCCGTATCTCCAAGTATGATCTGAGCTGGTTTTACATTATACCATAAAAATCCGAGTAAAGTTCCAATTAGTGCAGCAATAAATACTGTTAGTTCACCTGCGTTTTGAATAAAATCCAAATTCAGATATCCTGCTAAAACAAAATTACCTTTAATATAAGCCATTATTCCCAGTCCCAATGCTGCTATTGCAACGGTTCCGCCTGCTAATCCATCCAATCCATCTGTTAAATTTACTGCATTTGAAGTTGCGGTAACCATAAAAACAACAAATGGAATAAAAAGGAGTCTTAATTGGATTGAATTACCTTTGAAAAATGGTAGATTAATTTTCGTGATAATATCGGGATCTTGTGCACCATAATATAAAGCAAATGCGATTAGTAAACCCAGTGCGATCTGAGAAAGTAATTTATATTTTGCGATCAACCCTTTTTTCATCTTTAAGAAATTTTTAAGGTAGTCATCCAAGAAACCAGTTGCACCTAACCAGATAGTTGTAATTATCATGATGAGAACATAACTATTTATAAGGTTATTCCATAAAAGTACAGAAAGTAAAATACTGCAAATCACAATGAGACCTCCCATTGTAGGAGTTCCTTCTTTTTCTTTATGTGAGATGGGAACGTAATCATTAATACTTTCAACAGCTTGGTGTTTTTTCAGCATTTTAATAAATTTAGGTCCTAACAATATCGAGAAAAAAATTGCAGTGATAAAAGCTGCGATCGAACGAAATGTTACATACTGAAATACTCTAAATAAGTTGTACCCGAGTATTTCCGTATTGGCTAAAGGGGCAAAAAGGTGATAGAACATTTTTAAATCCTTCCTATTATTTTTTCTAATTTAATTCCATGAGAAGCTTTGATCAAGACAACAGCATTTTCTGGAATCTTTTCCAGCATCCCAGATGATAAAAATTTATCAACATCTTCAAAATGTGCATCAGCATTGAATGCACGTGATACAATTCCAACAGAGATTAACTGTTTATAATCCATCTCTTTAAGCACGATCAACATATTTTTGTGCAGTTCTTTTGTCAATTTTCCAAGTTCCAGCATATCTCCGAGAATTGCATAATGCGGTTTTTCCACTTCGTATTCATTCCAGAATACAAGTGCAGCTTTCATGGAATCAGGATTTGCATTATAGCAATCAACCAGAAGTGTTTTCCCATTTTGTTTGATTATCTCCATTCTTTGAGAGATTTGAAGTGGTTTATTTAATCCGGTTTGGATCACATTTTTGCCAATCTGTAATTTTAATGCAATGGCAATTGCGATTCCGGCATTTAGTGAGTAATCTTTGAATGGAGTTGGAATGGAAAACTCTATCTCATTTACTTTAAACTTTGTAATATCATTTTCTGTATGAATATTTGTGAATCTGAAATCAGAATGTGGAGAAGAACCAAAGGAGACTCCTGAGAATTTCTTAAATCTATCATCATCAGCAGGAAAAAACTTATCTTTAAGATCGTGTTGGAAGAGTGCTGTTTTTTCTTTGAAAACGCCAAATTCATCATTTAAGAATTCAAGATGCGAAGCTCCAATAGAAATAATAACACCAATATCGGGATTTGTGATCATAACCAGCTTTTCAATTTCTCCGAACTGATTTGTTCCAAGTTCTAAAACTGAATATTTATACCTGGGATCAAGCCGAAAAATCGTTTTGGGAACACCAATGAGATTATTCTCATTACCAAATGTTTTATGCGTAGGAGCAATTTCAGATAGAATATTATACAAATATTCTTTCATTGTTGTTTTCCCAAAACTTCCGGTTAAAGCAATTGTAGTCAGATCGAACTGATTTTTATAGATCTTTGCCAGCAGGGCAAAAGCTTCTAATGTGTTTTTTACCCGAATAATATTTCTTGAATTGCTCTGGTAATCCATGTTTACAACTGCCCAACAATTCTTCTTTTTGAGTATTTTCTCAACATAATCATGACCATCAAAGTTTTCACCCTTTAAAGCAAAGAAAAGAGAATTCTCTTTTATTGAACGTGAATCAGTAGAAATATTTTCAATTAAGGGATCATTATTGATCATCAGGTTTTGCTGGAAGATCAGTTCAAGTTGAAGAGGATCAAGCGGAAGTGAAAGGGAATTATTATAATCAAACGAATGATCAAGTGCATTTTCTGCTTCTTTTATATCATCGAAGTCAAATTTTTTTCCTTTGATCTCCTGATATCTTTCATGACCTTTCCCGGCAATGAGAACGACGTCGTTCTCTTTCGCGAAATTTATTGCAGTTTGAATTGCTCTCTTTCTGTCGCGGATTATCCAGAATGGAATATTTTCTTCTGCATCTTTTATTATATCGCGAATGATTTCAGCAGGTTCCTCATCACGCGGATTATCATTTGTAATTATTATTCTATCAGCGTATTTGGCAGCTTTAAGCATTTTAGGCCGTTTGGTTTTATCCCTGCTGCCACCTGCTCCAAATACGCAGATCATCTTTTTTTTCTTGATCTTCTTAAGTGTTGCTAATACGTTTTCCAGTGCATCAGGTGTGTGGGCATAATCTATGTAAACGCCAATATTATTATCGTTTGGAACTTGCTGTAATCTGCCGGGAATACAGTTGAGATTATTAATAGATCCGCTAATCTGTTTCGAACTTGATATTCCTAATAGTTCAAGTGCCACAGAAAATGCAGTTGCAGTATTAAAGATATTGTATTTACCTATTAAATTTGTTTTAAGTTGGAATTCATTATCATTAAAACTTAGCTTGAAGTTTGAACCGGAGATACTGTAATCATGTTCTCCAATAACAATTTCTCCTTCTTTGAATGAAATTCCATATTTAGTGAATGAGCATTTATTGTATAATCTTTCGCCGTGTTCATCATCAATATTGATAAAAGCCCTATCGGCATTTTCAAATAATTTAAATTTTGTTTTTGCATATTCATTTAAGGTTAAGTGAAAATCGAGATGATCTTGAGTGAGATTTGTGAAAACAGCAGTATGAAAATGTATTGCGAATGTTCTATCTAACGATAAAGCGTGTGAAGAAACTTCCATGATCACAAATTCTACTTTTTCATCGATCATTTTACAGAAGATCGTATTCAGAACGATGATGTCGGGTGTTGTTCTTTCAGATTTATGGGTAACGCCATTTATAGAGTAGCCCAGAGTTCCAATTAAACCAACTTTTTTACCATTATCAGTGAGAATATGTTCCAAGATACTGCCAATAGTTGTTTTCCCATTTGTACCGGTTATTCCAATTATCTTTAATTTTTTAGAAGGATTGTCAAAAAATAATGTTGCCAATAAAGCGGTTGCTTTTCGTGCATTTAATACAACTATCTGGGGGATATCAATTTTAAGTTCTCTTTCAACGATTAAAAGTTTTGCACCGCTATCAACAGCTTTTTGAGCGTAATCATGTCCATCGACTACAAAACCGAAAATGCAAACGAAAACATGCCCTTCCCTGATCTTTCTGGAATCGGTTTGAATACCGGAATATCTATTTGAAGAAGAAGTATTAATGTTCTCTATTAGAAGCTCATGTTTTTGCAATATTGTTATGATCTCAGCAATTGGGATCATTTTGCCGTTACTGTACATACTTCTCCAAATTTAATATTAGAACCCGGTTTTATTGACTGAGCTGAGATGATCCCATTCCCGCGGATCACCAGCTTTACACTGCTTCTGTTTGATATGGCAATTGCCTTTCTAAGGCTCAATCCCATCAGATCCGGCATTGCATAAGCATCGACATTCATTTGCTCGGCATCCTGTTTATTGTCAAGGTTAAGGATGATCTTCTCATTTTTATCAAATGAGGTGTTGGGTTTAGGGTATTGATTGATTATTTCCCCATCTTTATTATCACCGGTTACGATGAAATTTATTCCTTCTTTTTGTAAAATTTTAATTGCTTTTTCTAATTGCAGTCCGGTTACGTCAGGAGCGAAAACAAATTTTTTATTATCTTCTTTCACATTGGCAATTACATCTGTATCCGGAAGATTAACTATTTTTTTAACAACATCTCTAAAGGTGGGAACAGCAGAAAGTGAAGCATAATAAGAGTATGATTTGTAATCTGCTTCATCATATATGATCACCATAACGTACTGAGGTTTATTTACAGGGAAGAATCCTGCGAAAACAGAAGTGTATTTTTCTTCTTCATATCCAATTTTTCCACTTATCGCTTTTTCGGAAGTACCTGTTTTCCCGGCTATTGTAAGATGTTCCAACTTTGTTCCGGTAGCAGTTCCATAATCTACTACGCTTTTTAAGAAAACTTTTAATGTATCGAGAGATCTCTTATCGGAAATCTTCCGTAAAACTTTCGGTTTATAAGAAGTAATTATTTTATTGTTCTTGTCTCTTATCTCTTTAATCAGATGCGGTTGCATCACCTTTCCGCCGTTAGCCAGCGAGCAATAAGCATTTGCCAACTGTAATGCACTCACGGAAATTTCCTGACCAAAAGAGATCGAGTGAAGTGAGAAACCCTGCCAGTCTTTAAGTTTTCGGAATATCCCTGATGCTTCACCCGAAATATTAGATCCTGTTTTATGACCAAACCCCATTGCGATCATGCGCTCATAAAGTACTTTGCTGCCGATTTTCTCAACTATCCTGCTAATCCCAACATTACTAGAATAAGCAATAATATCCTTAAAACTGAGTGTTTTATACTTATGATCGTCTTTGATAATCCGTTCTTCTTGTTCATATTCCAGGTGATAATCTGTACAGTCAACTATATCTGATGGTTTATAGATATTTTTTTCTAAAGCGAGAAGAGCTGTGATCGGTTTTAAGGTGGAGCCCGGTTCGAACATGAAAGAAGCTGCAATATTAGTAACCGAACGCAGTTCTTTTGCAGATTTTTTTTTATGATCTTTGTTAAGACCTGCCATTGCCAATATTTCACCTGAAAATGGATCCATAACAATACCAATTGCATTCTTTGCTTTATATTCTTTAAGGCCGATTATCAATTTCTCTTCCAAAATTTCCTGGATTTCCATATCAATTGTGAGATAAACAGATTTACCGGGCTGAGCAGATTTTTCTTTAAGGAATAAAAGCGGGATCATCCTATTATTAGCATCGTAGATCGTTTCTCTCCAACCAATTTCTCCACAGAGTTGCTTATTGTAAGTTGCCTCAATTCCATTTTTCCCAATAGTAGTATAGATAGAATTATTCGAACTTCCCTGTTTACAATCATCTATAATTCCTAAGAAATTAGAACCAAGTTTATCGTGAGGGTATGAACGTTTAATGTTGCTGAATGAAGCAACCAATCCATTTATTTTCTCTTTTGCGAATTCCTGTTTAATAATATGGAGTTGATTTTCTGAAATATCAGTTGTGAGATAAACACTTGAATATTGGGGCTTTTTATTTAAACGTTTTAATAGGAAATTTTTCTTTGCCACACTATTCTCTGAAATTATTTTGGCAATTTTGCTAAATACTTCTTTGACTGTTAATTCTGAATTATTCTTGCAATCATTAATTATGGCACGTCTATCCACATCGAGTTGATAATATTTTACTGAGCTTACCAACAGTTCACCTTCTCGATCATAAATGTTCCCGCGATTTGGTATCAATATCTCTTTGGAAGGATTTTGGCGGATCTGCACAGTCGCTTTTAGTTTATGAGCATCTAAAATTTGAATTGAAAATAGATAACCGATCCAAATAAGGATAAATAGTAAGTTGAAAGCTAAGAAAAATTTTATTCTAATATTCATAAAAAAAGCTCATTCGTTTGAATGAGCAATAATATTACCTGGTTAGTGCTTCAGCCGAGGGGACAATGTAATCAATAAGGCGGAAGGTCTCTTTCTTATTATCAAATTTAATATTGTGTACATTCTCATTATCGGCAGGAAAGAACATATCCAGATTTTGTGAGGCAAGTCTTTGGATACGGTCGCGAGAACTTAGTTTACTGTTCAAAGTTAAGAGATCTAAATTATTAACCTTCTGGGCTTGATAAAGTTCCCGTGACTCATCAAGTTTGCGTCCGTAAACTATGATCTTGTGTTTATTACTATAATGACAAAATATTGAAACAATAATTAATAGTGCAATGGTAATTATTTTCCAGTTCATGAAACCTCCCTCTTTTGGGCAATTCTTAATTTTGCGCTTCTGGCACGCGGATTATTTTCTATCTCTCGCACAGTTGGAACGATAGGCTTTCTCGATATTATATTTAAGGTTGCCACCTTATCACAAACACATAATGGGAATTCAGGTGGACAGATGCACGATTTCGCTTCATATTTAAAGATGTTCTTAACAATTCTGTCTTCTAAACTATGATAAGAAATAACAACAATTCTACCACCGGGATTCAAAATCTTAACTGAATCATTCAGAGCTGTTTTTAGAACTTCCATCTCTTTATTGATGTAGATCCGCAATGCTTGGAAGATCCTCGCTTTAGCTTTAATGCTCTTTTTGGAAATTATACAATTCTCGATTATTGTAGATAACTGCAAAGTTGTCTGAATTTCTTTCTTAGATCTCTCTAAAATTATGTTACTGGCAATTCTGGCAGCTTCTTTCTCTTCACCATATTCACGAAATATTTTAGCAAGCTCTTCAAATGGGTGTGTATTGACCACGTCTGCAGCGGTAAGTTCGGTCTCTTGATCCATTCGCATGTTCAGGTCTCCGTCACCACTAAAGCTAAAGCCGCGGGCAGGATCATTGATTTGATGAGATGAAACACCAAGATCAAAAAGTATGCCATCAACCTTTTTTATTCTCTCAAGGGCAAGTCCGGTTCGTATATTAGCAAAATTTTCTTTGATCATTACAAATTTCTCAGGATATTTTTCTGTTAAGATCTTACTTTGCTCAATTGAATCGGGATCTTGATCAAAACCGTATAATTTTATATCTTTTCCACTTTCTAATATTGCGCGGGAATGACCTCCACCACCAAAGGTTGCATCTACATAAATTTTGCCATCCTGCAGATCCAACGCTTCAAGACATTCAGTTAATAATACCGGAACGTGGTATTCTTTCATTATTGATAATCCATAGAATTAAATTGTTTCTTGTGTTCTTCTAAACGTTTCTGACGGAATTGTTCGTAATTCTGCGGACTCCAAACGGAAATATAATTTCCGGTTCCCTTTATGATCACCTTATCTTCAATATTGGCTATCTCCAAAAGCTCACTACCAATTTTTATTCTACCGTTTTTTTCCATTTTCTGTTCGGAAGAGGCAAATGTACGCAGGTTAGAAAGCAACTGTTTATCACGGTCGACACCATTTTTCAATTTATCAATTTTTTCATTCCAATTATCGAGAGGATAGATTGCAATATTTCCATTCGGTCCTAGTGTAATTACAACTGTTTGCTTTATCTGCGGATTGAATTTCTTCTTAAAAACGGCAGGAATAGTGATCCATTTAAGCTTATTAACCGAGTTTTGAAATGTACCTAAGAATTCACCCGACATCACAACCTCCTTAATCGTTTGAGTAATAGAAGATTCTCAAAAATATAATATGTTTGTCTTTCTGAGGATGAACTTACGTGGGCATTCGACGAAGAATCCCATTATAAGCGGAGATTCTTTCTGAGAGCAACATGTAAGATTCGTCAGGCTGACAAAACCACTCTATTATGCAAAACCCATTTTTGAGAAAAAATGAGAATTATTGAGAACTTCTGAGTCAAACGTGAGATAATTCCGGGGAGAGTCAAGTTTTTTTTGAGCTTACCTGAGTTTTTATTATTTTTTATTTAATTATATATTATAAATTGTCTTATGTAATATTTTATTTAACTTGACGCAAATCCATTAAAAACAGCTTTTTAAATG
>JAOZPK010000175.1 GCA_029932755.1 Candidatus Cloacimonadota bacterium | reverse complement strand
ATGGAAGATAATAATAAATATATCAAAAAAATATTGCTGATTATTCTCTTGACAAACATACTTGCCTTTTTGTCTTTACCGTGGTTCTTTCATCAATCTATAAGTTGGATTATGGGCACGATAGGCAGTGCGGGAAATTTTTTTTGGTTAGCTCACAACTTGAAGAAAAGGATTGGGCTTTTACCAACGAAATCACGAGTGAGCGCCGCTAAGGGTTCATTAACAAGATATGCTGCATTAACAATATTTGCACTTGCAGTTTTCTTTTTGATAAAGCCAAATATTATAATTTTTGGTGCTGGTTTGCTTTCTGCGCAGATCGTGATATATATAGTTGAGATTGTAAAAAATTTGAAAGATAATAAATATTTCAGAGGGTAGAATGGCTAAAAAGAAAAGTCCAATTTTAAAGATCTTTATTTTATTTATTCTCATTGAAACAGTATTAGTATTTGTTTCAAATGGATTTAATAAAGAACTTCAAATAGGATTTGATAACGGAAAATTTGTCCTTAGAAACATTCAAAGTCATTACGATCTTCAAGAAAAAATAACAGAAGAATTCCAGATAGATGAACATTATCGTCAAACCGGTGAAACACCGGAAATTTATGGCAGTAATAAAACATATGAATTCTTTAAAAATATATTTGGAAAAGCAACTGCAATAGGGACATTCCAACTTTTACGTATGCTGTTCATTGTAGATATCATGCTTCTATTCATTGCTCTCCTGATAAAAAAGAAATTATTAAAAAGACCATCTCAGCCACAGATATTATTCGAAATGATATATACTGCTCTAAAACAGTTTGTAATAGAAACACTTGGCAAAGAAAGAGTTCATTTCACTCCATATATCATGACGCTTTTTTTATTCATCTGGGTTTGTAATGTGGTTGGAATGATCCCGATCCCGGGGTTTATAGAGCCTACCAGAAACCTTAATGTTCCACTTGGCCTTGGAGTTTTTGCAGTAGCGATAGTTCATATAACCGCCCTTAAAGTAAAGGGTGTTTGGGGTCATCTCAAAAATTATGTAAACCCTGTAAAAAATCCTCTCTTCCTTTTGGATATCATTGGGGAACTCTCTAAAATTGTTTCAATCTCTTTCCGTCTATTTGGAAATGTTTTAGGCGGAGCGATAATTATTTTGGTTGTTTCATCTTTAGTTAGTTACGTGGTTTTTCCAGTTGGGTTAAATCTTTTCTTTGGACTATTCGTTGGAACAATCCAGGCGTTTGTTTTTACAATGCTTGCGCTTACCTATATTGGTGTTGAAATCTCGGAGTAATAATGGAATTATCGGTGGAATATATTAGAATTGCAGCATACCTCGGAGCAGGAATAAGTGTTGGTTTAGGTGCCATAACAACCGGAATTGGGTCAGGAATAATTGCCGGAGAAGGTGCATATGGAGTTATGAAACAACCACAAGCCAATGACCAATTATTTAGAACAATGCTTATTGGTCAAGCTGCGGCACAAACTGCCGGAATATTTGCATTGGTTATTTCTATGCTGTTAATATATGGAGGTTTTGATATTGTTGATGGCGGCTGGTTCAGGGCGGCAGCTTTACTCTCTGCTGGATTGGCTATGGGAATTGGAGCCTTGGGTCCATCTCTTGGTGCCGGATATTCCGGTGGAGAAGCATGTAAATCTGTTGCGAGAATGCCCAAACATGGTAATGCAATAATGGGTAATATGCTTATTGGTCAGGCATTATCTCAAACTTCTGCAATATTTGCACTAGTTGTATCACTGCTTCTTTTATATTCTGTTCCAAATCAACCGGCAGGACTTTCCACAGGTAAGATTTTATTAAAATCAATTTCTTTAATCGGTGCAGGAATGGCAATTGGGTTTGGAACGATAGGGCCCGGAGCGGGTATTGGTTATGTTGCCGGTAAGGCAAATGATATGATGGGAAGATTCCCAAAAGAAAGATCAATGATAATGAGAACAATGTTTTTAGGAGCAGCAGTATCAGAATCAACTGCGATATATTCGTTAGTGGTTGCTTTTCTGCTGATCTTTGCAGTATAAATAATTAAGTATAAAGATAGTGGAGGAAGAATGGATAACATTACATTAGCACAAGGAATCGTAAAAGCTGCTGCACTTCTGGGTGCAGGAATGTGTATGGGAATGGGTGCTTTAGGACCAGGAGTTGGTGAGGGATTTGTAGCAGGAAAAGCTTGTGAAGGAATCGCACGTTCACCGGAAAATGCAAGTCTTATCACACGTACAATGCTTGTTGGTCAGGCTGTGTCTGAGTCGACAGGTATCTATTCGCTGGTTATTGCACTTTTGTTGATATTCTCAACTTAAGATTAAACCAAAACCGAACACTAAATGTCAGTTGGAGGAAATAGTTTCCAACAGCGAAATATTAATTTGGAGATTTTATGATTAGTATAGATTATTCTCTCATTATTGTGATTCTAAATTTTGTACTTTTACTGATCGTTTTGAATAAGATTCTGTATAAGCCGATCAAGAAATTCTTGGATGAGAGGCAGCAAAAAATAGCTTCCGATTTGGATGAAGCAAAGACATCGCGAATGCAAGCCGAGAAACTTGTCGAAGAAAAAAGCAATAAGTTAAAGCAATCAACCGAAGAGATAAGAAAAATGAAAAATGCCGCTACTGGTGATGCTGAAAGTAAAGCCAAAGACATTATGAAGAATGCAAAAGAACAGGAAAAGCTGATATTGCAGGATACAGAAAAACAACTCAAAACCGAAAAAATAAAGGTTATGGGAGAAATCGAAGATGAACTGGCAGAAATGGTTGCAGAACTTTCTTCTAAATTTCTCTCAGAAAAACTTGATGAGAAAAAAGATAAAGAGTTGATTAAAAAAATTATCTCTGAAAGGGAAAGTAAGTGAAAAACATACTCGTTGCCCAACGGTATTCTCACGCTATTATTAGTGGACTCAGCGATAAAGAGATCAATTCAATATTAACTGATATTGAGTCAATGAGCAATTCAATAAAAACAGAACCGAAACAAATAAATGTAGTTAATTCCCTTTTGTTTCCAATGAATAAACGCATGGAAATAGCAATGGATATGACGCAGAAATTAAAGAACACAGAACTGTGGAAAAACCTGTTTGGTATCTTAATAAAAAAACATAGATTTAATATTGTCACAGATATCTTGCAGGATCTGGAGAATAAAATATTAGATAAAAAAAATCAGGTAAAAGTTGGATTAACCATCGCTCATGATTTACCTGAAGACGTGCTTGATTCTATATCGGCAACTCTTAGAGATATTCTAGAAAAAGAAGCAATATTAGATATAAAAATCAATCCTGAAATATTGGGAGGATTTGTAGCAACTACGGATTCTCTGTTAATTGATGGATCAATAAAAAATAATTTAGTGAAACTATTAAAAGTTAAGTCAAAAAAAAAGAAATGAGGTCAGTATGAAAATACAACCAGAT
>JAOZPK010000062.1 GCA_029932755.1 Candidatus Cloacimonadota bacterium | reverse complement strand
AAAGAAGAAATTAAAGAAGAAGTAAAAGAAGAAGTAAAAGAAGAAACAGAAGATGTTGTAGAAGATGATCAGCCAGAAGAAACAGCTGGCGAAAATTTTGAACAGATGTTAGAAGATTCACTTGTTAATATCAAACAACTTGAAATTGGCGATAAAGTATCCGGAGAGATCATTAATATTACGGATTCTTACATATTTGTAACACTTGGCGGTAAGAGAGATGTTTATGCCGAAAAACTGGATTATGTAGATAAATCCGGTGAGTTATCTGTTAAAGTAGGTGATACCCTAGAAGGTTATATTGTAAAAGATACTGAAACAGAAACGCTTATTGCTAAAAGTCTTGTATCAGTAAATCTGAATATCCTTCACGATGCATTTGAAGAGAAAATTCCGGTAAGTGGTAAAGTTCAATCTATGACTAAAGGTGGATATATAATAGATATTTCAGGGATCAAGGCTTTCTGCCCAATCTCTCATATTGATGACAAAATTGTAATTGAGCCAAAGAAATTCATGAATGAAACTTATGATTTCAGGATTATAGATTTTAAAGATAAAGGGCGTAATATTGTTGTTTCCAGAAAGAAAATTCTGGATGTAGAAAAGAGAAGATTGCGTAAAGAGATGTTAAAAAAACTTGAAATCGATACGGTTGTAGATGGTGTAGTTACAAGGCTCACAAACTTTGGAGCATTTATTGATATTGGTGGAGTTGACGGTCTATTACATATTTCACAATTCTCATGGGGTCACATAGAATCTCCATCTGAAATATTAAATATTGGAGATGAGATCAAAGCTAAAGTTATCAAGATCAAAGGCGACAAAATATCATTAAGTATGAAAGCACTTCAAGAGAATCCTGTTGATGCAGTGCTTCGCGAATTAACTGAAGGGCAAATTTTAACCTGTAAAGTTGTACGTAATCTTTCTTTTGGTTCATTTGTTGAGATCAAACCGGGAGTAGAGGGATTAATTCCAATTTCAGAATTATCTCGAGGAAGACGCATAAATAATCCTTCGGAAGTAGTTAATGAAGGTGATGTTATAGAAGCTCAAATATTAAGGATCAATCTTGAAGATAAAAAAATATCCTTATCATTAAAAGCTCTTCAACCAGATCCATGGGATGTTATTGGTGAGACAATCAATGAAGGTGATATTGTTTCTGGTGTAATCGAGAATGTTGTAAATTTTGGAGCTTTTATTAAGATCAGTAATGGACTTACAGGTCTGTTGCCTGCATCTAAAATAAAAATTGCAAAAGTTGATCTGGATAGTAAAAATGTTGGTGAAGAATTTAAAGTTCGCATTGTGAAGATAGATAAAGATGCAAAAAGAATTTCTCTTGAACCAACTAATATGCCTGAATCTTTTAATGATGATAAAGATGGTTGGCATAAATATAAGAAAGAACTAAAACAAAATAATCATATCGACGAAGATAACCCGTTTGCAAATTTGTAATCGAAAATAAGACTATAAAAAAAGCCTGCTGAATTTACAGCAGGCTTTTTTGTTTATTCATTCTTCATTCTATTATTAATTGATTCCACACCTTTTTTGAAACCGATGTAACATATAGCCGAAACTATCCCGGCTAAAATAAGATGCAGAACAACTTTTGTGGTTTTTTTATTGAACATGATTTCGCCAGAGTTAAATAATACTTTTATTCAATCCTGAATTCAAAAACCTGTTGTGAACCTTGATCACCATAATCATCATGAATAAGAAGATAATATTCAGTTTCGGGTATTACATTAACTTCAGCGGGTAGTCTCTTCCAATTGCTTGCAACATCGAGTTTGTCATTTTCATTTAATGTGTAAAGTCTGATTTCCGGAACAATTCCTGAATAATCTTTTGCCATGAATTTGATTTTATTTCCTGTTTCTATTTTTAATTTATAGTAATCATTATCTCCCTGCGGGAAAATTGCGAGTTCTAGTGTATCTCCACGAGAGACAGATTTTGCCGTTTTGAAATCGTTGTTTGGTTCGTTGATATCTATTTCATCCAAAAACTCTATTAAGAAACTGAATGGAGTTTCAGAAGATCTGTCATTATAGTCATCATGTAGATGAATATAATATTCGCCCGGTTCGGTAATGGCACAGGCATCGGGTAATTTATGCCAATTTCTTATCTTTTGTATTTTTGGATTTGCCCATTCATCATATTTTGCATAGTAAATTTCAGGAGTGATTTCACCGATAACGTCCTTTGACTTTACTAGAATATAACCTTGCTTATTTATGTTTACTTTATACCAGTCTATATCTCCGGTTGGAAAAATTGCAGGTTTTACTGTTGTTCCAAATTCAATTGCAGTAGCAAGTTCAGGATTATTGTTAGGTTCTCCTGCATCAAATTCCGGTATAAAATCTGCTTTTATCTGGATAGATTCTTTAGATTCTTTATCATCGTAATCATCTTTGATGGCAAAATAGTATGTCCCTGCTTGGGGAATAAATATAGCATCGGGCAACTTACGCCACTTTTTAAGCCATTTTACTTTGCTGCCTTCCCATTCCTGGAATAATGCATATCCCACTTCCATCGTTAAGCTTTCAGGAACTTGGCTTGCCTGAACTTTCAGATATCCCTGTTCGATAAGGTTAACCTTAAACCAGTCAATATCTTTAACAGGGTTGATCTTGATCTCGAATGGTTTTCCTGGTGTGATTTCATTAGCCTGATCGATAGAATTGTTCGGTTCCTTTTCTTTACTTGCACCACCACCACACCCACTAGTGAAGATTGTTACTGTTAGAATAAAAATTAAAAAAAGTAAAACTGATCTTTTTTTTCTGAGCATGTTTTCCTCCTCTCTTTATTTATTAAATATTTCAATAAGCAATTACGAAATAAGAAAATAATAAATTAAATGTCAAGTGGTTTAGTTTATATTAATTGAGATGAATTATTTAAATCAAAATGGGCGATTTGTGAATCGCCCTACAAATTATTTTAAGTTTGCCTTTGTTCGTTTTGTCTATCCCGCCGTAGTTTGAAAAATATCGTTTTGCTTTGCAAAGTCAATTTATAGAAGGCGAATTCGCTACTAAAACTTACAACTCAAATTTCACATTCAATTGACGTACTGCAAGTGTATCATCCACGCGTCTAACCGGCGTATTCAGCGGAGCATCCTTTAGTAATTCCGGATTTTTTTCACACTCTTTTGCAATTTCTATCATTGCACTAATGAAGTCATCCAGAGTCTCCATGCTTTCAGTTTCAGTAGGCTCTATCATCATAGCTTCTGGCACGATAAGCGGAAAATAGATAGTGGGAGCATGATAACCTTTATCTAAAATACGTTTGGCAATATCCAGTGTATTGATGTCATACTTTCCCTTCTGCCAAACGCCACTTGCTACAAATTCGTGCATGCAATATTGATCTTTAAAAGGAATATCGTAATATTTTTCAAGTTTCTTCTGAATATAATTTGCATTAATAACTGCATTCTCAGAAACACGTCTTAATCCCTTTGCACCTAACATTTTAATATAGATGAATGCTCGAAGATTTACTGCAAAATTACCAAAGAAAGAGTGTATTTTCCCTAGGGAAGTATCTGCATGGCTATAATCTAGGAAGTATTTATCATCTTTTTTACCCACCATTGGAATTGGCAGAAATTTTGCCAGGTCTTTGCGCACACCTATTGGACCGGATCCTGGACCACCGCCGCCATGTGGTGTTGCAAAAGTTTTATGCAAATTATAATGCATAATATCAAAACCGATCTCACCTGGTTTAACAATTCCCATAATAGCATTGAAGTTAGCACCATCCATATACATGAGTCCATCTACACTATGTATTATATTAGCGATCTCTTCAACCTGAGTTTCAAATAACCCGAGTGTATTTGGATTCGTGAGCATAAAGCCAGCGGTGTTTTCATCAACGTGAGATCTTAGATCATCTATATCAACTAGACCTTTATCATTAGATTTGATCTCAACGACTTCAAAACCGGCAAGAATTACACTTGCAGGATTAGTACCATGAGCAGAGTCAGGCAAGATGATCTTGTTTTTCTTAGAATTTCCATTAAATTTATGATATGCTTTCATAATTAAAAGTCCGGTAAATTCACCATGAGCACCGGCAACCGGCTGTAGTGTAACTTTTGAAAATCCGGAGATCTCTGCTAGATCATTTTGCAATTCATGCATGATTTCCAAAGCACCCTGAGTTGTCTCTTCACCCTGGAAGGGGTGCAAGTTATTGAAAGCGTCATTCCGAACTAGCGTTTCATTTATCTTAGGATTATATTTCATAGTACAAGAACCCAAAGGATAAAAACCTTTTTCGATGCAGTGATTCATTTGAGATAACTCTAGAAAATGGCGCATCACATCAAGTTCACTAACTTCCGGAAGTCTTGTATCTTCCTTTCTGCCAAATTCATTAGGAATACAATTTTTCAATTTAATATCTACATCATTAGCAGGAAGAGTATAGCCTTTACGTCCGGGACTGTGTTTTTCAAAAATTGTGCTAGCCATTGGTAACCTCCTGCAGAGATTTTACTAATTCATCTAAATCGCATTTTCTCTTCTTTTCTGTAACTGCTATTAGTAGCATCTTCTCATGTCCAAATGCCTTCAAATCGATTCCCGGGAAAATATTTTTAGTTTGTAGTTTCATAATAATATCTTTAGCAGGGATAGGTATTTTTATTGCAAATTCTTTGAAGAATGGAGCCGTAAAAGCCATTTCAAATTTATCCAGTTCAGTAATTTTTTCAGCCAGATAATGGGCTTTGGTAGTGCTTTGCACAGCTGCTTCTTTTAAACCTTCTTTCCCCATCAGAGTCATATAAACAGTAGCTGCCAAATTGCATAGAGCTTGGTTTGAACAGATATTAGAAGTTGCTTTAGCACGACGAATATGCTGCTCACGTGCTTGCAATGTGAGAGCATAACTTCGTTTACCATCTACATCCAAAGTGGCACCAACAATACGACCAGGTATGCTTCTGCTCAGCTTCAAATTAGTTGCCAGAAATCCAAATAGTGGACCTCCAAAATTTTGAGCATTACCAAGAGCCTGTCCTTCACCCACAACAATATCTGCTTTATATTCAGAAGGAGCATTCATCACTGCAAGTGAGATAGGATCAACTGCCACAATATAAAGTGCTTTTTTAGCAGCATGAGTAATTTCTTCCACGGCAAAAGCATTTTCGATGTTTCCAAAAAAGTTAGGAGTTTGTAATAGAACGCAACCCGTTTCGTCATCTACAGCTTTCTTTAATATATCTAGATCTACTAATCCATCTTTTGCAGGAATCACAACAAGTTCTATCTCCACGCCAGCTGTGTAAGTTTTAATAACTTCCAAATACAATGGATTAATTGTTCCGGCAAGTATTGCTTTGAATTTTTTAGTTTTTCGTGTTGCCATTAAAATTGCTTCAGCAGCAGCAGATGCGCCGTCATACATTCCGGCATTGGAAATTTCCATTCCGGTAAGATCGCAGATCATGGTTTGATACTCATAAATATACTGCAGAGTTCCCTGACTAACTTCAGCTTGGTATGGTGTATAAGCACTGTGAAATTCAGGTTTCAAAATTACATGATCGACAGCAGCAGGAATAAAATGATCATAAATTCCACCACCGAGGAAAGCATTAGCCTGAGTTGAAGAAATATTCTTTGCAGCCAATTTCGAGATTTTACGGGTAATTTCCAGTTCGGAATATGCATCATTCAAACAGCAGTCTTTTTGCAATAGGAATTTGCCAGGGATATTGGTTAACAGGTCCTCGAATTTTTCTACTCCAATCGCTGTCAACATCTCCTTTCGTTCCTTATCTGTATTGGAAATAAAGGGCATAATCTAACTCCTTTGATTTATTAAATTTTAATACAAATTTTTAATACTCAGCTTTCTGTCAAATGAAAATCTTCTATTGTTATTAAATGCATTACCCGTTCACATTTAATGAAATTTATAACAAAAAAATTGATTTACTTCAGTCCGGAGATGATTGAAAGTATTCCCATAATTATTAGCAAAATCAAAGTAAGTTTTTTAAAATGATCATCCTTTATTTTATGAGAAAGAAAGTTACCAACGAAAACACCTATCAAGAGACCCGGAAGAAAAGTTAAGGAATAGTTCCAAACTTCTTTTGTAAGAAGCCCATTCCAATAATAAACTGGAATCGTAAATAAATTCAATATAAAAAAATAAGCTGCCAAATTACCGCGAAAAGTGTGTTTGCCTACATCTTGATTCGAAAAAAAGAGAATGATGGGAGGCCCGCTGATAGAAATACTACCACCCAACAAACCACTGAGCATTCCCACGGGTAACATGGCTATCTTCTCATTTTTAAATTGTTTGCGAAAGCCAATTAGTAGTAAAATCCCAAAAATCAATATCATTGAACCAATAAATATCTTGAGCAGATCTTCATTCATAATTACCAGTAAATGTGCACCCAAAGGCATTGTAATTATTCCAGCTGTCAACAGGATCCAGATTTTCTTGAGGTTAACTGATTTTCTGGAAGAATAAAGGACAACAATATTTATGATCATAGAATAAATAAGCAAAATAGGAACTACTGTCTTAGGTGAGATGAATAATGTTATCAGGGGAATAGCAAGAATAGAAAATCCAAAACCTGTAAGACCCTGCAAGGCAGCAGAGAAAAGAAATATAAAAAGTCCGATAAATACTATATGATCCATTTGAATCCTATTACTTTCCTCTCTAAATACTGAAAAGAATAACTAAAAACAAAGTTTTTCTTATCTTCCATTTTTTACCTCTGCCAGCAAACAAATTTTTCTGTTTCAATTGTGTCAAAATATTTGTTACGGTTTGTATTGCCGAAACTAGCCATTATGTCTTGATGCACACCATACTTGACACATTTGTTGTACCCAGAATAATGCCAGATATGAAAATATCTGTTAATAAAGAAAAAGCAATAATAATCTTTGCTTCAATATTTATCGTAGCTGCTGTATTTTCCTGGACACAGGAAACAGTAGAGGAAGAAAAATCTCATACGGTTGATTCTTTGTTTACAGATTCATTAGAGGCTATAGTTAGTCTTCAATCTGATTCACTTATTTATGTAGCAGACAGCATTGATTACAACATAGAAAGTGAGATCATTCAATTAAGTGGAAATACTTCTGTTACGTACCATTCTTCCATAATAAAAGCAGATACAATTATGATCAATCTGAAAAAGGAACAGGCTTTTGCCAAGGGGAAATCATATCTGCAGGATGGATCTCAAAATATGCTGGGAAAAGATATTTGTTACGATCTTCAAACCAAATGGGGTTTGGTTACAAGTGGAGCTAGTAAATTTGATAAGGGCTATTATTACGGAACTGAGATAAGAAAAATTGATGATGACACATACGATGTAGACGATGGAGTTTTTACAACTTGTGATGCTTTACATCCACATTTTTATATTAAATCTAAAGAGCTTCGATTTTACCGGAATGACAAATTTGTTGCAAAACCGATTGTTTTTTACGTAAACCATTTTCCTGTTTTTGGATTTCCTTTTGGAACCTTTACTTTAAAACGTGGTAGACAGTCAGGCATTTTGGTTCCATCCCCGGGTTGGAATAAAAGAAAAGGAAAATATCTGGAAAATATTGCCTATTATTTTGCCTATAGAGATCATGCAGATTTTACACTAGCATTAGACTATTATGAACTAACAGGTTGGGAACTGGGATTCCGTTCCAAATATAAACAAAGATATGTACATAATGGCTTCTTTAATGCAATTCTACAAAAGAAAATAGATATACAAAATCCTCAAATATCTCAATATGAATGGAATATAAAGAGTAGACACCATCATGATTTTGGTAACAAAACTACTTTTGATATGAATCTAAACTTCATAAGCAGTAAAAGGGTTTGGGAAGGAAGTGAAGATCTGGATGAGCGTCTTGCAGAGAAGATCACATCTTCAATGGCATTTAAAAAACCGCTTTTTAACAGCACCTTATACATCTCGGCAAATTACATCGATGATCTGGAAAACCAAACGAAAGATATTACTTTGCCCAGTATTTCTTACTCGCTGCCATCCAGACCGGTTTACGAAATTTTTGTTAATGAGATTGATGATATACCCGAGGATGTTTGGTGGGAGAATTTTTCTTATTCATACAGAGTTAAGGCAACTCACGAAGGAGATATTAACGATTCTACAGCTACAATCTGGGATATTCTTTACGATGATACACTCGGACCTGATACAACTTATGCTACAGGAAATCAACATAATGCCGGCGTGAAACATATGGCAAGTTTGAGTTATTCTTATAAATTAAAAGGATGGCTGAATTTATCTCAATCTGTTTCCGGTAATGAAGCCTGGTTTGATAGAGATAAAAATAATGTGAAATTTGTGCGTGGAATGGATTACAACTCCAACTCTTCTTTATCATTCAATCTTTATGGAATGAGAGCATTACCCGGTTTTTATATTTCTGCGATCCGCCATATTATTACTCCCAAATTAAGTTTTACTTACCGTCCCGATTTTTCTGAGAACGATAGATTTTACAGTTTTGGCGGGATAGGAGTTAGTTCTGCCGTGAAAAGTAGAAAGGTGAGTTTTTCACTGGGGAATAAATGGCAGCTTAAACTAGCCGCAATAAAGAAGATTAAAGAACGTAAGATCAACGATTTCTTTAGTATAACTTCAGGTATAAGTTATGATTATGAAAAAGATAACGGGTTTAGCGATATCTCACATTCAGTTAAATTAAGACCGAATAAGATCAGTTTTGGAGTAGTTGATATTTCAACAAATTATTCTGGTAGCTTTTCACAGGCTACTTATGATCTGGGTGTTAGTGGCTGGGATCCGAGGGATTGGAAACTGGGTGTAACAAATTGGAATTTCAATATAACTTCTGCCCTAAAATTTTCCGGTGATGCAAATTATGTAGATTATTTTCCACTTGCAAAAAATGACTTTGTCTCCGGTGATTTCTTTAGTAGTGATTCAATTGATACTGATACAGAACGAATCATAACTACTCTGGAAGAACTTGACGAATTAAATAGAGAAGCAAAAAATTGGGCTTTTACAGTATCGCATATTTTTAAACTTAATAAAGCACAATATGCAATTGATGATTATTCCAGCAATTTACGGATGTCAGTCTCGGCACGCATTACCAAGAATTGGGCAATTTCTTACGATAATTATATAGATCTGGAAGCAGATGAATTAGTATCGCACAATTTTACGATCACTCGGGATCTGCATTGCTGGAAGATGACATTTAAATATACAAAACAGGGTGATTATTGGAATTACAGATTCCAGCTCTTTAATATCAAACTTCCCGATGCACTTAAATTTAGAACTTCTGATCATAGTTAAGCAGAACATGTGCGTTACACAGCCTGAGCTGTGTAACGACAAGGCGTTTTTTTACGAAGGCGTGCCCCTCTCTTTAAACACAAGAGAGGGAACCAGCCAGAGGCTGGCAAGCATAAGAAAAGCAGGAAGAACTTGTAACTCAAAGCTCCGTTCATTATAAAGTTGAATATGTAGGAAGATTTGCCATCCTGAGTTTGGCTTTAGCCAAGTATCGAAGAATATTGAAAGAATAATTATTCTTTACACTTCGATACCTCGTTACACTCGTACTCAGTGTGACAGTTAATTATCAGCGTAACTCAAAGCTCCATCTTTGAGAATGAAACCCCTTGTATTCCCATTACGAAGGGGAACAGAAAAGGAAGAATATATCGTTTTGCTTTGCAAAGCCAACATTAAATGTTTACGAAAACATGGAGGAAAATGAAAAAAGCTGTTTTTTTAGATCGTGACGGAACAATAAATTCCGATGAACATGGTTATATTAATAAACCTGATGATCTGCATCTTTATCCCTTTGCCGCCGAAGCAATTTCTAAACTGAATAAAATGGGATTTTTGGTTTTTGTAGTAACAAATCAGGCGGGAGTTGCCTATGGTTATTTCAAAATTGAAGATGTGAAAAAGATCAATACAAAATTGGTGAATGATCTGGCAAAAGGAGATGCTAAAGTGGATGAAATTTTCTATTCACCTTGTCATAAAAATGGAATTGTAGAACCTTTCAATATTTATCATAAGGATAGAAAACCAGGTATTGGAATGTTCCAAAAAGCAAAAGAATTTTATGATTTTAATACTAAAGAATCCTTTATGATTGGAGATAGATTTTCTGATATCGGATTCGGAAAAAACGCCGGATTGAGAACAATATTTGTTCGTTCCGGTGGTGGTGAAAATGAATTTTTACAAAAAAGAAACGAAACTGAATATAAACCGGATTTTATAGTGAAAGATCTACTGGTTGCAGTGAAGTTAATAGAGGAATTACAAAATAAATGAAAAAAATAATTATCATAATACTACTGGCAATATTGCTCACATTCTGCGGAAAAACCATAGAACCGGTTATAAATCCGGATAATCCTACTAACCTTAATGCCGAGTGTAATTATCTTCGGGAAGTAAATCTTAGCTGGAATTACGAGAATGGAGATGAAGATGGTTTTCGTATCCAAAGAAAAGCTGAAGGTGAAGTTTATACAATTATAGATACAATTGAAGCAGGTATTTTTGAATATACCGATCTTGATGTAATTGTTGGAACAACTTACTATTACATGGTTGCAGCAGTTTGCGTTGAATGTCCTGGGGAATGGAGTGAAGAAGAAGGTGTTTTTGTAAGAGAGGGATTTCTAAATTTGAATTTTGGGTCGGAGCCAACCTTGGAAGTTGTAACCTGGAATATCGAACATTTCCCTAAAGATTTTAGTACTACAGTAGACTATGTAACACAAATAATTCGTGGTGTTAATGCTGATGTTTATGCCCTACAGGAAATTGAGAATAATTTTAAATTTGATACTATTATTGAAATTTTAAATAATGTTGATCCCGAAAACACCTGGGATGGATACCGTGCTTCATCAGCATATTATTCAATAAATCTGGCATATATTTATAAAAGCAACCAACTACAGATTGATGATATTTATGAAATCTATCAAGACGATTGGTATGCTTTTCCACGTAGTCCACTTGTGATGGAGCTATCATTTAACGGAAATGATATAATAGTAATAAACAATCACTTGAAAGCCGGTAGTGATAGTGATGATGAGGCACGTAGACTGGATGCTTGCCAGAAACTTGATACATATATTTCAGAGAATTGGTATAATAATGAAGTATTATTAGTGGGTGATTTAAATGATGACATTACAGAACCGGAAAATTCGAATGTTTTCTGGTCGTTCATAAATGAACCTTTAGAATACGTTTTCACAGATATGGAAATTGCAGAAGGCCCTTCTGTTTATTGGTCTTATCCGAGTTGGCCCAGTCACCTCGATCATATTCTGATCACAAATGAACTTTTCGATGAGTTCAGTTTGGAAGATTCTGATATTCAAGTTTTGAGAGTTGATGAATTGCTTGATGGCGGTTGGAGTGAATATGATAATAATGTTTCAGACCATCGTCCGGTTGGCTTAAAACTTGCATTTTAGAATTTAGCATCTGTCAACCTGAGTGCTGCTTTAGCAGTGTATCGAAGGATAGTGAGAGCATAATTATTGTACACTTCGATACGTCGCATTTGCTCTTACTCAGTGTGACGGCAATTATTAAATTAGGAGAAACTATGAAAAAAATTATTATTGTTTTGTTTATTTTATTAACTGTCATCCTTTGGGCAGAGGAACTTCCTAAAATTGATTACGATAAATTAACAATTGGAGAAGAACAAACCTTAGAGGTAATGACCTGGAATATTGAGCATTTTCCCAAAAGTGAATTTACAGTCGATTATGCAGCGGGAATAATTTCGGCAATAGACGCCGATATTATTGGATTGCAGGAGATCGAGAGTGACTCTGCTTTCGTGGTACTGTTAAATAATTTACAAACTCAAAATCCTGAAGATAAATGGAATGGATTCAGAGCAAATACAAATGAATGGGAAATGAACCTGGCATATCTTTATAAATCGAGTATAATAAATGTGGATAGCATTTACCAGATCTATCCCGATGATGAAATATATCATAAACCATTTCCACGGAAACCTCTAATACTGGAATTTTCCTACTATGACCAAAAATTGTTTATCATAAATAATCACTTAAAAGCAATGCCGGGCGAGAAGAATATTGTGCGCAGAAAAGAAGCTTGCAAATTGCTGGATGAATATATTGATGAATTTTTACCACAAGAGAATGTAATATTAATGGGTGATCTGAACGATCAACTTACCGATGCGCCAGAGGAAAATTCTTTTAATGTGTTTTTGGATGATAAACAGAATTACTATTTTGCAGATTGGCTCATAGCAGCAGACAGCACAGCTAATTGGAGTTATCCATATTGGAAATATCGCGGACATATCGATCACATTCTTATCTCCAATGAGCTCTATGATGAATTTGAAAATTCAGGTTCTTTTGCAAAAGTGATTACAATTGATAAATTTACGGAAGGTGGAGAAGACTCGCGATATAAATACATCACAGATCACCGACCGGTTGTGGTTAAGTTAAGATTTACACAATCTTCAGAATGATAATCGCACTCCGTCTTTCTGAGGAAAACTACTTGATTTTCCCTCGAAGAATCTGGAGTGTAAAAAATTTGATAATTTTTTAATGTTCTTTAATATGACTCATCATTAAATGACATTACAATCCCAAAAAATTTTGGAAATCAAAGTGACATTGGTTTTTCATTAACTAAATCCAAATATAAATCACGCCATTCAGGATTACTTTTCTCAATTAGTACAATTTTCTTCTTTCTCAGTTTTCCTTTAATTTGTTTTTCTCGGGAAATTGCACTATTGATATTTTCACCTTCTTCATAATAAACAAGTTTTGTAACATTATACCTTTTAGTAAAACCATCAACAATATGATTTTTATGTTCCCAAACTCTCTTCAGAAGATTCGAAATTACACCAGTGTATAAAATTCGATTATTCACATCACTTAAAATATAAACATAAGAACATCTCATCTTTAACTCTTTTAATTA
>JAOZPK010000061.1 GCA_029932755.1 Candidatus Cloacimonadota bacterium | reverse complement strand
TAGAACATATTGCAGCAAATGATATTCCGGATTATGTTGTGGAAGTTGAAGACGATGAAGAAGATGTAACATAATCTATCGAGAGACATTTGTATAATACAGCTATTAAACAATATCTTGAATATCTGAAATTATCCGGTATTCAAGATATTTTTGTTAAACCTCCAATTGGAATAAACAAAGCAGAATTGCTTAAAGAACTTGAGGGGAAATATCATACTTGTACAAAATGTGCTTTACATTCAGGACGGAACAAATTTGTTTATGGAAATGGGAATGCTGACGCAAGGCTCATGATCATCGGAGAAGGTCCCGGTGCTGAAGAGAACAGATTAGGGAAGGTCTTTGTAGGAAGATCAGGGCAATTGCTAACTAAAATGCTGAGTGCAATAAATCTCTCTCGTGATGAAGTTTATATTACCAATATTGTTAAATGCCGTCCACCAGATAATCGTAACCCGTTACCGGAAGAGAAAAGTGCATGTCTACCATATTTAGAAGAACAAATTTCTATAATTCAACCGGAATTTATTCTCATGCTTGGCAAAGTTGCAGCGGTTACATTATTAGAAATTGATCAGACTTTGAAAGCTTTCAGACAGAAAACCTATAACTTTAGAGGAATAAAGACATATGTCTCATATCATCCTTCTGCTTTACTGAGGAATCCAAGTTGGAAAAAATTTGCCTGGATTGATCTTCAGAACCTACAAAAAGATTACTTCTAACAATAATCTTCAAATTTCATTTACATCCTATCTTAATAATATTAAAAAAAAAGTTGCACAATTTCTACTATAATAAAAATTGATTAATAATTATATTATAAATAGGAAAAATTATGGCGAAGAAAATTGAAAGACAAGTACCAAACGATATTAATGCGGAAGCTGCAGTTCTTTCCGCAATGATGATAGATAACTATTCTGTTGCAAAAGCAATTGAAATGCTTGATGTAGAACATTTCTACCGTAAAGTGCATCAGATCATCTTCAAGACAATTTGTGATCTATTTGAGAATAATATTGAAATTGATATCATTACGCTGATTGATAAGCTTAAGATCGGTAAACAGCTTGAAATAGTCGGTGGAGAAGCTTTCATTAATGAATTATCTGATGTTGTTTTGAGTAGTGCAAATATTGAATATCATTCCGATATCGTACTTAAAAAGGCATTGCTGAGACAACTTATAGAAGCTTCTAATAAAATCATCGAAGGATGCTATGTATCTGATAGAGACACTGATGATATTGTTGATGAAGCAGAACAGATGATCTTCGATATTGCTGAGCGACCAAACCGAAAATCTTTTGAGTGGATTCATAAAATTATTTCTAAAACTGTTAAGAATATTGAAGAAACCGCAGCCTCTAAAAAAAGTGTTTTAGGAGTACCAACCGGCTTTATAGATCTAGATAGGAAGCTTGGAGGGTTACGTCCTGGACAGCTTATCATTGTTGCTGCCAGACCGGCAATGGGTAAGACGTCCTTTGCCTTAAATTTGGCTAGTAATGCCGCCATACAATATGATAAAAAAATTGGCATATTCACGATGGAGATGGAGAGTAATGAGCTTCTTATGAGGATGATGAGTTCAGCTTCTGAAGTTAGCATGGACAATATGCTTAAAGGGTTCGGCATGAACCAGAAGAAAATGCTTCGAATTGCCGGAGCTGCTGAAGTTCTTTCCGATAAGGAAATATATATTGATGATAGCGGCTCTAACACGATCCTGGATATTAGAGCAAAAACTAGGCGTTTGAAGGCAGAATTAAAGGGACTCGATCTCATAATTATTGATTACATGCAGCTTATGTCTGCCAGCCGTAACCGAGAGAATAGACAGCAGGAAATATCAGAAATTTCTCGTTACCTTAAAATTCTGGCAAAAGAAATTGGTATACCAGTAATAGCTTTGTCCCAATTGAATCGTGGACTTGAAAACAGGGATGACAAAAGACCTAAACTTTCCGATTTGAGAGAATCGGGAGCAATTGAGCAGGATGCCGATATTGTTATGTTCATATATCGTGATGAAGTTTATAATGAAGAGACTGAGGAACCTGGAATTGCTGAGATAATTATTGGGAAAAACCGTCATGGAGCAATAGGAAAAATCAAATTACGCTTTATCCCGGAATTCACGGCTTTCAGAGATCTTAATGAGTATGAAGTATAAATTTACATTCATTAATTTAATTGGTAAATTTGTTTTATTTAATGTTGCCATTTTTAGCCACCTCCCTAAGATTAATAAACGTTTTAATGAAATAATGAAACAAATGAAGAGGATCGGTTATGATTCTTTTTTGCTTATTGCAGTTACATCTGCTTTTACCGGACTTGTAACTTCTGTTCAAGCATCTTACCAAACCAGCGGGTACATTCCGGTTAGTCTTATTGGCGTTTTAATTGGAAAATCTACAATGATAGAACTTGCACCGGTTCTTACCGGGCTTGTATTAGCAGGGAAGGTAGGAGCATCAATTGCTGCTGAAATCGGAACAATGAAAGTAAGTGAACAACTTGATGCTCTGGAAACAATGGCTATCGATCCGGTTGATCTTGTTTATATGCCGCGGATAATTGCAGGTATTGTCATGTTTCCAATTCTTACCATTTTTTCTAACCTTATCGGGATATTTTCTGCTTTTTTATTATCGGTTTACAAATATCATATTAATGCATTTAGTTTTTTCACAAATATGCGTGATTTTTTCCTGCCTTCTGATCTCATCGGTGGATTAGTGAAAGCTATCTTCTTTGGATTAATAATCACTGTAGTCGGTTGTTTTGCCGGAAGCAAAGCGAAAGGGGGAGCAGAAGGTGTTGGAAGAGTAACTACCATTACAGTTGTTTATTCCTCAATTCTGATCCTGATAACAGATTTTATTGTAGCTGCTTTATTATTTGGAACAGCATGATGAAAAAGATAGTATTATTCTTTCTTGTAATTTTGATCTTATCTTGTAGTAAGCAAGACAAAAATGAAAACCCGGAAGAAATCCAAACATTAAATATTTATGCAGTAGATGTATTTTTGAATGAAGATTTTTATGAAAATATTATCCCGATCTTTACGAAAATATTTAAGTGTGAAGTAAATATAACTAAATTTCCCAATGCACTGTCTATGCTTGAAAAAGCTATTTCAGAGAAAGACAGTACAGATATTGATCTGCTTTTTGGAATTGATAACACACTTCTGTTCTTGGCAGGGAAGGACAGTCTTTTTATCCAATACGAATCAAAGAATTTGCACTATATTCATGAAGATCTTATCTTTGATAAAAAACATCAGATCAATCCGGTTTGTTACAGCAATATTGCATTTAATTATAATAGTTATGTAATATCAGATCCTCCAATTACGTTCGGTGAGATGCAGGATGGTAAATTTAAAGATCAGATAATAATATTAGATCCTAGAACTTCCAGTATAGGAAGGGCTATGCTTTACTGGTCAGTAGCTGCTTTTGGTAGGAATGGATACGGTCACTTTTGGCGTAGTGTTAAAGAAAATGTCTTCAGTATTTTCGATAATCAGAATGATGCCTATAATGCATATTTAGCGGGGGAAGCACCGATGATCATCGGAATGGAGACAACTCCAATTTATCATATACAGCATGATAATACAGATGAATACAAATCCACGATCCCGAAAGAGGGTGGATTTAAATTCATTGTTGGCGTTGGGATCTTAAACTCATCTCAGCATAAATATTACGCACGTAAGTTTGTAGATTTCCTTCTTTCTAGAGAATTCCAAGAAATGATAACTGAAGAAATGTGGATGAAACCTGTCAATAAGAGGATCAAGCTTCCCGTAGATTATGAGATCCTGCCGCAAATTACTAAAGATTATACAAATAAACTTTCAACCAGACAAACAAGATGGCAGTATAATGAATGGATAGCAAAATGGAAGCGGATAATGTTGAAATGAACAACCCAAATTTTCATGTTGTTTTGTATCAACCCGAGATTCCTGCTAATACCGGTAATATTGGTCGTCTTTGTGTCGGTACAAATTCTATGCTTCATATTATCAAACCAATGCGATTTTTCTTAACTGATAAATTAGTTAAACGAGCTGGACTTGATTATTGGGATAAACTTTCGCTGGAAATTCATGATTCCCTGGATGGTTTTCTTACCAAATTTTCTAATAGTAATATATATTATTGCACAACAAAAACTGAAAGTAATTATACTGATCGGAGCTATAAAAAAGGTGATGTTTTTATTTTTGGACCGGAATCGAAAGGAATACCTGAGGATATTTTGAATAAATATCAAACGCAGAATCTCACCATTCCAATGAGTTCTCAAATTCGATCAATTAACCTATCTAATAGTGTTGCGATAGTTATCTATGAAGCTTGGCGGCAGACAGGATTTTAATTTTCAGTATATTTTCAAATGTCTATTGACGGGTTATTTCAATACAAATAATTTGTTCAACAATATTGTGAGCAATGGTTGAGAGGCAATGATTGTGAGGAGGTTGTATGTTGAAAGGATCGTATGTGGCTTTAGTTACTCCATTCAAAAATAATGAGATAGACTACAATTCTCTTGAGAAGCTCATTGATTTTCAAATTGACAACAAAACCGATGGAATTCTTTTTTGTGGAACAACCGGGGAATCTCCTACCTTAGCTGGTGATGAAAAAGAAAGGTTAGTCCGTTTTGGAATTAAAAAGATCGATAAACGAATTCCGATAATAATGGGAACCGGTAGCAACAATTTACAACATACTATTTCTGCTACGATCAGAGCTCAGGAGTGGGGTGTAGACTTTGCACTGATAATAACGCCATATTATAATAAGCCAACTCAGAATGGTTTGTATCAGTATTTTAAAGCTATTGCAGAAAGTACTACAATTCCTATTGTGATCTATAATGTTCCGGGAAGAACAGGTGTTAATATAAATGCCGAAACAACAATAAAATTAGCAAATGAGTTTACCAATATTGTTGGCATAAAAGAGGCTAGTGGTAATCTAATCCAGCTTTCGCGCATTGTGAAGAACACCGATAAAAATTTTTCTGTGATGTCCGGTGAAGATGCTTTAAATTTGCCGATCATGTCATGCGGGGGAGATGGAGTGATTTCGGTAACGGCTAATATTCTACCTCGCAAACTACATGATTTGGTTGCGTTATGTTCCAACCAAAATTATGCTGATGCCCTAAAAATTCACCAGGAACTTATCGAGATCAATGAAACATTGTTTCTCGAGACAAATCCAATTCCGGTAAAAGAATCGTTACATATGATGAAGATGATCAAGCGAGAATTGCGTTTACCTCTTTGTTTTATGGTAGATGATAATTTAGAAATATTAAAAAAAGTTTTATTTAAATATAAATTAGTGTAGAGAAAATTGAGAAAACAAATTCGATCTGATATAAACCTTGTTATTTGCCCAAAAAATAAGCGGCATACAGATATTATTGTTTGTGCTGCGAGTTGTGAGGATAGAAGATATTGCAAGGAATACAGAAGTATGATCACAAATGAAATACTTTTAGATTTTATTGCAAAACATCCAAAATATAAATTAGTAGGAGAGCTTATGCCAACTGGAAAAACAATCAAAACAAATGAAAAGATCTATTTGGTGGTATCAAAAGATAATCAGGTAGAAGAAGTGCCGGAAAAAGAGATAATGAATAATCCTAAGAATTATCTCAAGAAGCAGATCTGGTTAAAGCCACCATTTCATTATGAATTGGTAGTTTCACTTAAAAGAATTAAAGATTGATCAAGATCATTTTAACTTTATCTTGAAGTAGATGATCACGATAAGAAATCCCAAGAAATCAGCAAGAATATCATAATAAGAGAAGGATCTACCGGGAATTGGTATTTGATGTAATTCATCGAAGATAGGTATGATAACAGCTAAAATGTATAATAGCTTTAGCTTTTGAATGTACTGTTTTGTATCGAACATCTTCATGAATAAATAGGCAAATATCATATAAACAACAAAATGAGCTAATTTATCAATATTCAATGAGTCATCTAGTGGTGATTGCAATTTAGGTATAGAAGTTAACGTAAATACTACACCTGCCCAAATATAGAACGTAATTTTATTATATTTATTCTTCATTGCTTCAAAATTATTCTGTATAGGAATTTAATTTCCAAACCACAGCAAATGGTTTCATCATGAATTTTGCTTTTAATGGAAGTCTTTGCTCATCATCAGAGAACCAGAAAAATAGAGATCTTTCTTCGTTGACCAGGTTATTTGTAAGCATATCAGTTCGTTCTTTATCTTCGTTTGAATAATTATGAAAGTTCAACTTTACCTTAATGGCAGATTTCTTTCCAAATATGGTAGAGATCTTTTCCTTTCCTACAACAGAATATTCAACTCTCCAGATAAGTTTGTTAGCATCTATCCATAATTCGCCGGTAGGCTCATCAATAGCTTTTCGAAGGTAAAATAGAGCTGAAAAGAAATCCCGGCTTTCAGAGCTAATTGAATATTCACAATTGCGGTCAGGGAAGATATGACTTTTTCTTTTTGCCGTAAGCGTTTGCCTGTTATATTCAATTATTCTATTCTCGAAATAATCACCTTGATCAATAATTTTTTCGTAGGAGTTTGGTAGATAATTGCCAGAATAAACAGATTTGTAGAAATTATCCATATCGGAAGCTATGCTGGCAATAAAGGTTGATTTTGCTGTTATAGTAATAGTTGAATCTTCATCGGTCATTGAAACTTTAACAACACTGATCCCAAGATATTTAATAGAAAGGTCAAATGTCTTTGCTACGAGCAAAACAGGAATAAAAAGTAATATTATGACAATAGCTCTAAATTTCTTACTCATCGCTGTTATTGATAACCTCTAATGATATATATTGTATTCGTCGAGCTTTAATTCGCTTAACAGTGAATTTAACAAGATCTTTATAGATAAAACTTTCATTTTCTTCTGGAACCTTGTTAAAATTATCATATATGAATTCAGCCAGATTATCATATTTTTCTTCGTCAATATCTAAAATAAATTTATCGTTCAATTCAGAGATAGAGTACATTCCATTTATGCTGAAAGTACCGTTATTCTGTTTTACTATGTTTGGTTTTTCATTATCATATTCATCACGGATCTCGCCTACTAATTCCTCTAAAATATCTTCAAGTGTTACCAACCCTTCCGTGCCACCGTATTCATCAACGATTATAGCTATTTGTATCTTACGTCTTTTAAATTTGTTTAGCAAATTTTGGATCTTGGTGTTTTCAGTAACAAAAAGCGGAGGACGAAGTAGTGAGCTTATTGATTGTTTTTTGGGATTCAGGATAATATCCTTCGCGTAAATTATCCCGATAATATTATCAATATTTGTTTTAAAGATTGGAATTTTAGAATGACCTGAGCTAATGATCATATCCTTAACTTTTCGTAATCCTTCAGATGTGTCAACTCCTGCGATATCTACCCTTGGAGTCATTATTCTTTTTGCATCAGTGGAAGAAAACCGGAAGATACTGGTAATAATTCTTTTTTCATTCTCTTCTAAAGGATGCCGTGTAACCTTAGATTGTATAAGGTTCTTAAAATCTTCTGATGTTATATCAGTTTGTTCAACTTGCCTTTTTTTTGTAGTAAAGATCGAACTGATCATTTCTAGGATTTTAATAAGAGGCCAGAATACATATTTGATTATTTCTAAAATCAAACTGGAAGAACGGGCTGTTTTTTCCGGAGATGAAAATGCCAGTAATTTCGGTGCTATTTCACCAAAGATCAGCAGTAAGATTGTCATGATTATAATCTCAATCATCATAAGAATTGATTGAGAAAAGTGCTGTAGATATTTTTCACCGATTCTTATTGCGAAAAGAGCAGCTGTAGAGGCAGCAGCCACGTTCACAATAGTATTTCCCAGAAGTATTATAACAAGTAGTTCTTTTGGGTTATTTAATAATCGCAAGATACGCTTTGAACTTTTATTATTGCTTTTTTCTAACTTTTTTATTTGGATCTTTGTTAATGAGAAAAAAGCAGTTTCAGATCCTGAAAAAAAGGCAGAAATTATTAGAAAGCCAATAATTGATATGATTGGGAAACTTACATTCACGAGTCTAATTTTTCTCCTTTTTTTAATAAGTTTAGATATTCACTCTCTTTTGCTTCCATGATCCTCTGATCTTCTATTGTTAGATGATCATAACCTAAACAGTGCAAAAGACCATGTAAAAATAATATCTGAAGCTCTTCTGAAACCGTTCTATCTTCCTTTTGGCTTTTAGCGGCATTGATGTCAATAATAATATCACCGATCAAGTTAACTTCGGGGATGTTAGCAGTAAAAGAGAGTACGTCTGTAATTTCATCTCTACCCAGATATTTCTTATTAAGCTGCTTTATCGATCCATCATTTGTAAGTTCAAGGTTTACAAAGCTATCAGGAGGTCTGGATTCATTATTAAGAACAATAAAAAAAAGTTCTTCAAAAATTTTAATTTCAATGCTCTCTGCTGTTTTATTCGATAGAATAACTGGTTTAATTTTCAGGATATTCAAGTCGTTTCCTATAAACACCCATTAGTATTGGCAGCATGTATGTTTTAATTTTCTCAAGTTCTTTTAATGTAAGAGGTGATTCATCTAATTGTCCTTCATTAATAAGATTATGAATTGTATCATCCAACACTTTTTTTATTCTCTTTTCAGAAAAGTCATCTAAGGATTTTGTGGTAGATTCAACAATATCGGCTATCATCACAATAGAAGATTCTTTATTTAGAGGTTTTGGACCAGAATAATTGAATTGCTTTTCATCAAAATCAAGATTTGTTTCAATTGCTTTGTTATAAAAATATTTAATCAGACCATTCCCATGGTGCTGCTGAATTATTTCAATAACAGGTTTAGGCAGATTGTGTTTCCTTGCTAAAGCTAAACCATCATTAATATGGTTGCGGATAAGAAGAGCACTTTCTGTAGCCATCATTTTATCATGAAGATCAGATGAGTCAGGATTATTCTCTATAAAGAACTGAGGATTTTCCAGCTTACCAATATCGTGATAATAGCTTCCAACTCTGGCAAGTAAATGATTAGCCCCAATAGCTTCTGCTGCACTTTCTGATAAATTACCCACGATAAGAGAATGATGATAAGTTCCCGGAGCAACTGTAGCCATTTTTTTTAATAATTCATTATCAAAGTCAAGCAGTTCCAATAATATTTGTTTTGTGGCAAGATTCAATTTTCTCTCTACAAACGGTGTTAGCAGAATCAACCCAACAACAGATATAATACAGGAAATTATTCCCCACAAAAGATGCCAGAAATATATAGTTATATTTTCAAATTTAATAAGAGATACTGCTGTATTAACTACTAGGAATGATATTAATAAGTATAATGTAATCGGGTAGAATTCTTGTTTTTTCTTCATATGTTTGAGAGCAATGATCCCACCGAAAGTAGTTAAACTTAAGATCATTGGATTAGTGAAACTCCAATTAAGGAATATTGAAACAAAGATTAAGGTAATAAAATTGAAAAGAATTCCAATATGCGGATTAAATATCAAAGCAATGAGAAGTACCGATAAACTGAATGGAATAATTAGAGATGGAATCTCAAAAATATTATTTGTAATAATAGTAAGAATTACTGATGTTAATATGCAACTTAGAATTATGATCGTTCTTGGAATTGAAGAGAAATTACTTGGAAAAAAAAGTACCAGGATGTAATCAAATAAAACTAGAATAAGAAGAGAGAGAAGAAATATTCCCAATGAAGATAGTATCAATTGTAGATTATTTCTGGTTGGTTGATGATCTCTCTGTGCTTTTAATAGAGATTGTAGTTTAAGAAGTTCAATGGAAGTTGATTTTTGATTCTTTCCTATAATTCGCTCATTCTTTTGTACTTTCCCTAAAGTTAACGGTACCCTCTCTTTTGCTTTTTCTTTTTCTAACTCTGTCATATCCTGATCAATAATTATATTTTCAATCAGAATAATATCTGCAATTTCATGGATTAATGATTTTTCGTCTTGAATTGTGTGCCAACTGACCAATTTGTTTTTTGCTTCTTCTAGTGAATATAAACGGTTGAGACCATAATTAACAATTCTATTGGATTTTGATATTTTTATTTCTTGATAGCGATAGCTGTCTGAATATATGCCAATAGTAAATATTTTTGTAATATTTTCACTTAAAAAATTATAAATTCTTATTCTTCTATTATTATTCATTAACAGTTTAATATTCTCAAGAGATAATTCATAACCATTCTGTCGCAATTTCTTACTTGTTTTCTGAATATTTGAACCATCTTGCAGAATAAAATGTTGAAAGACAAAATCTAGATTTTTTTGTGCATTGAATTTAAGATTCTCAGAGACTTTATAGATAGGTTGTACTTTCGCAGCTGCTGCAGTTTGTTCTGCTTCTAATGTTTCTTTAGCTTTATAAACATAAAAATCGAAAGGAGCATTAATATCTTTCTCAGCAATTTCACCTAATTTAAGGTCATAGATGTGTGATACCAATCGATATGGGCTGAATACAAAATGCAACAGTGCAAGGATGATCGAGGTGAGCAAAATTAGGTGGATTTTATGAAGTTTCAATTGTATTATTAAAAAGAAGCCTCTCCAAAAAAGAGAGGCTTCATGTTTCTGGTTAGATTAATCTCTTGGAATTTCAAAGATCTGGTTAGGATAAATAAGGTCTGGATCTTTGATTTGATCTTTATTGGCTCTGAAAATAAGAGGCCATTTTGCAGCATTTCCATATACTTCTTGATAACCGGCAATTCTCCAAAGGCATTCGCCTTTGTAAACTTTCCACTCATAAGGAAGTCCACGAGGTATTTTTATAACTTGATCAGGATAGATCAGGTTAGGATCTTTAATTTGATCTCTGTTTGCTCTATAAATAACAGGCCATTTAGACATATCACCATAAATAAAACTATATTGAGCGATCTTAGAGAGCCAATCACCTTTAACTATTGTGTATTCATCTTCATAATACTTTGGCTTTGCAGCTTCAAGATTGTTCTCAAGATTTATAATTCTGTTGTCAAGATCAGAGAAATCTTTTCTGAAATCCGGAACTTTACCATATTTTGTTCCTCTATAATCATTATATTCAACAACAAGGGCACGGACAGCTTTCTTAGTATTCCAGAGTTCTTTATCAGTAAGTTCATCCCAATTAGTGATTTCGCCATTAAAATATTTGATCTTTTCCATAATTGAAGCAAAATCTGCTTCTGTTATGCCAAGAAATGCAAGAATTTCAGCATGAACTTTGTCATACTCAGTTTTTACGGGAACCATCTTAGCATTAAGTTCTTCAATAGTTGCAGAATATTTTTCCTGATTAGCAATTGCATCTGCTTTTCTTTGCTGTAATTCAGCAAGATCATTTTCAAGGTTTTCCCAATAAACTAATCTTTCTTTTTTCTTAAGATCTTTGTACTCTTCTTCAGAAAGATAAGTAACTCTAGCCTGGACTAATACGGGTAATACTAACAATGCGATTAATGATAAAAGTATAATTCTTTTCATAGTTTACTCCTATTTCCCTGCTTCCAGTTCTTTTTGATACTCTTGGAGGCTCTTAAGTTCAGCTTCCTGCTCAGCTAAATTTGCTTCAAGAGTTTTCATTTCGTTATTCAAGTTGTCTGCTTTCTCTTCTTCCTGAATCGCTTCTTCTTCTGCTGTGTCCAACTGAACCTTTGTTACCGGTGGAGGTGGAGGTGCACATGCAGAAAGAAGGATAGAAAGAATCATTACCACTACAAAAATTTTGACTAAATTTTTCATATCTTCTCCCTTTTTTGAATTTTTTTTAAAAACAACAGTAAACTCAATTAGATTAATCAAAATATTTGTCAAGTATAAAGCTTTTTAAGCGTTTTTTTTAAAACAAGATAAATTTGATAAATAACATTCTTAATCTATTAAATAACAAATTATGATTTACATAGTTCTTTGTAATTTATTTTCAAATTTTTTTAAATTGACATATTCACTAAAGAAATGATTAATAATTTATAGATATAAATAGTTTTATTTAAGGAGGGTGATATGAGCAGAAAAGAACGGTATACAATTAAAACAGGGAAAGGAAAGATCATCAAGCTTACGGATGATATTACAGAAGCTCTCAAAATACAAGAAGAACATAAACAGGAAGGAGCTTATATAGAAGATAAGAAAAGTCCTAATAAACATAAGAAACCTTTTTTTCATTAACAGTGTAATGGGTTCTACATAATTGGGTGTTTTTCAGGAAAGCTAAAGAAATGCTGTTTTTGCGAGTTTTCTTTCTTGCTGCTACAATCGAAGCAATCTCTTGGTTTTCAATTAATTAGGCTTGAGATTGCTTTCCAGATGAATTGGGACAATTACAATTCGGAATTTTGCAGAACCCTTTTAACAGTGTAAATTATGGAGTCGATTTAATTATTATTTTAAAATTAATAACAATTTGTGATATGAAAAAATTTAGAATAATTACATCATTAACAATTTTAATAATAACTTTATTGGGATTTGCCAGTAAATTTTATGCAGGTCCCGCAGTAAAATGGGTTAATAACTCACTTGGTGGACTTCTGTATGAAGTTTTTTGGTGTCTCGTAATATCCCTTATTCTTATCAAAAACAAACCTTGGAAGATAGCATTTAGTGTTTTTTTTATTACAGGCATACTCGAATTTTTACAACTGTGGCATCCAGTATTTTTGGAAATAATAAGAAATACGTTTATTGGAAGAACAATCTTTGGGACAACATTTGTTCCTAGTGATTTTATCTATTATATTTTTGGTTCGCTTGTTGGTTGGATTTTGCTTGAAAAATTAAGAGTTTTACAAATTTCTAACGGACATAACAGCAATTCCAATAAGTAGAGAATCTTTCAAAGTGTATCTATCAAGCAGGATTGGCGCATAATCTTTATTATACGGCTGAAGTAATATTTCTCTACCTTCTGCAAAAGATTTGACCTTTTTAAGCGTTACTTCTCCCTCCACACGAATAACACAAATCCTTTCATCAGCGGCAACCCAGTTATCACATTGCT
>JAOZPK010000174.1 GCA_029932755.1 Candidatus Cloacimonadota bacterium | reverse complement strand
TTTGGAAAACCATTCCAACTTTGGTTCGAACTTTTGTAACATCAATTCTGGATTTGTAAATATTCTCTTCATTCAAGAAAACTTTTCCTTTGATTTTTGCTTCAGGAATTAGATCATTCATCCTATTAAAACAACGCAGAAGAGTTGACTTTCCGCATCCTGAAGGACCGATGAGAGCTGTAATCTTCTTATCGTAGATAGGAATATTAACATTTTGTAATACATGATTATCCCCAAACCAGAGACTCAGATCTTCTGTTCTGATATGGGCAGTTGTTGTATTATTTTGTTTCATTTCTACATTTACCATTTTCTCTTTTTCCTCATATTATATCGAATTATTATTGCTATTGCACTTACAAATAGTACCAGTAACAGAAGTACAACAGCCGTTCCATATGCTATTGGAACTTGTTTCTCGGCATGTGCACCTTCTGTCATTAAAGCATATATTTGATACGGTAGCACCATCACTTCATCCATTATTGAAGTTGGTAATCTTCTTGTGTAAAAAGTAGCTGCAGTAAACAGGATTGGTGCAGTTTCTCCAGCCACACGACCGATACTGATTATAGTTCCAGTGAGAATATTTGGAAGTGCTGTGGGAAGTAAAACTCGTAAAATTGTTTGTCGTTCTGTTGCACCCAAAGCCAGAGATGCTTCTCTGAAATCTTTTGGTACACTTCTCAGGGCTTCTTCACTGGCATTTATCATTACAGGAAGAGCCAGAATTGCCAGAGTGAGTGATCCCGATAAAATGGATACATCCAATTTCATGAGCTGCACAAAAACAGTTAGACCGAATAAACCATAAATAATCGATGGTACACCGGCGAGTGTGTTAATGGCTATTCTTACTGAACGTACAAGCCAGGCTGGCTTTCCGTAACTTACCATATAAATAGCAGTGAAAACACCCAACGGCAATGAAATCCCAATCGAAATAACAGTAAGCCAGAATGTTCCCACAATAGCGGGAAATATTCCACCTTCAGTCATAAATTTTCTTGGTGATTCTGTTAGGAATGACCAAGTTACCATTTTGCCACCCTTACTGAAGATCACGTAAAGAAACATTATCAAGAAGATAGCAGTTACAGCTATGAATATGCGAAGAAGGTTTACTCCAACAAATTGTTTTAATTCACGTTTAGTCATTTATTTAACCTCTTCCTGTCATTGCGTCCATTCTCCGTAGTACTTCGAAGGATGAAAGGAACGCAGGTGACGTGGCAATCATCTCTTTCTTCTGCTCCAATAGTGGAGATTGCTTCGTTTGAAGCGGTTGAGAGATTACTCGCAAAGACTCGCTTTTGTCTCTCTGAGTACAACCCACAAAGGCTTTCGACGAAGAGTCTATGTAAGATAAGATTCTTCGTGGGAAAAGTTGGCAGAATCTCTCAGAATGACTGTTCGAAGTATTGATTTTGATCATATTTAGTGCCTCTTTTTAAGAAATACAAATTCAGTTATTAAATTTGTGATAAAGGTTATAATAAATAGTACGATTGCAATTCCAAATAGAGCATGAAAGTGAGGACTGCCAAAAACCGTTTCTCCCATTTCAGCAGCTATTGCTGCCGTCATGGGTCTTACCGGGTGAAATAAACTTTTTGGTATTTGAGCTGCTCCGCCTGCTACCATAATCACTACCATTGTTTCTCCCATTGCTCTACCAAAGCCCAGAAGGATACTACCGATAACACCGGATTTAGCTGCCGGAAGAACTACACGAATAATAGTTTCCCACTTGTTTGCACCCAAAGCAAACGATGCTTCTCTTTGACTTTTAGATACTGTAGAAAGTGCATCTTCACTCATACTGGAAATTATTGGAACAACCATTATTCCTAAAATAATTGAAGCAGAAAGGGCATTTAATCCTGATGGAATTCCAAAAACTTTAATCAAGAAAGGAGATAAAAAAGCCATTCCGAAAAGACCATATACTACAGAAGGAATTCCAGCCAGTAGCTCTATTATAGGTTTGATAATCTCTTTAGTTCTTGTTCCAGCAATTTCTGAGATATAAATAGCAGATCCTACTCCTAGAGGAATTGCAATTAATAGTGCTCCCAGGGTAACAACTACAGAACCTACAATCAGTGATAAAATTCCGAAATCGGGTGGAAAGTGGGTTGGATGCCAGGCTGGATTTGCTATGAACTGCTTAAAACTTACACTTTTCAAAATAGGTATACCTTCCACAAACAAAGTGGTAATAATACCAAAAAGAAAAACTATCGTAAATAAAGCTGCTGTGTAAGTTATCCCTTTGAACATCGATTCTTTAAATTTATTCATCATTTTATCCTGATATATCCTTGTTGTTCCACAATTGTCTGACCCAATTCAGAAAGAATAAAATCGATAAAATCCTGTGTAGCCCCAGAACGTGTTTTTGTAGTATACATATATAATTTGCGAGTTAATGGATATTCATAATTATTAACAGTATCTTTTGAAGGTATAATTCCGTCTATAGATAACACTTTTAAGTCATCATTCACATACCCCAATCCCACATAACCAATTGCACCACTTGTATAGTTTACTGTTGTTGCTACAGCATTATTCGAAGCCAAACGCATAGAATTATCCTTTAAAAGATCATTATCCAAAACTGCATGATTGAATACTTCAAAAGAACCGGAAGATACATCTCTGGAGATAACAACTATTTCCAGATCATCTCCACCCAGCTCATTCCAATTTGTAATCTTTCCAGAATATATAAACCTCAAGTTTTTTAATGAGATATTACTGATTGGATTATCTTTGTGAACAATTATGGTTATTGCATCGATGGCTATGGCAGTTTCAATAAGCTCATTTTGCTTCTTTTTTATTAATTCATTTTCCTGTTCATTCACTTTTCTGGATGCATTCCCAATATCAATTGATTCCATAATAATAGATTTTATGCCAATGCCAGAACCACCACCTCGTACTGAAATATTAGTGCCGGGATAAATATTCATATATGTCTCTGCTGCAGCCTGAACTATAGGTAATGTAGTTGTTGATCCGGCAGTATTAATTGTGTTATTTTTTGGATTACAAGATTGTATTATTATTAATATTACAAATCCTAAAAGTATTTGTGATAATCCATTTTTTCTCATAATTAATTCCTATTTTACAAAAAAGGGAGACGAGAGGATATCTCCCCTTTTATTTTAATTGTTCTATTGAACACTAATGAAACCTTGTTCTTCAATAATTTTTTGACCTTCATCAGACAGGATGAAATCAATATATTTTTTAACCAATCCTTTGGGAGCACCATTTGTATACATATGCAACGTTCGAGCGATAGGATATGATTTATTCTGAACTGTTTGCTTGGAAGCAGAAACTCCATTAACCTTAACTGTATTTACTGTCTCATTCACATAACCCAATCCAGCATAGCCTATCGCTCCAGGAGTAGTAGCGATGGTGGAAACAACAGCGTTGTTTGAAGCAAGCATTAATGCACTATCAACCGCTTTAGCTTTG
>JAOZPK010000173.1:1734-3502 GCA_029932755.1 Candidatus Cloacimonadota bacterium | reverse complement strand
ATGAAACATAAAGTTAGAAAGAAGCATCAGAATAGTAAATCCTGTTTTGTGTGTGGATTGAAGAATAATTTTGGCATTCATGCAGAATTTTATGAATTAGAAAATAACGAATTGGTTGCTGTTTTCACACCAGGTGAAAACCATCAAAGTTATCCCGGAAGATTGCATGGTGGTATTGCCAGCACTATTCTGGATGAGACAATGGGTCGTGCTATCATGATTGAGAATGAAAACATCTGGGGTGTAACAATTGAATTGAATGTAAAGTTCAAGCAACCTGTTCCCTACGATGTTGAGCTGAGAGTTGTGGGCAGGATCACCGAACAGAATAAACGTTTCTTTTTTGGTTCCGGTGAATTGCTTTTACCGGATGGCTCTATTGCTGTTACAGCCAACGGAAAATATATGAAACTCTCATTAGATAAAATTGCCGATTTCGATCATGAAGAACAGGAATGGAAAGTTGTGGCAAAAGAGAATGATCCAACTGAGATCGAGGTATAATTTGCCACAGACTAACACTGACTTAAAACAGACTACTTTTAAAAACCTTACGAAAATCCCCTCTTGAGAGGGGTGCGACTTTAGTCGTGGGGTGTGTAACCTTCGCAATGGTTAGGTTTAAATGAAAACAATAAATGTAGGGTAATAAATGGCAAATAATAAGCAATATCTCACAGAAGAATTCATCGCCAAGATCGATAAATTTAATCTCCGTGCACGATTAATTGTAGAAGGTTTTATTACTGGACTGCACAAATCTCCCTATCACGGATTCAGCATAGAATTCTCAGATCACCGGCAATATAATCCGGGAGATCCAATTAAAAATGTAGACTGGAAAATTTATGGCAAAACTAACCGTTATTACATCAAACGCTATGAAGAAGAAACCAACCTTAAGTGCTACATTATTGTCGATCACAGCGCATCTATGGGCTTCACATCAGCAACCTCTTCCAAGTTGGAATACACCAAAGCTCTGGCATCAGCTCTTTCCTATTTAATGATCTCACAACAGGATGCTGTAGGCTTACTAACGTTCACAGATAAAATAACAAATCTTATTCCTCCACGCTCTATGAAATCATATTTAAATATCATTTTTAAGGAACTCCATAATCTAAAGGCAGAAGATAAAACCAGCACCGTGAGCGTTCTGCATTCTCTGGCAGATAGAGTAAAAAAACGCGGACTTATCATCCTCATCTCTGATATGATAGATGATCCTGAAAAGATCATGCAGGGACTTATGCACTTCCGTCACCAGAAGCATGAAGTTATTTTATTCCATATTCAGGATAAGCAGGAAACTGATTTTAATTATAGACGTGATACTGAATTTATTGATTCTGAAACAGGTGAGAAGATCACAGTTTCACCCTGGCAGATTAGGAAGGATTATTTACGGGCGTATGAGGAAAATGTTCAATTTTTAAAAGATGAATGTTATGAATCTCGAATTGAGTATAATGCAATAAATACTGACACACCATTTGAAGATAATCTACTTCAATACCTAATAAAGCGCTCGAAGATGATGTAATATATTTGAACTTTCAAAAGAGGAATAAATTGTCATTCCCAACTTCGATTGGGAATCTATATTCTTTTTCGTATAATTTTATTTGTATTTCAAAATCGAGATCCCCGCTTTTGCGAGAATGACACAAAATTGTGGATGACAATAAAAAAGCCCCGGAAAACCGGAGCTTTTTTCTAACTGCTAATTGCTAACAGCTAATTTCTAACAACTATTTCATAAGGA
>JAOZPK010000173.1:0-1634 GCA_029932755.1 Candidatus Cloacimonadota bacterium | reverse complement strand
ATCATTTTCTTTGTGCTGGTATAGTTTGAAGATTTCATTTTGTAGAAGTACATACCACTTGATACATGGTGACTATTGTTGTCTGTACCATCCCAAACGATCGTATAATCTCCAGCTGCTGTCTGTTCGTTAATAAGTGTTTTCACTTTTTGCCCCTTTATATTGAACACTTCGATAGAAACATTACCATCTTTTACCATATTGTAAGCTATTGTTGTTGTCGGATTGAACGGATTTGGATAATTCTGAGCTAAAAGATCTGCGGTAGGTATTACTGTTATATCATCAGAAGAAACGCTCTCTTCAAAGTTAATGTCAATAGCAGCATATCGAAGTGCACTGCTTGTAAATGTACCGCCATTAACAGTTTGACCTGCGGCTGAGCCATAATTTGCATCATCCATAAATACGAAATGAAGTTTTGCATGGCGGTTACCGGGTACATTGCTTAGAATCTCAAGTTTATCACCAAGAGAAATATTCACAGGAAGCATACCTTCAAATTCTGGTGCATAATTACCGTCAAAGTGACCCGCAGGATCTACTACTGCATCGAGTGGATTTGCATTGATGTATCTGGTATCTGACCAGGTTGCACCACCATCTCCAGAAATACTGATAGCGATCTCAGGCTGTTCTACCCATCCATCATATCCTTCTTGTTCATAATAGGCCGCTTGAAGCTTTGCACCATCATGCCATGCAAGCACAACCCAATTACCATTTGCAACCATTTTACAATTACTTTCATGGAAATATGCATCTTGCCACCCACCATCTGAATTATAGAACCAGCTAGGACAGCTCATAGCTAATACAGGTTCACCATCTTCGTAGTATTCATCTACTTCTCCATCTTCATCGAGGTCAAAAGCAATGGCCATTACCTCATCAGCAGGATCAACACCCTGAACATCCAGATCATAAAAATCAAATTCATGTGTTATTGTATCAAATGAGAATATTTTTGGATACTGATAAGCAGCCATATAAAGTTGACTATCAATATTTTCTTGTGAGTTATAGTTCATACCGCTCATCCAAACAACTTTTGTATTATTTTCTGTTAGTACACCATTATAGTGACTAAGATCATTTGAAGGAACAATAAACATAACAGATGGAGTTGTTCCATCTTCATCATACCATAAGTAGTGATTTGGTTCATTCAAATAAGTTGGATTTACTAATGGCTGCTTGATATCTTGAACGTATTTTGTAAATGATTCACCGTAATCATCACTATACATTGCTAAAAGAGAATCTCCGATAGAACCAAAGAAAACTACTTGTCCATCTACTTCACTTACGATCAAGTCTTTATTTACACGGTCAACATCATTATAATGCATTTCATCAAAATACGGGAATGTCGTTACTGTCCAATCAAGATCTGATGTATTAGTTAAATCATCATCATTGAAATCTGCATACAGATAAAGACTATTATAGTTACCATGATCAGCAGAATTATTTGTAAAATTATTCCCATAAGCATGAACTCTTCTATGCCCAGCAACTGGAGATGGTCCAATCCAAATTTGAGGCCAGATAAATTCATCATCCCCATGTCCTGTAAATGGCTCACTCATTTCCGGATTATCAAAAAGAATAAATGGTGTTCTCCAACTACC
>JAOZPK010000002.1:7692-38139 GCA_029932755.1 Candidatus Cloacimonadota bacterium | reverse complement strand
CACTTCAGGCAACCGATCTCATGAGCGAATCTCCTGCAAATGTTTCTCAAAAGCAATTAGATGAATTAGCGTTGAAGATAGTAAAAAAGGATAAAACTTAAATGATAATATACTTATTGGTGATAGGAATAACATACCGGTAGATTAGTAATATAATTGTCACCCTGAGCCTGTCGAAGGGTTGAGCTTAATTGTAGAGTATTACCAATGCTTCGATAAACTCAGCATGACAATACAAATACAAATTAGGTTAATATATATATGAAGAAAATTGCTGCAATCACCTTCGGATGTAAAGTTAATCAATACGAAACATCATGTATTGTAGATGAATTTACTAAAGAAGGTTATCAGATTATTGAATTTGATAAGCCTGCCGATGTTTATGTAATTAATACCTGCACCGTAACGAATAGGACAGATTATAAAAGCCGGAATGCCATTCGAAAAGCGTTAAGTCAAAAGCAGATTGATCCTTCAGTAAAAGTTGTTGTAACAGGATGCTATTCACAAAGAAAAAAAGAAGAGATTGAAGAATTAGGTAATGTTGACTTGATAGTTGATAATAACAGTAAAAGTAAGATATTTGAAAAACTTAATTCTGGAAATCAACAATTCAGAGATATAAAAGATCAGTACAATTTTGATGAAATATCTACAACTAAAATGCTTGATAAGACCAGAGCATTTATCAAAATTCAGGATGGCTGTGATTACTACTGTGCTTATTGCGCAATTCCATACGCCAGAGGACATTCTCGAAGTAGAAACAAAAATAAAATACTCGATCAAATCCAGAAACTAGTTGATAATGGTTATAAAGAATTTGTACTTGGTGGGATCAATCTGGGACTTTATGGAACAGAATTAGATTATTCTCTGGCAAAATTACTTTATGAGATTGAGAAAATAGATGGTGTTGAATTAATCAGATTGAGTTCTATCGAACCTCAGCTTTTTACTGATGAATTATTAGATTATTTTATTAAAAGTAAAAAAATGTGTCACCATTTTCATATCCCGCTTCAAGTTGGATGTGATGAACTTCTAAAAGAAATGGGAAGACGATATTCTACTGAACAATTTCGAAATACAATTGCCAAAATAAGAAATATATTCCCCGATGTTGCAATCGGGATCGATGTGATAGCTGGTCTTCCTGGAGAAACAGAAGAACTGTTTCATAAAACTCATCACTTTCTTTCCAATCTTGAATTTACTTACCTTCATGTTTTTTCATATTCCAAAAGATCAGGGACTCGTGCCGAGAAAATGAAAGATCATGTGAATGGAAAGATCATTAAACAAAGAAGCAATAAATTGATCTCGATCTCAAAAGCAAAACTTACTGAATATATTGACTTTATCATTAATAATAATATTGAATTAAAAGGTGTAATTGAACAAAAAGCAGACGATTATTGGACAGCTCTTTCAGACCATTATGTCCGTATATTTCTAAAAAGTAATGAGAATCTAAAGAAAAAGTATTTACATTTAAATCCCATTTCCAAAAAGTATGACGGAATTGAAGTTGTAGAAATTAGCTCCCCTTAGAAGGGGAAATGTCCAGCAATTGCCAGACAGAGGGGTTTTAAAAATGATCGTGCTGAGAATAAATTGAATTTAAGGGAATCTTGATGATAGAGATTAAGAATCTTTCAATAAGCTTTGGTGATCAGAAAATTTTGAAAAGTATCGATCTTACTATACGAGAAAACCAGATAACTATAATTGTAGGGCAGAGTGGAACTGGAAAAAGTGTCTTAATGAAATGCATTGAAGGACTCATCAAGCCGATTGAAGGCTCAGTTATTATTGATGAGAAGAACCTTTACGAATTGAGTAAACTTGAGCTTAACGAAACCAGAAAGAAGATGGCAATGCTGTTTCAGGGTTCTGCTCTTTTAGATTCTATGAATGTATATCAAAATGTAGCGCTTCCATTAATTGAACATACAGATCTTTCTGAAAAAACCATCCTGGAAGAAGTTACAGAAAAACTTGAATTGGTTGGGCTGAAAGATGTTCTAACAAAAATGCCTTCGGAGCTTAGTGGTGGTATGAAGAAAAGAGTTGCCCTGGCCAGAGCAATTATTTTAAAGCCAAAATATATTATTTATGATGAACCTACGACAGGTCTTGATCCAATTATTGCGGAAGAAATTTCCAATTTAATACTCAAATTGCAGAGCCAATACGATATCTCTTCAATCATCATAACTCATGATATGGATTGCATTAGGAAGATTAAAGGGCACATCATTATGATCCATGATAAAAAAATAGTTTTTGACGGATCCTTTGATAATTTTATTAGTGATGAGAGAAAAATTATAAAAGAATTTGTGAAATAAGGAAATTATGAAAAGTAATAAAATTCGATGTTGTCCTGAGCTCGTGTTATCCTGAGCCCCGATTTGATCGGGGAAGGACAAAGGATAGCGAGAATATAACCATGCGAAAAGCTTATTGGGTTTATATCCTAAGATGTTCAGATGGGAGCTACTACACTGGCTCAACTTCTAATTTGGAAAAACGCATATCTGAACATCAAAATGGATTGATCATAGGATATACTTCCAAACGCTTGCCAGTGAAAATAGTATTCTCAGAATATTTTGATGATGTTTATTTCGCAATATCTGCAGAAAGGCAGATCAAGAGATGGAAGAGGGTTAAGAAAAAGCTCTTGTTAAAGGGGATTTTAAATTATTGCATAAATTGGCTGAATGTAATAATGAGACACATTGTAGTAATGTTAATAAAAATGATTTTCAAACCTGATGGTTCGACTCCGCTCACCATGACAGGTTTGGGGATAGATCAGTATAGCTTGTGTCTTCCTGAGCGGAGTCGAAGGATAGCAAGCGTAATTGAAGATTAGTTGCAAAAGAATTTGTGAAATAAGGAAAGAATATGAAATTCTATCAGAATAAAAAAAGTACAGAATTCAAAGTTGGATTATTTACGATTATTGCAATTGTTGTATTAGCTGCTTCCTATATGTGGTTTACAGAAACCTTGCAAAGTAAGAACATGACGATAGTGAAAGTAAAATTTCATAATGCTGGAAATATTGAGGTTGGTAGCAGTGTAACTGTGAGCGGAGTGAAAAAAGGTAGAGTTAAGAAGATTGAAGTAGCCCCAGATGGAGTTATTATTGATTTACAGGTCAAGATTGATTTTCCATTAAGGGAAGGTACTCAATTCTCTGTAATTGAATCTAACATGATGGGTGATGTCCAGGTTGAGATCATTCCCGGATTTGATGGAGAAAACCTTGATCTAACTCAGGTACAAAGTGGGGAGAAAAGATTTGGATTAATGAAACTTGTTTCTGAGCTCAGCAGTGTAGTTGTCGATTTTCAAACTATAATGGATAGAATTGCTGGAGATGAAAATTTTGTGATGCAAATAGACTCGGTGATCGATACTACACAAATGGTTATTAACAAGATCAATAGAAGTCTGGATAAGAATACGGAAGAATTTGAAAGACTTATCACCAATGCAAATCAGCTTACAGCAAAGCTGAATAAACTTATTACAACAAATGAGGAAAGCATTTCCAATTCAATGGAGAAGTCTTCAGAAGTAATTGCTTCTATTAATTTAACTTTGGATGACATAAAAGAGACATCGACAAGTATTCGCAATATTACTGAGAAAATGCAAAGTGATAAAAGCAGTATCAATAAACTCATGAGCGAAGATGTATTATATGAAAATTTAATACGCTCATCAGCTAGATTAGATTCATTATTAAAAGATATTAAAGAAAATCCCAAGAGATATTTCAACATCAAGATCCTTTAGGATTAAAAAAATGGCACATGGATGATACGGATTGAACGGATTTTCACAGATAAGATATATTGGAATTTATGTCATCCTGAGTGTCCAGCAGGAGCCGGATGTATCGAAGGATAAGATTGTTGTCTGACACTTCGATATGAGACTCTGTCTCTACTCAGTGTGACAGACAGATTCGTTGCTAAATATAGTTCGTGTAAATTAGTGGTTAAAAATTTAGGAGAATAAATGAAAAAATTCGTACTTACAACTTTAATGATACTTGTTTCCTTTCAACTCTTTGCATACAATTTTGGTAAGAATAAAATCCAAAATTCCAAGATGGAATGGAAAAAAATTGAGTCTCTTCATTTTGATATTTATTACCCGAGTCAAAATAAAGAGTTTGGTAAACTTGCAGTTCTTATGGCTGAAGAAGCATATTATCACTTGAAAAAAGATTTTCAACGCCCTATTATGAACAGGATTCCGATAATATTATATAAATCACATGATGATTTTGAAGCAACAAATGTTATTGGAGCACTCTTGGGTGAAGGTGTTGGAGGTTTTACTGAGACTGCTCATAATAAAGTTGCAGTTCCATTCGATGGTAATTACAAAAAAATGGAAGAGGTTCTCACGCACGAACTCACTCACGCCTATGTTAATGGAATAAATAATAATAGAAGTAGATTACTCACAATGAATAATCTGCCATTTTGGTTCCAGGAGGGCTTACCGGAATTTGAAGCTGTTCATGGTGAATCGGTTTACAATAATATGTTCGTCATCGATCTGCTACTTAACGACAGAATTGGAAATTTGGGAATGATCGGTGGATATTACGCCTATAGATTGGGAGAATCTTTCCTAGTTTTTGTTGAAGAAGAATATGATCGAAATAAGGTTATGGAATTATTCTATGCAATCCGATTTAATAGAAATACTGATACTGCCTTTAAAAAGGTTTTTGGAAAAGATTTTGAACAGATACAACTTCGATGGAAGAATTTCCTGAAAAGAAAATACTACCCCCAATTTGCTGAATATGATATTCCTCACGAGGTATTTTCCAGATTGACAGATCATAGTAAAGATGGATCATCACTCAATTATGCTCCCAGATTTTCTCCCGATGGAAATAGCTATATTTATTTTTCAAATAGGAATCTTAAAACTGATATCTGGAAAGGATCAATTTTGGGACTTAAAAAAAATAAAAAGATCTTAAGCGGTGAATCGACCGGGGATTATGAGGAATTTCATTATTTACAGAATAATTTAGCATGGTTCCCTGATGGGAATAAATTTGCCTTTGTTTCTAAAACATCATTCGCAGATAAGATCTATATTGTGGATAATGAAACCGGAAAAGCTTCTCAGAAATTGGAATTTTCGGAATTTGATGCGATCTTCGAGATTGATGTTTCTAACGATGGGGATAAGATCGTATTTGCAGGTCAAAAAAACTTAAAATCTGATATCTACATTTATGATCTTATTACTGAAGAAATTACTGCGATAACTGATGATCAGTATTTTGACAACCAACCGCATTGGTCACCGGATGATTCTAAAATTACTTTTACTTCTGAAAGAACATTCAATGAAGATGCTTATGCAGAGCAGATCTTCAGTAAGCTTTCTTCTGACGTTTTTTATTATGATCTAATTGAAGACAAGTTCTTTAGGGTAACGCAAGATCCTCAGAAAAACAGTTTTCCAATTTGGGATAAAACAGGTGAGAACATCATATTTGTGAGCGAGAGTGAAACTACTTCAAATTGCGATGTAATTGAAATTGCAAGCGGGTTGAGAGCTAAGATAACTAATGTTCACGGGGGAATATTTGCACCGGATATTTCTATAGATAATAGTGAACTTGTCTTCTCGGCTTTTTTCAACGGCGGCTGGGATATTTATTCTCTATCTAATCCACTTGATAACTTAGTATATACCGAATATTCCAAACCGGTTGAATTTACTTTTGTAGATAATTTCTATGAGAGATTCAGGTTAGACAGATATCATGTTTTCGGTAAACAAGATAAGAAGTTCAAGAAAGAATTACCCGAATATTCACATAAGGTTACAAAGATAGATATTGGGAATTTCACGCAGGTAGATAGTTTGAATAAGGCGTATAATTTGGATCTAGATAAAAAACCCACAGAGCCGAATGAACCATTGAGTTCTGCTTATAAACCAAAATTTGCGCTGGATTATCTTTGGGGTGGAGCTGCCTATTCTCCTTCCGGTGGAACTTACGCTCAATTACAGTTTGGTCTTTCCGATCTAATGGGAAATCATGCAATTGGAGTTCAACTGGGAATTACCGGAGATTTAAGCGCTTCTGATGTTGTGCTTACTTATATGAACTTGAAAAAACGGATAGATCATGGTTATGGCGGATTTTATCTGAGTGATGAATGGGTATATTGGACAAATTTCTATAACAGGGATGATTTTATGCGTGAACGAGAATATAATTTTGGTATTTATTCCATTCTGCGGTATCCATTCAATAAATTTTGGAGACTCGATTTTGAAAATATTATCTCTTCTAAAATTATTAAGCGGGATTGGTGGGATGGAAATGATTGGATAGCAGAATATCTGAGACCGGAATTCGCTGAATATTATGGATTGGAAACAGAAGAAACAGAATATATTTACTCACCTCAACTTACGTTGATTCACGATAATGCAATATACGGAAGTGTAGGACCTGTTTCCGGTTCACGTAAGGCTCTTCTTATTAATCACAGCTTCTCTACAGAAGAAGATTATACGATTGTTTATACTGACTTGAGAAAATATCTATTCTTTGCAAAAAGATATGCATTCGCTTTCAGGTTTAGTGGCGGAACAATACAAGGGGATACAAACCAAAAATTCTCAATGGATTATTACAATGGAGTACGTGGACTAACCGAAGATTATATAGGTAGGAACAAATTCATGGTTTCTGCCGAACTCAGATATCCCTTTATCGATAACCTGCAAATGTCATTTCCTTTCCCAATGTATCTCTATCAGATACGAGGTAGTGCTTTTATTGATACCGGAAGTATTTGGGATGAAAATGAAGAGCTTAAATTAACAGATAATGATAGGTTGAAAGATTTGAAACTATCTGTTGGATTTGGACCCAGATTGAATTTGGGTTATTTTGTGTTAAAATTTGATGTTGCCTGGAACACCGATCTTGAGACTTTCAGTAAACCGGCATATTATATAAGTTTAACACCGGATTTTTAGAGATTAAGTTTCCGGATTCTCTACCCGTTTCGGTGAAAGGATCTGAAATGCTTCTCGACAATCACTCTCTTTTCCATCTCTTCGTGAACTCACATTATAGAAATTAATAACGATCTCAGGAAAGAAGTCCTCCAGAATCGCGACAATCCCTTTAGCAAAAGTACGGCAATAAATTGCACAAACATCTTCATAACATTTTTCAGCCAATTTTTCTGCTTCAATTGTCAGGCAGTTTACACATATTTTCGTTTCCAGAAATACAGTGTTGCCCTCTACCCAAGTATTCGGCATGTTTCCACCACGGTCTGCAAAATAACCATGCAAGAATTCACGGACTCCCTCTACTGGATTACTACGAAATTCCTCAATATCGAATTTATTTTCCTTAATGAGTTTTATTAATCTTTCCATTCCAATTGCAAAACCGGAATAGAAGTTATTCTTTTCGATTGCTCTGAAAGCAAGATTCCCGAATTCTCGATGTAGTAGAGCAAAATTGTTCAGTTCTTCTACTCTGGTTTGGATACTGAGATTATTAATTCCTTTATCATTCATTTCTGCTCCTATGATTTATGTAAAGCGAGCAGCTTGCACGCTTTTACAAAACTGGAGTTTTGCTTCTTCATTGCTTTCCTAAATAGGGCTTTGGGAACGAGAATAAAATCTGAGATTCTTCCTGAGAACAACGTGAAAGAATCGTCAGAAAGACAGATTTTATTAAACCCCCTTTAATTCCCCCTTGCAAAAGGGGACGAAGTTTTTCTTCTTGCTTATCTACCTTTCCTCTTTGCTAAAGAGGAACTGCAAGGAGTTCTTACACCAACTTCTTAATCGCATCCTGGCAGATCTGTTCAGATCTCTCCGATGTTTCACTCTCAACATAAACACGGATAATTGGCTCGGTTCCACTTTTGCGAATATGGATCCAGAATTTATTTCCCAGAATTTTAATACCATCAGTTGTATCAAACTGGTACTCAGAGAAGATATCAGGAACTTTTTGCATAATCGCATCAAGTTTTGAGGGATCAACTTTGATTTTATTTTTAGCAAAGTAGTATTTGGGAATCTGATCAGAAAGTTCAGAAACTGTTTTTCCGCTTTCTGCGAGATACGCCAAAATTACCGCCATTCCTGCAGGCGCATCTCTTGTAAAATGAACTTCAGGGCATATAACTCCACCATTTCCCTCTCCACCAACAGGACTATTAATTTCCATCATTAGCTTACCAACATTGATCTCACCAACTTTTGTTCGATGAACTTTCACACCAAATTTACTTGCAATATCTTCCGAAGCCATCGAGGATGAAAGGTTGGTTACTATATCTCCTTTAACTTTAGAGAGGATGAATTTCTCAGAGAGTAAGAGTGAAAATTCTTCACCAATACAATTTCCTTTTTCATCAACTATTGCCAGCCTATCAACATCAGGATCAGTTGCAAAACCAACATCAGCATGATGTTCCTTAACTGCTTCTTCTAACTGCTTCAAGTTTTTGTTAAGCGGTTCGGGCGTGTGAGCAAAAATTCCGGTTGGTTCACTATTTATTTCAATCACTTTACATCCAAGATCTTTTAGTAATTGTGGTGAAATTAGACCACCTGCTCCATTCACAGAATCGATAACAACCTTGAATTTCTTTGCTTTTATATCTTTAATATTCAAATATGAAATATTCAGGATTTTTTCAATATGTCGTGCGGTAGCATTATCATCTTGAGTTAATTTCCCAACCTTATCCCAACCGACATAATCGACTTCATTTTGGAAGGATGAAACTAATGCTGAAGCATTTTCAGGGAAGAGAAACATCCCATTTTCTGCAACGAATTTCATAGCATTCCATTCAGTTGAATTGTGTGATGCTGTAATGGAAATTCCTCCCATTGCATTACTTTCTTCTACAGCAAGTAAAACAGTTGGTGTAGATACAACACCAATATTAACCACATCACAACCAACTGACATTAAACCTGCTGTTACAGCATTGAACATTGCCAGACCTGTTACTCGTGAATCACGACCCACAATTATTTTTCCTCGACCTGAGAATACACCAAAATGTGCTGCATATTTCAAGGCGATCTCTGCCGTTAAACTTTCACCATAAATTCCACGTATTCCCGAAACGCTCGCCATTAATTTACTCATATTTTAGTTCTCCTTAATATTTTTATTATTCTTAGATCCCCGCTTTCGCGAGGATGACAAGAAGGAAACACTGTCATTCCCAACTCGATTGGGAATCTATTGATACCAATCTTCTGCAAGATCTTCCCAATCAGGATTTTCCTCTTCAATCAATTCTATCTTCCATTTTCGATACCATCTCTTCATTCTTTTCTCTTCGGTTATTGCTGCTGAGATATCATTTGTCTCAGCATAATAAACTAATTTAGTAAGATTATATTTCTTTGTGAATCCTTTAAATATTTTGTTTTTATGTTCATAAATTCTACGCATTAAATCATTTGTTATGCCAATATAAAGAGTTCCATGCTTTTTATTAGTTAGAATATAAACATAATATGATTTTTCCATTATTTCCTTATTTTGCTAAATAGATCCCCGCTTTCGCGAGGATGACAAAAGTATGAGAATTGCAAGAAAAATGTCATTCTCAACTTGATTGGGAATCCACTTCATGATAAAATTAGATTCCAGTTTTTGCGGACTGACAAATAAGGAATTGTATAATCACATTACACCTTTACTTCCAAAAATTTCTTATCAACTTCATAATTCTCTTTCTTTACTATCAGCAATTTTTCAATAATCTCTTTGTATCTGTCAAGTTGCTCCTGCTCATAATGGCTTCCGGTTTTATAATCAATAATTAAAATCTCTTTTTTCGAAGTATTGATCATCAGTCTGTCAATGCGCGATTCTTTGCCTTTTTCATCAAAGATGGTAAATTCATTGAAAACTTTGTCCCAATTATCCTCAATGAAATAATCATTATGCTCATCAATAGATTCGTTAACTTTTATAATAATTTCAATAATTTTATCTCTATGGAACAAACTGCCATATTTCGATAACGTTTTCTCGAAAGCAATCTGCCTAATCTTTTTACTATCAAAAACTATATGAGATAAATATTCATGCACGATATTACCTATCTGAATGCTCTGGTTATCTAGAATTTCAGTTTTGAGCTGATGAATATTATCTGGTTTTCGTTCAGAAATATCATCCCAATTTAGGAATTTCAGGTGTTGGGAAAATGAAGTTACAATTTCGGAAGCTGCTTTATCTGTCTCCGGTTTATCAATTGTAATAGTTCCATATTCAATGATTTGATGAACTTGCGACAATTGCTGAATATCTTGGGTGAACTCATTATAAACTACTTTAGCAATATTTTTAGGAACGGAACTGTCATTTTTAATACTGCTGATAAATTTCTCCAGATCACATTTTTTATCATAAGTTATAAAGAAGAACAGATTGTTTTTTGCACGTGTAAGAGTTACATAAATATTGTTCAATTCCTCACCGTTATTTCGTTTATTCACAATATCTATCAATTCCATTTTATCACTTTTCTTTATGATTTTATTAAAATTATAGGTGAGAGCGTGATCTTGCAGAGAATGGAAATCATCTTCGAAATCATAATATAATTTTAATCCCTGATTATGTTGACCCTGATTTTTCGGGATATTCATAAACGAGAAAACAGTTTCAAATTGTAATCCTTTCGATTTATGGATTGTGAGTAGTTTAATCGAATTTGAAACAGTTTGCCCCAATTGAGAATATTCATCCTTTTCTTCTAATGATCTGCAATATGACAGAAATCCGGCAAGATCGATTTTGTGTATTTGATCGCTGTTTTCAAACTCGATTGCAACTTCCAAGAACCGATGAATATTTTTCAATTCAATCTCTGTAGAAAATAATTTTGTAATATTGAATTCTTCTAAAATGGTTTTAATAGTATTCAATATTGATCTCTTATTATTTCTGATATTTTGTAGAATTAATAGAGAATGTTCTTCGGATGTTAGTTGGAAAAAAGCATTAATATTTTCAGCGTTTTTGTAGAGATTCAAAATATTTTTCATCTTCTTGGGATGCATCAACACAAGATCAGAGCGGAGGATCTTAACTAATTCAATTGGATCTTCATAAACAAGAAATTTCAAAATATGCAGAATTGGCTTGATAGCCTTGTGCTCAAAAAGAGAACCGGAAGATTCCAAAATGTATTCGATTCCTTTCTCATCCAAAGCCGAAGCCATTATTTCCAGTTCTTTATTCTTACGCATTAAAATTGCCGTATCACTCTGGTTTATTTTCTCATCCTTGATAAGAGGTAAAAGTGTATCATTAACGAATTCTGTATAAACTTTATTCAAATCTTGTTTTTCCTGAATTCCATCTGATTCTGATAAATTTCTGAAACTAACCTGCACAAAACCATCTTTCTCTTTTGCACTTTTAATTTCTGAATATTCCCAAGCATTATCAAATGTAAGATGTTCAGAACCAAACAGCTTGTTGATCCAATCTAGGAGAATTGGTTTACTACGATAAGAAGTTGTGAGAGTATCTTGTTGAGTTTCAAAACCAAGTAGTTGCGGAAAATCCGTAAGTAATTTTCGTTCACCACCACGCCAACCGTAGATCGCTTGTTTTTCATCACCTACAACAATGAGCCCGCCGTATTCTTTTTGTCCAAAACCACTTAGTGTTTCGGTAATGAGAGGTTGGAAAATACTCCATTGTAAAATGCTTGTATCCTGGAATTCATCGATAAGAATAAAACGTGTATTATAAGATAGTTGCTCATAAAAAATGTTGAGAACATTGTTGTTTTCGATAATCGATAGTTCTTTATCATATAGATATCTAAAAGTGTAATAACTTATATCGGAATGAGTAAATATTCTATCTCTGAATTTGATCTCATCATAAACTTTCAGAATCTCACCAGCCAATGAAATGATGTTGAGTTCTTCTATTAATGCCTTTTCATAATAAAGATAATTTGCTAGATGGTGTTGCACTTCTTCAAAATCTGATTTCAATTCTAACTTACGAATTCTTGTACCATTCCAGATGTTTTTATTACTAATAAGCAGATTATAATTCTCACTTATGAATTCCGGATCAGATAGAATTTTGAAAAACTCATCTGCAATTTCATTTGGGTTAATAGAATTTATATCTGTAATTTTATCTAATATTTCGAAGTGATCTTTTTGCAGAAGCTGTTGCAGATCTGCTGGTTTTTTCTCCCGATAGGAATATATTGCATCTTGCATTGAGAATAGAAATAGCCTGAGTTTTATTGTGTATTTGCTGAAATGGTTTTGTGTAACTTTTTCTACGTCTATTCCTGAATATTTTGATCGATCAATAAACTCGAATAACCAGCGATAATTTATTATATCTTTGATGAATTGGTCGAATGACTCAAGATTCCTCTTCTTTGCATTCAGGAAAATATTTTTATAATACTCTAGTTTGTCATCTTTGAAGATATGCTCGAATATCTCAGGTAAATATTCATCGTTAATATTGTTATCGAGTTTGAAATCCACAAAATTGTGAAAAGGTGCGATAACTCCACTGAAAATAGCGTTGATAAAGGAATCGATCGTACTTACATTCACTTCTGATTTATTAGTAAGCATCTTTTTGTAAGTGTTTCTCAAGAATTTAATATCTTCAGCGTTGAATTTTAGATCTGGATTAATATCTTTCTGTAAGCTGCGAATAATTTCTTTTCCTTCATCAGTATTATGAACAATATTATGCAGATGTTCAAATATTCTTTCTCTTATTTCAGCGGTTGCTTTTCGGGTGAATGTGATCACTAAAATCTCTTCGAAATTGATTCTGTATTTCAGCAGTAGATTGATAAATTCCAAAGAAAGTCGATAGGTCTTTCCGGTTCCGGCACTGGCACGGATCAACAGAGGTTTCATTGTTGAGTCTCCGTTTTCATTTTCAAATCACGCCGTGTGATCTCAATATTTTCATAAATGTCCTTTTTGTCCGCAAGGGTAAAACCATTATCAATGACATTTTGAAGTGCTTCTTTTATTGCATTTTTCAAGTCGATCTGTCTATTAATATCCGTCATGATCTTTTGTTCCACAAAGAAAAGATGAGACTGTATTTTCTGTTCAATTTTGGGTGAATCAATTAAATAACTGATAAATTCGTAAAACTGCAATTGTTCATTATATCGTTTGACCTTACCGGCATTCATACTTCCGGTTTTATAATCGAAGATATGAGGAATATTTTCAGCAGAATGAATACGTAGGTCAGCTCTGCCACGAAGAGAAATTTCGATATCATCAAGCTGGAAAAACTTCTTTTGTTCGGTTCTACCTGTTTCAGGAAATACAGTAATATGCTCATCGGTAAATTTGAGATCATTATGAAGCCGGTAGAAGAAATTGGCAATTCCATCTTTTAAGATCGGGATAAAAATATTCCTGAAATAATTCTCTGAATAATTATGAGGAGAGATGTATTTCATCTTATATTTAATAAAATGCTCAATTGCCTGATCTACATATTGTTTTGTGTTAAATACAAAATTATGATGCAGTTTATTTCCATGATAAACCTCAATCAGACGTTCCCAGATCATTGTGAATACACTGTGTGAAATTGTTCCGATTAGTTTGTTGCTGAAATCTAGAGATAGAATTGGATCACGTTTATTCAAATTTGCAATGAACTCTAAGTAAAATGTAAATGGGTCTTTCTTTAGCTTTTCCCAATTGTAAAAGCTAAGATTGAGTTCATTATTTTTCAGATCTGATTTATCAAATGGAATGGAAAAGAAATCAGCAGAAATTATATTTTGATTGGGAAGAGAATGATCATTCGTCACTAACAATGAATTAAAAAGCTGTTGATACAAATCAGTTTTAGGAAGCTCAACTTCGTTGATTAGATCAAATAATTTCAGTTCCTCAATAAAAGAACTTACTTCAATATTCTCTTCCAAATTTGTACGCGTAAAAATTGTTACTTTGTTGGAGGTTGCCAGAAGACGATAGAAATAATATTTATCACGAAGTTTAATGTCTTCATATGTTTTCAGCGAAAGTTTTTTTCTCTGGTTTTCTGAAAAGAGGAATTGAGTATGTTTAGCTGCAGGAAGGATTCCTTCGATTGCATTCAAAATATAAACGTTTTCAAAATGCAGGTTTCTGGTGTCTTGTAATGAAGTGATTTGAACTCGATTAACAGATTGATTTCCCAAAGTGAATTTAATCTGTTTGGGTTTCATATAATCTAAGAACAATTGCCATAAATTTGCTGAGATATTATGTGGGAAGATATTCTTCCAATTCGTTATCAATCCAATCTGCTCGATAGAAGCAAAATCTGAAAGAAGCTCATAAAAAACTTTTAGAATATCGGTTTTATTATTTTCTCTTTCAGTTAATTTTTCAACGTTAATGTGATTCTCGATGAACTCAATGAGAGATGCTATACTATCAATTTTTCTAACCTCAATAATAAGATTGAATATTTTCTCAAATACAACTTTAAACTTTGTTCCTCGATTATCAAAATATTCAAGATCAAGATATTGAATGTCGTTGTCAATGCACTTGAAGAGGAATGTTCTTATTTGCTCATGCTTATTTTTATCTTCCTCAAAAATTTCTAAGAAATCATCTGAAAGGGTAGCATTTAATAATTCTTGAAGAGATAACAAAAAGGGAGTTCCTTCCCATACAATTGAATGAAGAAGATCTTGCAAAGTTTGGAAGAACCTGAATAAACCTGTTCCTGAAAATGGCAGGGAATTGGAAATGGAATAATGTTCTCGTGATAGAAAACTAGCATAAGAACGTGAATTGAACTTGAAATCAATAATTGTGTTTCTCTGTTGTAGATCGATGGTAGAAAGTAAATCTCCAATCATCTGAAATTGTTCTAATGATGTAATGACTTTGATCTTCTGCTTTATAACTGATTGCAAAACACCAGCATCAAAATCCTTTTTGAATGCCAACTCTTCTTCATTGTAGAATTCCGGTGTGACCTGTAAATATACCAAAACTTTCTCATCAAGTTTATGTAAAATAGTCTTTTCACGTTCTGTAAAATAAAACTGATTCACGATGATGATCTTATCAAAATTCAATTCAAACTGTAGATCATTTATTTCACGCAATAATATTGTGTCAGAAAATTGTTCTTTTTGCAGAAGTTCATAATATTGCTCTTTAATCTGTAAGAGTTGTTGAAATGTATTAAGTTGCCAATCATTTGCAGTATTTTTAGAAAAAAGAATCTCATTGATGTCATCTTCAGATATCATCTCCTCAGTAATCTCTTCCCAGAAATTGAAAAAGTTGTTTGCCAGCTCGATTGATTGAAAATAAGTTTTAATTCTAAAGAAATTTTTATTTTCTTTTGTGAGTGCTTTATAGAACATCAAAGTTCGTTTTTCTTCTTTTAGTATTGGTAATTTGGAATGGAATATCTCGTCTTTCCATTCGTCCATCGTTAGGAATTTATGTTTGGAAAAATCCCAATCTGGTTGATATAATTTCTGTGCCTCTTGTTTACTTTTGCGGGTGGGGAAGAGCAGTAGGCATTTAGCAGAATCAAGTTCCTTCAAAGCTGCTTGTAAAATGTTTTGGTTGAGTGGAATGTATTTGATCATAACAGACTTTTAATCCAGGTTAGAAGTAAAATAATCATTAAAGCCGGCAACATATTTAGTACTCTGATCTGTTTGATCTCTAAAATACGAAACCCCAAACCAATTAGCAAAATACCACCAACCGAAGAAAGATTATTAATATAGAATTCGCTAAAATAATTTCCAAAAACAGAAGTGAGTAGAGTGAGTCCACCCTGATAGATAAACAATGGAATCACAGAGAACATTACACCGATTCCCAGCGCAGAAGAGAGAGCAATAGAACCGAATCCATCCATGATCGCTTTAGTGAGCAGCAGATTTGGTTTGCCGCCTAATCCTTCTTCGATCGCTCCAAGAATAGTCATTGAACCCATACAGAAAAGAAGAAAAGCAGTAACTAATCCTTCTGAAAATTTGTTATTCTTACTTTTTAATCGTATTTTCAATTTTTCACTGAGTCGATTCATCCACAATTCGATATTGAGAGCTTCTCCAATCAGGGAGCCAGATATCAAACTGAGTACGATAAGTAAATAAGCATCTGATTTCAGAGCCATTGCAATCCCCAGAAATATAGTGAAAATACCAATTCCTTGAAAGGCAACTTCAGTAAAACGTTTGGAAAGTCTAGTATGCAGTATCAAACCAATAATGCTGCCAATAATGATTGTGCCTACATTAATGAGTGTTCCTATCATATTTCTCTCTTACTAAATCTCTCCTTACGAATAGTTCGTAAGGTATTAATTTATACAGCTTCTACTTCTCTCTTACACGGGCATGAATATCCATGCTACTTTTCATCTATTTTCTTATCTTATTTCTTTCACAAAGATATTTTGTGAATTCAATAATGCAAGTTGTTTTATTATAAAATGGTATTAAGATTATTAGAAAAGTAATTTAAATTGCTTCGGTCAATTTACGATAGTTATTTTTCACAGAGTTTATTTCAAATGAAACAGGATGAAATAGCATTTCTTCACTCGGATAAGAAGTAAGAAGTTTTTGCAAAATTTCACCATCATATTCTAATAACCACGTTTCTTCTTGCTTTTTTTGTAAAATAACCGGCATGCGATGATGAATATTTATTAGTTTTTCATTTGGAGAAGTTGTAATAATGGAACACGAGAAAATTTGCTTTCCAGCGGGAGATTTCCAAATCTCCCAAATCCCTGCAAATGAGAATAACTCTCTATCTCTCAAGCTTATATAAAATGGTTGTTTATCGTCTTTTCTCCATTCATAAAATCCATTTGCAGGAATAAGACATCGTCTATGCTGGAAAGCAAATTTAAAACTTGGTTTTTCTGTAATAGTCTCACTTCTTGTATTAATGAGTTTATAACCAATTTTTTCATCTTTTGCCCAGAAAGGAATGAAACCCCATTTACATGATTTCAGAATATTCTGCTGATTTTTATTTATTATGATTGGTATTTCCTGCCCTGGTGCAACGTTGTAGTTTACATCTATTTCACCGATCTCATTTAATAGGTCTGCATAATTTTTAATTGCTTGAAAACTACTGTAGAGTGCGAATCTTCCACACATAAATCCTCCAGTTCATTTCTGGTTGATAAGTTGGACTTAGTAACCTAATTGTGTACACTATCCGGCAGTTGCCGGATGCGAACAAGGGACATAATCTCATTTCCAAAATCCTTAAAGACAGAGTTTTGAGTTACAATTTAATTATCGGCATCTCTGATCTAAAAAACGTAAAAAGTTCTTGTTTATCCCTTTTATCATTCTCCCACATAAGATTAGAAACACTCAAACCCAAAAGACGGATTTTACATTTAGGTCCCAAAGTTTCCAGAAGCAATTTTCTTCCTAAATGATTGATCACATTATCTCTATCAAATGGGATATCAAGCGTTTTACTTCTACTCACAAGATCGAAATTTGCATATTTGATTTTAAGTGTCAAAGTTTTTGCCTTGAATTTTCTTTCCTGCATCTGTTTACTTATTTTATCGCCGAGTTTATTTATGATCTCCACCATTTTATTTATATCACTTATATCCTTTGCAAATGTACGTTCATGTCCCAAAGATTTTCTAATTCTCTCTGTAGTTACTTCTCTATCATCAATTCCTCGTACAATGTTATAATAATAACTTCCAACCTTTCCAAAATGCTTCATCAACTCTTTCAATGTTCGCTCTTTCAAATCTTTACCAGTTCTTATTCCTAGCATATTCATTTTTTTTTCGCTTACCTTTCCAATCCCATGAAATTTACCAATTGGAAGATCCTCCAATACTTGTCTCGCTTTCAAAGGAGTTACAACCATTAAACCATCAGGTTTATTCATATCAGAAGCGATCTTTGCTAAAAATTTATTATAGGAAACACCTGCCGATGCTGTGAGTTTGGTTTTGTTAAATATCTTTCTCCTAATTTCTATAGCGATCTGTGTAGCTGATGCAATATCTTTTTTATTTTCTGTAACATCAATATATGCTTCATCAATAGAAACTGGTTCTACCAAGTCGGAATATTCATAAAATATTTCCTTTACCTGTTCAGATGCTTCTCTGTACGCATCAAATCTGCCACGTACAAAGATGGCATGCGGACACAATTTATATGCCATAAAACTTGGCATCGCAGAATGTATCCCATATTTCCTGGCTTCATAAGAACAAGTTGAAACTACACCACGACTGTTCGGTTTCCCTCCTACAATAATCGGTTTTCCTTTATATTCAGGATGATCCCGAATTTCTACAGCAGCAAAAAATGCGTCCATATCAACGTGAATTATCTTTCTTGTTTTAGTCATATTGCTTTTACCACCGGAATATGTTTCCAACTTGTTGTATAGCTGGGAGTAAGTTTTTCTCTCTTCATTTGCCATGGCTTTTTTATACCGGCAGAAGCATAAGTAATTTTATGTGATCCCATTTTATTATTTATATCATCCATGCAGTCCATAATAACTTTACGGTAATCGTCCAGATATGTAGGCTGGAAAAAATCGAGCGGAGTTTTACTTTGATGCATAATATCAGCAAGCATTACTCCAACTTTCTTATATTTGTATCCGGGACGATATATCTTCTTTATAATTCTATTGGCAGCATGAATAAAATCTGGAGTGTAAGCAGAGGGGAGAGGAAGGCGTACTTTGGCATAATTTGCATATTGCGGCTCGTTCTTAAAACGATTTGTAGAAAGAAATACAATAACAAGCGAAGCTACCTGGTTTTGTGAACGTAGTTTCTTCACAGCTACACTGCAGTAATCGGAAATTGCCTCCATCAAATCCTGTAGTTCGGTTACCGGATTCCCGAATGATTTGGATGACACTATCTCTTTCTTTGGTTTTATATCTATTTCCAGATCAATGCAGGAAATCCCACGCAGTTCTTTTACTAAACGCAGACCAATAATAGTCATTTTTTTTTGCACCCAATTATCTGGAACCTGAGTGAGTTCATATGCATTTGTGATGCCATTGCGGCACAGCATCTTGGCATATTGTCTTCCCACACCCCAAATATGTCCCACTTCAATCCAGCGTAGGATTTTATCTTTGTCGGGATGTTTTGTTATATCAAAGACACCTTCCGCAAAATTATGTTTTTTGGCAAAACGGTTTGCAATTTTTGCCAGAGTTTTAGTCGGTCCAATTCCCACCGAAACTGGTAATCCAGTATGCAACCACACGGTTTTTTTAATTTGTCTGCCATAATCTGTAAGATCCAAATGTTCAAAACCTGATAGGGAAAGAAATGCTTCATCAATAGAATATATTTCAAGATCGGGTGTGAATGATGATAATGTATTCATAACCCTGGCAGACATATCACCGTATAATGTATAATTTGAGGAAAACAGCTTGATATCATGCTTTTTTATAAAATGTTTATTAATTTTGAAAGCAGCAGTTCCTCGAGAAATTCCCAATTTTTTCAATTCATTGGAAAGAGCAACAATGATACCATCATTATTGGATAAAATCCCTACCGGTTTATCTGCTAAATGTGGGTTAAATACTTTTTCGCAGGAAGCATAAAAGTTGTTGCAATCAACTAAAGCGACAGTATTCTTTGACATTGTTATTTCATCTTATGAATGGAATATATGACCACTCCCCAAATATGAAAATTTATATCACGGGTAATTTCGAGAGGTTCGAATTCGGAATTTTCAGGAGCAAGAAACCATTTCCCGCTTTTCTTATAAAGTCGTTTTACCGTAAGTTCACCGTCAACAACAGCAATCACAATCTTTTTGTGAGTTGGCTCTACGGCTCTATCAACAATGAGGATATCTCCCGAATAAATTCCTGCATCTACCATGGAATATCCTTCAACTTTTACAAAATATGTTGCCGAAGGATGAGAAATGAGATGTTCATTTAGATCAAGATTCTCTTCAATGTAATCTTGTGCAGGAGAAGGAAAGCCGGCAGGTACTTCATTTCCAAGAAGAGGTCGTGGTAGAGGTGTGGATATTTTACAATGGGAAATATTTGTAATTGTATCACTTATTTTGTGTTTTAATATGTTGTTTCTCATAATTTTTATCCTTAACTCCCATATCTTATAATTCAATATTTTAACTCCATAGTTAAAATGTCAATATAAAAATTAACCTAAAAGATAAGGCTATAAAATAAGCATAAAAGCATTTAATTAAAAAATAATAATTAACTTAAGTAAAACTCTTGACATTGCAAAATACAAATCTACTAATTGTTCCATAAAAAAAGGAGGATGTATTTATGAATTCATTGTTATTTACAGTGGCAAAAGGTGGTGGAGGATTTGTAACTTTTTTATTCTTTGTTGTTTGGCTCGTTTCCGTGGTTGGGCTATGGAAGATATTTGAAAAAGCAGGTAAACCAGGATGGGGAGCATTTATCCCAATTTATAATATGATATTATGGTTAGAGATTGTAAGAAGACCTGGTTGGTGGATTATCTTGATTGTTATTGTACCATTTGCAAATATTATTTGTGCAATAATTGTAATATTTGAACTCGCAAAATCATTCGGTAAAGGTGTTGGCTATGGATTTGGATTACTTTTATTACCACTTATTTTCTTCCCAATGCTTGGATTTAGTGATGCCGAATATACGCCAATAAAAAGAGAAATTGTAGTTCAAACCTAAGATAAATAATTTTATAAAAAAGCACCGCAATTTAGCGGTGCTTTTTTTATTTGTGGTTTGACAAAAATATAGAGAATAATATTAAAAGCTCAAATATACAAAAGAAGGGAAATTATGAGAGATGAACTGAAGCGTGGTTTTGCCAGTGATAATAATGCGGGAATTCATCCAGATGTATTAACGGCGATGCAAAATGCAAATATTGGGCATTGTATTGCATATGGAGATGATATTTACACACAAAATGCAATTATTAAGATCAAAGAACATTTTGGTAAAGAGATTGATGTCTATTTTACATTCAATGGTACTGGGTCAAATGTGCTTGCGTTAAAGATGTTAACCGAATCATATAACTCAATTATATGTGCAGAGACGGCTCATATAAACGTTGATGAATGTGGAGCCCCGGAAAAGTTTACCGGATGTAAGCTGCTTTCTATTCCTACCGAGAATGGCAAACTTACAATTGAGAAAATAAAATATCACATGCATGGATTTGATTTCGAACATCATTCGCAACCAAAAGTGATCTCAATTGCTCAAGTTACAGAAATGGGTACAGTATATACTCAAAATGAAATAAGAGATATTACTGATTATGCACATAAAAATAGAATGTTAGTTCATATGGATGGAGCGAGACTTTGCAATGCTGCTGTAAATTTAGATATTAGCCTATGTGAGATTACTGCTGATGTTGGTGTCGATGTCCTTTCTTTAGGTTTAACTAAGAATGGAGCTATGAATGCAGAAGCAATAATATTTTTCAATAAAAAAATATCAAATAATTTTAAATATTACCGTAAACAGGGAATGCAATTGGCTTCTAAAATGAGATTCATGGCAGTACAATTTACAACGCTTCTTTCTAATGATCTTTGGAAGAAGAATGCTAAGCATGCTAATAAAATGGCAAAGATCCTGGCGGAGAGTGTTGCAGAATTTCCACGAATACAGATAACTCAGAAAGTGGAAGCAAATGGTGTTTTTGCAATTGTTCCATCTGAAATAATTCCAAGATTACAAGAAAAATTCTTTTTTTATATGTGGGATGAACATAAATCTGAAGTTAGATGGATGACGTCATTTGATACTCAACAACAGGATATAGAAAAATTTGTATTCCTATTGAGAAAATTACTGAAATAAAAAGAAAGACCAGTTCTTACGATCCGATCTTTCTTTTTTGTATTAACAAATTATTCTTTTATAAATAGTTTTTCAGATCTCTTCATATCTTTTTTTTCTTGTTCAATTTTTTCCTCGGTAGGTTTTGGAAGTAATTTTCTATCATCTATATGATCAATAATCTCCGCTTTAAGAATTACTATCATTTCTCTAGAAACTACCGATTTAGTCTCATATCCAAAAATGTACTTAAAACCAAAAAACCACCATGGAAGATCTTTTAGAATTGGGATTCCACCACGATTAGTTTTAATCTCTTTATCGAAAAGTCCGCCAATTACTGTTTCCTCACCATCAAATAACAAAACTTCTGTAATCGATTTGCTTTTATCAATGATTGTTGTAATGTCACCGGGAAGAGCAGAACTTTTTTCAACTTCCACAGAAAGGTATATTGCCTCTCTATCATCTTCAACTAACACTTCGGGGGTTACTTCCATGATAATACCGGTTTCAAAGAATTTCTCTGTTGTATTTCCGGCTTGATCAAGTGTTTTCACAGAGAAGTCCTGTCCAACTTGAATAAATCCTTTCTTTTTAGATATTACAGTTATACTTGGTCTGGCAATTATTGTACCTCTCTGGTTTGCTTCAATGATATTCAGCAATGTATTCAGATCAATTGTGATATCACCGAAGTTCATTTTTATAGGAACGGCAGGATTAGCAGGAGTTCCAGCACTAAATATATCAGTTGATAAATTACTTGTAGTAGCTAAATTTACTGCGACATCAACTTTTCCATCGATAAGAGTAGTCCAGTCAATTCCCACCTCATGGATAAGAGTTTTATCAGCCTTAAAGAAAATAGCACTTATCCTAACCTGTTTGGTAGATGCCGTTACTTTCCTTTCAGTCCCTATTTCTTGTCCTGATTCATCTATAATAACTTCTGGATCTTTTACAATAAATGTAGCAGGACGTTCTTCGAGAACAAGATCATGAAATCTTATGATCAGATTCAGTGCATCTTTCCATTGGAGACCTTTGATCGGGATTCCAATGGGATTATTAAAGTTACTTGTATTTAAAATATTCTTTCCTGCAAAATCCAAAGAAAGATATTCGATAGCTTTAAGAGCAGCAGCGAAATTTGTTTCACGGGAGATCGTGATCAACTCTTCCTCAGGGATGTTTTTAATATTCTGTTCCTGGCCAAATAAGGTTAGAACAAAACACAGGAGAATAAGAAAACTAATTAATTTCTTCATTTTTATTCCTCTTTTAATTCATTCAAATAGATTTTCATATCTTTTATTACACCAATTTCGTTCAATTGGAATGTTGCATATTGCTCTTTCCAGTTAATAGATTCGAGAGTTCCGTACGCAACTTTATCACCTATTTCAAGTATATGTATCCTGCCAATTCTATCTTTAATAAATACTTTATTGGGTGTTAATCCGATCATTCCGGAAGAGTATATATCTAAGAATTCTTGTTCTTCTTCATCAAGTACGGGTGCATGAATTCTGGAATAGAACGGATCATATCTTACATTTTTATATTTTAATTTTCTAAATGGTATATCACCAATTTCAGTTGCGGTTTCTTCAAAATATGCATTGAGAACAATAACAAAGCTAACATTACCGCTTGAAATATCATCTTTAGTTTCTTCGTTGATCTTTATTGATTCAATGACATAAAGCATATACTGGCTTTCGATCTGATAAACAAAAGTATAGAAAGATTGAATTGGTGCAATCCCCTTAATTGTATATGAATAAAAACTAATATTCTCGATTTTGCTTAATCGGTTATATATAAAATTGAATTTCATATCAGGGCAAAAGTTATCACAAATATCCAGCATGTATTTATAAGTTATCGTTGGATCATTTTTCTGAGGAATGAGCTTGCTTTCTCTTTGAACTTTTTTTTCAAGATCTTTCAAGGATTGAATAAAAAGATCTTGATTTTCCATATCAGGATTTGCAGCCTTTAGATCATTTAGTTGTTTTAGGTTATTCTCATAAGCACTTTTTATCACTTTGATTTTTTTTACTGAAGACGTATTTCCAAGCAGAAAACCCAGAATAACTAAAACTAATAAGACTGAAAGTATCAAAGTATTTCTTAAAGCATAATTCATTTCTATTTACCTTCTATTTTATCTATCTTATATTGTGCTGCTTTTGATAGATCGTTATCAGGATATTTTTTAATTAACGTTTTCCAATATTGTATTGCTGATTTCAGATCATTTTCCTTCTCACTACAGTTACCCAGCATAATGAGCGCATCTGGAGATTTACTGCCGTTTAATACATATACCATTTCTAAAGTTTCTCTTGCTTCAGAATATTGATTCATCAAGTATAAACATTCACCAATAAAATATTTAGCATTATATGCCATTTTATGCTGTGGATATTTTTTTATAAATTCACTAAATTGATTAAATGCATTATTAATATTGCCAGAAAAATATAATGAAAGTATGGAATGATATTTGTCGTCAATTTCTATAGGAGTTTCGGTAATTAGTTCCGTTTTTGGTTCATCTTTTATTTCATCAATAATTGGTTTTTCTGTTTCTTCCTGTTGAACAGGTTTTTCAGTGTCGGTTTTTTCATTCTCAATACTTTTCCAAGATTCAGGTTCAGGATACTTACTAGAAATATTAAATTTCCAGATCGTAAGTCCCTGATCTTCATGTTTTGCCACACTTATAATCTTACTTTCCGGAAAGAGTTTGGAAAAAGCAATTACAGCACGTCTATTTGTTGTATAACCATCAACGGTAAATCCTTCATTATTACTTGAAAGGTCACTGATCCAGCTTAATCTATTTCTATTCAAAGATTTAGAATATACATCAAGAATATGATTCCATTGGTTTTTATTTCCTGTAATTCTTTCTACTTTAAGCAAATTTTCTTGAAGTTCATTTAATCTGGTCTTGATTTCATTGAGTCTTTTAATTAATTCTCGATTTTTTGAAAGTTCTCGTTCTATTTGATAATTCTTTTTTCCATAATCAATTATATCTTGTTTCAATTCCAGATTTTTAATAGTTCCAGCAAAAGCAAAATAGAAGATAGCAGCTAGAACTAAAAAACCATGCCATGCAATTTTAAAATACTTCTGATTTTCTATCACCCTATTTGGCAGTAGGTTTGTAGAACTAAACTTTTTATTCTTAGGTACTAAGGTTTTCCAAGCTAAAGCAATTGGTATAACATATCGGGCAATTCTTTCGGGAGTTATTTTCTCTCCCAATCCTTCTTGAACGGATAGATGAGCAAGATCGATCCTCGTTATGTTATCTCCTTCTTGAGAAGCAGAACGGAAATATTCCAAATCCTCATCGGAAGTGTTATCGCCACCCAATATAATATTCCTTGTAATAGGTATATTAGAAATATCTTGTTCAAGAAGTACTTTAGAGTAAATAGTCTCTCTCATGGTTATTTCATCACTGTCAGGAACAATAATAGGGAATGTTTTGATATGCATGCCATTTTTCAGAACGATACCAACTTTATAATCAAACCCAATATACAAAATAAGAACATAATCATCTTCAGAGAAGATATAATTATGATTAACGACATTTGTTAAGCATATTTCATTTGTATCAATACAACTATAAAAATATCTTTCTTTTGATAGTATCAGATTGATGTCTCTCAATGCATGAAAAAGTCTGAATTCACCGGTATGAGCAAAGGCGAGACCAGATTTATCAGAATTCAGAATGTAATCGAAAGAATAGTTTTTAGCCTTGATCTCATCTTTTGATACCAACTCTTCTAAAAGACGTTTATGTAGATTTTTTGTTCCGTATGAGGAATCAAATTGAAAATATGATATTTGCTCATCATTTGCATTAAAAGATATTTTTCCCCTTTCAAGTGGGAATTGCTGAAGAAAATTTTGCAAATCACGTAAACCGGGTAACATATCCTCTTTCGCTGAACTATCAAAATCTTCAGTATCTTCAAATTCAGATATCTCAGGTAATGAGAATGACTCATCTTCAATTTCAGATAATTCCGGAATATTGATTTCATTTTCGTCTGATTCTTCGGGAAGAAAAGCATCTTCTTTTTTTTCCACTTCTTGACGGAAGAGTGCAGAAGACAATATAGATTCTTCAAGGCTTTGAACAGTAACAATACCATTACTAAGAGCAAGCTGTGCTACCTTAACTTTCAACCCGTCTTTAAAAATGCCAAATGCAAGTTTTTCTTTTTTTCTAGTCATTATTTATCTCTCACGACGAATAGGTTAACAAATGATTCATACGCTTTTTATTATTTGCATAATTCATAGCTACTTCCTTAGTGATAATACCCTTTCTATAATTTGTAAAAAGCTCTTGTTCCATCGATATCATCCCCTTTCTCTTACCTTCAGTTATCATCTGGTATATCTCACCAATATTTTTATTTCGTATTGCTGCCTGGACAGATGAATCTACCGAAAGAACTTCTTTAACCATAACAAGTTTTCCATGTTTATCTGGAACGAGTTTCTGGGAAATGATTATTTTTAAAGTATCAGCAAGACGGAATCTAACACGTTCTTGTTCAATAGGTGGAAACTCTGCAACAATCCGGTGAAGGCTATCTACAGCAGAACTTGTGTGCAATGTAGAAAAAACCTTATGACCACTATCAGTTGCTTCTAATACTGTTGCTATTGTTCCGGGATCTCTCATTTCTCCAACAACAATGATGTCCGGATCCTGTCTTAATGCTTGAATAGTGCCCTCTTGAAAACTTAATACATCTTCACCGATTTCTCTATGTCTAACTATTGACTTAATAGATTTATGAACGTATTCAATTGGATTTCCAATTACTATAATATGAGCATGATTCTTCTTGTTGTTCATATCTATAATTGAATCCAAAGTGCTACTTTTACCAGAACCAGTAATTCCTGTAACAAGAAACAATCCTGATTTTTCAAATTTAAGGTTGAATCGTTTGTTAATTATTTCTGGGAAATTTAATTGTTCAAGATCAAAAAGTTCCTGGTTAACTCTACGGAAATTTGCAACTAGTGTACTGCTCTCATAATAAATATCGCCACGGAACCGATTTGGTCGCTCTCCCTTTTTGAGAACCAAACCTAAAGAAATATCAACATTTTTATTATTAAATAGCATCACCTTTTGATCATCACTCAAGATACTCAATAAAATTGCAGTGATTTCATCTTGTGTAAAACTGGGAACTTTGTCAGAAGGTGCTTTAGTACCATAAACTCTGTACCATATCTTACCATTAGATCCTGGTCCACCAAAATCTATATCTGAAGCTTCAATATCTCTCATGTGTATCATTAAGGTGCGCAAACATTCATACGCCTCTTCTTTCCAGGCTGCATTGAATGTAATCATTTTATTTATATTTTGGAATCTAGAAGTACCTGTGAGATACTCACTTAATGCAACTTGCATCTCAGATAAAAACGACAAACCCATATAATCTCCAATAAATATAAAAATAACTCTTTTCTATGACAACGAATAAGTTTTTTCAATATAGTGTCAAGCACATTTTGTTAACTTACTAAGTTTTAGAGAGATATAGAAATTATTGGTAACTTTTAAAAAAATGGTTTAACGCCATAACAGGCTGAAATAAAAGAAGATAACAAGAGATAATATCATATGAGATAAAATGAGTTTTGTATAATAAAAAAAGCTCCCTATAAATAGGAAGCTAAATGTGTATATATCTAATAATTACTTAATAAAGCTATTCTCCCGTAACTAGTTTCAACATTACAATTCTTTGAACTGCTTTACGCCATTTAAAGAAAGTACTATTCACAAGATTGATCATGAAACGTTTAAGTAATTTTTCACCTTTATACGCAAAGAAATCTAATATCTTTTTTCTATCGAAATGTCTTACTTTTACTTCTGTTTCTGCACGTAATGTAACAAATGTAGATCCAGTGAGGATAAAGCTCTCTTCACCAGAAGAATCCCACTTTTGCAAATAATCAATAGTTGTATTATTAAGCCATACAGAAACTTCACCACTTTCAATAATAATGATGGATCCGGATTTTTCGTTACCAATAGGGACATCATCACCAATTTCATATTTTTTAATTCTTCCTAAAGCCATAAAATCCACTTTATCTTCAGGAGAGAATCCATGTAAAATAATAGGTTCTCCTTTTTGAACTGTATCCGTTCCCGGTTCAAATGCTTTTTGTAATGGTCCATAAAGATCTTCAGAGTGTTGTACTCCTACTTTTACAACTTCAAAAAGTTCTTCTGAATTGATAGGCTTAGAAAGGTATTGAAACGCACCAGCATGTACAGCTTTTACCGCTCCTTCAATACTAGAAAAACCTGTGAGGATCACAATTACAGCAAGTGGTTGTTTTCGTTTGATCATCTTCATTAATTCGAATCCCCCAATGCGTGGCATTGCCATATCTACAAGGAATAAATCGAATATATCATAATCCATCTTATCAAGAGCATCTTGACCATCTACAGCAAGAGTTACCTCATAGCCCTCTTCTTCAAGAAGCTCTTTGCATAATTCTCGAATTGTAAGTTCATCATCAACAATTAATATATGCTTTTTCATAATTTATCCTTGTTGCTTATCAAGTTCTTCTTGGATCAAATCCAGATGTTTTAATTTTTGGAATTTTATTAATATCTCATTAATCTTATTAATTGATTCAGTCATTTGGTTACCGGATTTCTCTAATTTTTCATCATTGTAATCATAAGCAGCTTTAATAATTCTGCGAATTGATAGAGAGATAACCGTAAGAGGATTATTGAGGTCGTGGTCTAGCATAGAAATTTTAGCAGATTCCTGAACAATCTCTCGGTATTTTTCCAGAAGCTTTTTATTGTTTATTAATTCCGCTTCTTTTCCAGAAAGCTCAACTTTCTGGAGATTTAAAAACTTAGTATTTTCTTCTGAAGAGATAGAATGTTTTTTCATAATATTACTTATATAACTTGATATGAAAGCTATACCACTAAAAAGACCAGTATATGAGATGAGGAAAATTGTTTGTGTCGGGACATCAGCTTTAAATTCTGCACCATTAACAGGAATCAGCCAGCCAAAGTTATACATCAGAATCAGTACCAGCAGACACATACTACCAATCATTGCGGCAATGACTCCTCCTGAATTTTCCATAACTAAACTTGCCGTAATAACAGCTATCAGATATATCCACACAAAAGAGCTTTCCAATCCTCCAGTAAGATGAACGATAACAGTAGCAAATACTATGTCTAATACTATTTGCAATGAACTAAAAAGAGAGTTTGTTTTTATGATCTGGAGATGAAACAAGACATTAAGAGTAAATATTCCCAGAAAGGTTGCCACAAATATTACAATCGGAAAAGTTTGATGTATTTGAGTTACACGCAATATCCCAATGGCAAATAGAATGAGAACAATATACCAGCGTACTTTCGACCACCATTTATAGGTTTCTATCTCATGATTGAAAAAGTCATTTTCGGTCATATTCTCTCCAAATTGGTTTAATTATCCTCAAACAGGCTAAGAATTTTAATTTCAAAATTTAACACTAAAGATGCATCGGCAAATGCAGCAAGTATTGCGTTATAGTCGTAAGTAATTTGACAGTTACCGAGTACAGCCACATCTTCAACGTCCTGATACTCAATTCCCCCCTCAACATAAATTGCACCATTGAAACCATTATTTCCATTAATGAATAGTGATCCGGTAATCCACATTACTCCTTCGAACGAACCTCCGGAAAATTGGGCATCACCATCGACAACAAGTATACCACTTCCTTCCCAATCTGCTCTTGTTACCTTCAAATCACCGCTAGGATTACTAAATGAAACCCAAGTTATGCCTTCAACTCCAGCAGGATTATTTGGAGGGTCTACCAAATGAGTATCGGCAATAGCTTCCATTTGTACTTTTGTTATTCCAAATAGTTCTTCAAAATCTAATGGAGGGTTGCAATTTTCAATGAGATCTCCAGTAACATCTGCGCTACCACCAACATTAATATTTCCATTTGAGTACATAGCCCCTTGAGCATGAGTAGGAACCCAACATATTACAGCAGTACTTTTATGCTGAAACGTATCTTCAGCTATTTGATAAGATGCATAAGAATTGATTTCAATAGTATCAATTGTTGTATTTGATATATATTGAATGCTGTCAATTGTGCTATCTAAGACTTCAAAATTTGTGAACGTTTGGGAATTAGTTCCTTGAGATAATATGACGGATCCGTTGCCGACATTGTTCATCCCATATACCAAAGCTTCACGACATAATGCTTTGGCTTGTATTTCTGCCAGATTACTGGATAAAAGCTCAGGAACTTCCTCAGCTTTATCTTGAACCGAAAGAACAATTAGTACAAAGATTGAACCAATTATTAATAATGCCACTATCAACAACTTACCCATAAACT
>JAOZPK010000002.1:0-7592 GCA_029932755.1 Candidatus Cloacimonadota bacterium | reverse complement strand
ACAAAGATTGAACCAATTATTAATAATGCCACTATCAACAACTTACCCATAAACTACCTCCATATAGGTATGAATTTTTACGATTTAATTACTCCAATTTATAATTGTGATTGTAGGACCGGAAATTATATTGTATGTACTCAATAATGTTTGTACAATAGTTTCATCATAATAAATATCACAATTTCCAGTAACTTTGATTTGTTCTTCAGGATCGCTGTTAACGAAGATTGTTCCACGTACAAGCCCATTACCAGATATCATGAATCTCCCACCTTCTACCCAGATGATACCATCAAAGGTTCCACCTGTCATATGAAATTCTCCATCGACTATTAAGATACCGCTGCCACTCCAATGATGATTTGTAAAGTGTGCTTTGTTATTACCTGTAGTCTCAATGTAAGTAATACCATTCACCGGATCTACATTATTTGGTGGATTAGTATAATCATTATCTGCTATTGCTCTCATTTGTGCCATTGTCATACCGAAAACAGTTTCAAAATCCAGATCAACTTCATTCTCAATGTTTCCAATTACTGTTGAATGTCCTGTAACGCTGAGTATTTCTGAACATGTTATGGCGTTGTTAAAATTTCCGGAAGAATACAGAATATTAGCAAAGCCTTTATATTGTGTAAGTTCACCATTAACCTTAGCAGTTACATATGAAGTTATTTGCAGTGTATCGCCAGTGCCCGCCATTACATATTTAATACTGTCTATTGTTCCATCCAGAACGTTAAACCCCGAAAATACTTGGCTTAATTCAGATGAACTAACTGACAAACTACCCTCGCTTAATTTCTTAATACTGTACATAAGAGCTTCGTTGCTTAGAGATTTAGCTTTAATCTCTGACATATTAGAAGATATCAACTCAGGAATGTCAGCACTACTATCTTGAAGTGAAACCGTAATAGCTGCAAAAACAGCCGTGAGCATTAAGACAATTAGAATCAATAATTTTCCCATAATAATCCCCTCTTTTTAATTATAAATATAAATTTTTGAAATATTTCCAAAATACGATATTATGCCTTACTAACCTTTTATCTATATCAGGCTGGTAAGTGTCATAGAAAAAGGTAAGACTGACCTTAATTGCACGAATCAGATCATGATTTGAATCTGGAGTATTAACTACATTATTATTCATATCAATATATGTGATTTCCAACGTGTCTGCCATCCAGAAAGGACCTATGATTGGATTGGACATATCGTTTTGATAGACGTATAAAGGGAAACCCTCGCTAGTTCCGCTTTCCTGCACAAAATAGAGAGTACTAACACTGGATGTCGGATTCGTTTGCCCAAGAAATTTGAAACTTGTGGAGGTGGCTTCAATGATCGGATCAGTTGAGGTTGAAACTCCCGCACCGACTTTTGATAAGATACTCTCTATACCTGGTTGGTCTATGCTTCCCGTTTTCCGTCCTGTAATCAAATCTTCAGACATCTTGGTTAAACCAATCTGGAGCTGAGTATTGTAACTTATAACCTGCATGTTGAAAAGTGAAGTAAATATCATCAGAAGAACCATGCTCCCCACAACTGTTGCACCTAGAACATCTAATAAACTTGACATAATCAAAATCCTCTAGAGAAAAAAACTTTACTAAATGGAGAAGCCAATGTTCCAATATATAGTGTGTCTAATGAAGTAGATAGGCAATTCATCTGTATATCTACTTTTTGGAACAAAGTATCAGCATATGGAGTATTTCCTAAACTATCACAATAAGTTGAATTAATTTGAACGTTAAATATTACATTATTCACTGTTACGGTCTCACTCATATTTGAATAAAGTGAATTTATTGCTGTAAAACTAAAAATAGGAGGATCTCCCAACAATTCTGATTCAATTCTCTGAAAATACCTGTCTGCGATTTTTTGTCCTTGCAGATAAAGTATATTATCATAAACCAAACCAGATTGATCAAGCACAATATTATAAGTGTTCAAAAGCATTGTTGAGAAAAGTGCTAGAGCTAATAATACTAATAACATTTGAATATTCATGATCTAATCCTCCGATGTTGCATAAGTTATTTCAGCAACAGAAGTCATTCCTGTCCTAATTCTATCTAATCCTGAATCCATTAAGGACAGCATTCCCTGCCCTTCGGCAATTTTACGAATCTCATCTTCATCTATTTCTTCACCCGATTCAACAATAGCTTTTCTTATCTCAGGTGTAAAATATAATGCTTCACAAATATTGGTTCTACCTTTGTATCCACCATTACATTTTTTACATCCATCTCCAGCTTCGAATATTTTACCAGATGTAAGCTCTTCTTCAGTAATTCCCATTTCAAGAGCTGCCGGCCATCTTTCTTTGGAGATAGGTTTTTTACAATTAGAACATAGTTTTCTTATCAGACGTTGTGCAATAATAATATTTATTGCGTAAGCAAGTAGAAATGTCTCTACCCCCATTTTATACATACGGGAAATGGCACTTGGCGCATCATTCGTATGCAATGTAGAAAATGTAAGGTGTCCCGTGTTTGCCAGTTTAATTGCAATTTCAGCTGTGATTTTATCACGTATTTCGCCAACCATAACAACATCAGGGTCGTGACGAAGTATGGAACGGATAGCAGAATCAAATGTAAACCTATTTCCGATCTTTAATTGTCTTGCACCCTTAATATGGTACTCAACCGGATCTTCGACAGTAAGAACATTAATAGCAGGATTAATAATATGATAGAGTGCTGCCATTAAAGTTGTGGATTTACCACTACCTGTAGGTCCTGTTACTAGGATGATACCTTTGGATTTACTGATAGATTTAAGGAAGTCATTTTCGGCCTTAGTTTGGAAGCCAAGTTTTCTCAGGTTTGTGATAACATTCCTATCATCGATTGTTCTGATAACGATGCTTTCAAATCTTCTCTCATATTCAGAAGATGTAATTGGAATAATTGAAACTCTGAAACGGATAAGATGGTCGTCGATAACTCTTTGCATGAATCCATCTTGGGCAGTATCTCTTTCAAAACGGTCTACACCAACAGCTCTATCTTTCACAACTGCCGATATTGCTTCTGGTGATGTTCTTTCCTGTCTGTGCCAATGGATAAGTTTTCCATCAATTCTAAAATAAAAATCAACAGATGATCTACGGAATGGAATTATATGAATATCACTGGCACCTTTTCGCACAGCTTCTATGAGCGAACCTTCAAATAGGCTTACAAGAAGACTTTTATTGATCTCTTCATCAAGTGCATATTCATCAACATCTGCCTCAGATTTTGATTCATCCATTTCTTCTATTTGTTCTTCAGCTTCTTGAAGTAAGTCTAAAAATTCGTTTTTCTGCGGGGCTATAAGTTCTATTAATTCTTCTAATGTTTCTAATTTACAATATACAACTTCATATTTTTTATATTCGGAATACACAGGAATTCGCTCAGTAATTTTATCTGTTGGGTCAGCTGCCAGAACTATTAGTGTATTGCGTCTTCCATAAGTTACTTGATATGGAAGAATCTTTTTATAAATTAATTCTTTTTTAAATTCTTCTGGAAACTTTAAAAGAATTTCCTTTGTATGTTTTACTTGATTATTATCCAGATCAGTTACATTAATGTCAATAGAGCGGAAAGCATAAAGTTCTGCAAGTAACCCATAAATGGCGTGATGGTTTATCTTAAAATCATCAACCAATATTTCACCTAACCCTCTAGGGCTTGAAGGATCCTCATCAGCCAGAATAATTAGTGCCTTCTCCATAGTTTTTTGATCAATTATTTCTTTTTTGAGTAATAACTGACCAAATCTGGATTTCCTGATCAAAATTTCTCCTTGATTACATACCTGGTGTGTTAGGTGAGATCATTGCAACTTCAGATGAAACTACAGTAAGAAGTGTAATAACTAATGCAATGAACAGGCCAATAAATACTTGAATAGATTGAATTATAGTTTCCATTTTATAAGTCGTCTCTTTTTCATAGAAAGTAGCTATCTGTTGTGCAGATTGGAGAATATTACCCGATTCGGTACCGGTTTTTAGACGGCTTAATGTACTTTGATTGAAAACATCAGCTTTTTCTAATGCCGGTATAAGTGACATCCCATCTTTCAACATTAAGGGGATTGCGATTTCTTTTACCCCTTTTTCCATATATTTATTTCTACAAGCTTCAGCTGAAGCTGTAAGAGTTTCAATATTATTTTCTGCTCCTGCATAGATTGCTGAAAACACTCTGAAGAAAATTTCAATACTGGATTTATGGATAAGGTGTCCAATAATCGGTAACTTTATCATATTTTTATCACGCCAGATCATTCCTTCCGGTGTTCGCCACCAAATTACAGCTGCAATTATAGGGACAACAACTATTAAAACAATCCACCACCAGTTTACAGCTAGATAATCACTTATGTCAAGTGTTGCAGCAGTCATAGGTGGAAGGTCAATACCAAATCTAAGGAACATTTTAGCGGTGTCCGGAAATACTTTAATAACATAATATAACACAGCTCCAAACATTGCTAATACAGTAAAAGCCGGCATCAGCATAGCTTGCCGCAAGCTTTTCTTGTATTCCATTTCACGTTCCATAAATTTAGCTGTTGCATCATAAACCTCTGCCATATTACCAGATTTTGTAGCTAAGCCCAGCATATAAGCCGGAAATTTCCCAAACACATCCTGATGTCTTGCGAAAACCTCAGTTCCTTCCTTTCCTTTTTTTAAATCACTTTCAATTTTCTTTAAAGATTCTTTTAAAGTTAAGTTTGTTTCTTCATCTGCGAGCATTCGCAAAATCTTGTCATAACTCATTTTTTCTTTTAAAAGAAAGGAACTCAAATTTACAAACATCAAGATGCTGGCAAAAGGTGGTTTCATTTTTATGTCGATAAGAGCTTTTTCTATCTTAGCATGATGGTAACCCATATTAGCCAGTGCACGGCTCACTTCACCCTTTTTATAGGCGTATTGTCTTCCTTTAACTTTCTTCCCATTAGGTAATTTTATGTTGTATAAAAATAGGCTTCGTTTAAGAATAGAGTTAATTTTAATCTTATGCTTTTTAGCAAAATCATCAATTATCTGTTTTGCCTTTCTTTTATTTGAGGCTATAACAATGCCCTGAACACCTTTACCTTGAACTGTTATGCCTTGATATCTAAATTCGTATTGCATTTATTATCCTTAAAATAAAAAACATTTGAAAATACAGTAATATGGGAAGACGAGTCTTCCCATATTACATCATTTTTTACTTGATCCGTTAATGAAATTTTTAGTTAAGCACAGATGCTACAATACCACTAGTTGCACCGGTAACAACAAGTTGACCACTAACGTTTGTTGAACCGTTATTACCTATTTCTGTTCCAATCCCAACAATTGTAAGAACGTCAGTAGCAATTGAAAATGTATATGTTCCATTACCTGTTGTACAACCTGTACCTGAAACATAATCATAACCGAGCCAAGCACCAAGTTCATCTACAGTACCCCAAGCACTTCCACCACCACCATGTGTAGTTGGTGTTTTGTAGAATGCAAGAGCTGAAGATGCTAGGTTGTTCATGTCACCCATAATTGCCTGACGGTTAGAGTTCGTTGCCTGAGCATTGAACATTGTGATACCAACTGCTACAGCGATACCCACGATAATTACACTTAATACGATCAATAGAATTTGTTGTGTTCCCATTATACCCTCCTAATTTGGTTTAAAGATCACTTTTTTAATTCACTTTTTTAAATTCACACCAAGCTATACTGCAAGTGGTGTGCCAATGCGTCATTTTTTATGATATTATACAACACATCATTCACAAACGACTTTATAAAGCTGTTTTAAAACATGCAAGGAAAAAATTATTTAAAGCAAAGAAAAATTAATGAAATGCTAAAATGACATAGAAATATTACAAATAAAATCATAGCGTAATGAAAGCATGTCAGATAATACAAATCTTGACAAATTAAGGTAGTTTATTGATAAACAATTCAAAAAAAATGGATTAAATATGTTGAATAAGTTGTTTATAGAAAAAACAGATAATACTTTTATACAGTTGTTCCGCTATACATTTGTAGGTGGAGCCGCCTTCGTAGTAGATTTCAGTAGTCTTTATATTCTTACCGATTTTGCAGGATTTCATTATCTTCATTCAGCAGCCATTGCATTTATATTAGGATTAATAATAAATTATATTTTAAGTATATTATGGGTATTTAAATCTAGAGCTGTTAATAAAAAAATTATTGAGTTCATTATTTTTGCAATTATTGGAATTATTGGTTTAGGTTTGAATGAACTAATAATCTGGTTTTCAACTGAGCGAATAAATCTATATTACCTTAATTCTAAATTAATATCTACAGCTATTGTCTATTTCTGGAACTTTCTCGCAAGAAAATATATATTATATAATAAGGAAAGGATAAGTGAATAAAAAAACAGCCATTATTATTGGAGCAGGACCGGCAGGTTTAACAGCAGCATACGAATTATTAGAAAAAATAGATATTATACCGATCATATATGAATTATCAGGTGATATTGGTGGTATCTCAAAAACAGTAAAGTATAAAGAAAATCGTATAGATCTTGGTGGGCATCGGTTTTTTTCTAAATCTAAAAGAGTAATGGATTTCTGGCAGGATGTACTTCCTGTGCAGGGCAAACCTTCAAAAGATGATATTATTCTTGGAAGAGAAACACATCTCTCAAGCGAAGCAAATGCTCCTGATCCTGAAGATACTGACAATGTAATGCTGGTTCGAAGCAGGCTTTCAAGAATATTTTTCCTGCGTAATTTCTTTGATTATCCCATTTCATTGAATATAAATACTTTTAAGAATCTTGGATTTATTAGGATATTAAGAATTGGTTTTAGTTATATTTGGTCGCGTATTTTCAAAATAAAAATAGAGAAAAATCTTGAAGATTTTTTTATCAATAGATTTGGGAAAGAACTGTATAACACTTTTTTTAAAGATTACACCCATAAAGTATGGGGAAGACCGTGTAAAGAAATTAGGCCAGAATGGGGAGCGCAAAGAATCAAGGGGCTTTCTATTTCTAAAGCAATATTTCATGCAATAAAAAGTATCTTTAAAAAGGATGACTCTATCCATCAGAAGAATACCGAAACAAGTCTTATAGAGCAATTCATGTATCCGAAATTTGGTCCCGGACAATTATGGGAAGAGCTGGCAAGAAAAATTGAAGCTAAAGGCGGCAAGATTTATCTTGAATGCAAAGTAACAGGGATAACTTCCAATCAAAATGAGATAACATCTGTTACAGTACACGATATAAAAAGCGGAGAGAACAGGAAGGAAAAAGCTAATTACTTTTTTTCTACAATGCCGGTAAAAGACCTCATTAACTCAATGAATGATGTTCCAAAAGAAGTTGCAAAAATTGCAAATGGGCTTATTTATCGCGATTTTATAACAGTTGGACTACTTTTGAAAGAATTGAAAATAAAAAATCTTACTAAACAGAAGACAATAAATAACATTGTACCCGATAATTGGATTTATATTCAGGAACGTGATGTGAAAGTGGGAAGACTTCAGATTTTTAATAATTGGA
>JAOZPK010000172.1 GCA_029932755.1 Candidatus Cloacimonadota bacterium | reverse complement strand
TCAAAATAATTTAAACACATCTGAGAGTTTATGTGTCATAGTAGGTGAGAGGAAGAAGATGAAGATGGTAGACCGGGATCTGATAGTGGCATATAGAAATGGTGATATGGATGCTTTCCAGATATTTTATGGAAGGCACAAAGATGCACTCTATACATTTTTATATAATAGATGCAGGGAAGAAGCCAGTGATCTCTTTCAGGAGACATTTATCAAATTCATTGATGCAGCAGCCCAAAAAGAAATTATCAATCCCAAAGCATATTTGTTTCAGATCGCTATGAATCTTGTGCGTAATTCCAGCCGCAAAGCAAAAGTGATTTCCCTCAGTGATGAATTTGATATTCCGGATATTGAAACGGAAGAATATGAGCAGATGAGTGAAGATACCTTTAAAGAATCATTATCCTATCTGGCAAAAGAAAAACCACTTCTCTATGATGTTCTGCATCTGCATATTTTTGGAAAAATGACCTTTGAAGAGATAGGAAAAATAAAAGAGATTAGCAAAGATACCATTGCTTCACGCTATCGTTATGCTCTAAACTATTTAAGAAAGTTTTTACAGAATGATCAGCTTCAAATAAAGGAAGGTTAATAATGTTTAAGGATCAAATATTAAAGAAAGGTATGCACAAAGCACCGGAAGATCTGGAAATAGATATTCTGCTTTATGCTGCTGAAAATATAGAAAGTGAAGAAGCAGAAACTGAATTAAGTGACTATCTGAGCTGGCTGCCGTGTGTCGGCACTCTATTTTTGCTAAGAGATCTTTTTTCAGGACAAAAGATAAGAATTAGTCCGGTTTTAGAAATTTAAAAATATTGGAGGAAATATGAAAGGTAAATACAAAAAATTTATCCCGCTATTCATTCTCTTGGGAATTGGAGTAGCATTTTTGGTAGGATGGGCTGTGCAGTTGTTGTGGAATTCTACAATTACCGTGATCTTTGAATCAAATCCTATTAGCTATTGGCAGGGAATTATGATTTTATTGTTGTTCAAGATCTTGTTCAGTTCCCACTATAATGTTCACAAAGAGCATCACAAAAAGATACATCATCCTCAACCGGAGTTTATTCGTCGTCATTTTAAGGATGAAGAAGAAGAAGAAGAGGATGTAAGTTTGGTTACTTGATAAATCTAAGCATGGGAAAAAGCCTTTCGGATTTGGTTCGAAAGGCTTTTTTTTATGTATATTCCTGACTTTCGGAGCGGCTTTTAGTGTAAATTGGTATTAATATTTAATAGTGAAAAATATTTACACCAAAAAAAATATTGACATGAAATATGATGTAACTCTTTTTTTGTATGGTAGATAAAGAAGTGTGAGATTTTGAAATCTTAAACACTTCTGAACTTAATTAAATTATCTGACACTTCTTAAAACCTTCCTTCAACGGCAAACCTGGAGAAAAGGAGTGTCCTATGAAAAGGATCTATTTTGCAACGCTTATTTTTATATTTATCGTCTTCACTCAATTAATTTCAATCGAACAATCAAAAGGTTTTATCAATCTAAGTATACCAGATTCCACTCAAGTGCAGAGAATAACTATTAATGATGGATCTTCATTTATGGGAAGGATCATCGAAATTGGTGAAGAGAAAATTACATTTGAAACAAAATACGAAGTTATGACAATTTCAGTTTTTGAAAGAGAAATTTAAAAGAGTAAAAAGCTACGGAGGACAAGGAGGATTTATGAAGAAATTAATTCTTATGTTGATAATCATTTCTATTTCTATTCTTTCCGCAGAAGAATTGACGCATTCAATTGGGATGTCAGCCGGTTATATTTCCGGTAGCGGTATTTCGTATCGTCAAATGAATGAGAAGTTTGGTTATCAAATTGCTGCTGGTGCATATTACAGCTATGAACCTGAAGATGAGGAAGAAGAAAGAGATTCAGAAAAATATCTTGGCTGGAACATTTCCGGAACGGGTTATTACATTCTTAAAAATTGGCAAACATCCAGGTTTTATCTTCTGGCTGGAACTACAATCTTTGATATCTACAATAACGTTCAAAATGAATATGAAGATAAAACCTACATTAATGTCGGAATCGGTATCGGGCTCGAATTTCCACTAACAAAATACCTTCATTTATCTGTAGAATGGCCATGGTATTATGATGGAAAATTAGAATTTCTTAAATTCATACCGCAAGCCGGTGTGCATTATTATTTCAAGTAGAGGTTAATATGAAAAAGAAAATATTCACTCTACTTATCATCATAATGATATCGATGTCTTGGGCAGAATCCGATCATAACCTTGGTCTTGCCATGGGAGTAGCTTCAGGAGCAGGATTTTGTTACAGACATTATAATGATACATTTGGATACCAGGTAAACTTTGTGGCAATTGGTACGAAAGAGAATTTTTATGTGCCGATAGGTATTAAAGCAATGAAACCGTTCCACAATATTGGATCTTCAAAAGCATACTATTTTGTGGCATCTTCTGCATTAATAGATATTGGTACCGAATCAGACAACAAACCACTTTTTTCGATAGGCGGTGGAATTGGTATGGAATACACAATTAAAGGGAATCTAAAATTTTCTTTAGATCTACCACTTACAATTGTAGATATCTTTAAAACATATTCTAATGACACTCAATCGATAATTTTTCCCATTCCAGAAATCAGCTTATACTACAATTTCTAAAGGAGGTTTGAAATGAAAAAAATATTTACACTCATAATGATCGTTCTAATCACATCAACCCTTTTAGCAGAAATTGAATTTGAAAAAGGATTTGGTTTAAGTACTGGAATGACAAGCGGATTTGGAGCTTCATACAGGTATGTGAATAAAATGTATGGTTTTCAAACAACCTATGGTGGAGGTACGGGTGATTCAAATGCACTTCATTCTATTGGGCTGCAATTGATCAAACCAATACATTCTGTTCAGAAAACTCGATTCAATATTGTTGGTGGATTCGGTATTTTTGCCAGCTATGAAAATAATCATTTGGATGATATGAGTTATTCAATTAGTGTTGGACCGGAAGTTGAGATCACATTCTCCAGAAATATGCGTTTCATCATTGGTTCACCATTTACTGTAATATTGCATTATGATGATGATAGCAAGTTAGCATCATTCATGCCTACAATGTCTTTGATCTATTTCTTTAAGTGATTTGTGTTTTACAAGAAGACATTACATTGATAGCATTTGTAACAAGAAAGATTCAATAAGTTAACTTAGTTTTTCTTCGCTTTAGAGAGTTAAATGAAAGAAGAAAAACTATGGAGGACAAATCCGGCGTCGCCAAACAAGCAAGGCCGAGACTAGGAGGGAAAAATGAAAACGCTTATTTTGATACTAATTTTGTTATCCACAACTTGTTTGTACTCAACCATAATCAACGTGCCTGCCGATCAACCCACGATCCAGGACGGAATTGATGTGTCTGCTGACACAGACACGGTTCTCGTACAGCCGGGAACCTATTTAGAAAACATTAACTACTATGGTAAGAACATTACTATTGCTTCATTATTCTTAAC
>JAOZPK010000060.1 GCA_029932755.1 Candidatus Cloacimonadota bacterium | reverse complement strand
GAATTTCGCCCCGACCATGTATTTGGAAGGGGCAACTTCTCTTTCTTATGAAATAAGGGAATTTCGCCCCGACCATGTATTTGGAAGGGGCAACTTCTCTTTCTTATGAAATAAGGGAATTTCGCCCCGACCATGTATTTGGAAGGGGCAACTTCTCTTTCTTATGAAATAAGGGAATTTCGCCCCGACCATGTATTTGGAAGGGGCAACTTCTCTTTCTTATGAAATAAGGGAATTTCGCCCCGACCATGTATTTGGAAGGGGCAACTTCTCTTTCTTATGAAATAGCAGTTAGCAATTAGCTGTTAGCAATTTGCCCCGGTTCGCCGGGGCTTTTTTTGTAGGGACAATTCACGAATTGACCGAAAAACTTAAATTATTTCAAATTATTATCAATAATATTATTCTCTGATATAACGGTTGTTATCTGAACGCTATTACCGTCCGATACAATTTGGCAGGCACCATCATAACCTGTTATCATAAGGTTTGGACCCAGAAACTCAAATCTTTCTAAAGTAATTTTATGCGGAAAATTAAATCTGTTTTTTTTAGCAGTAGAAATTATTGCATATTGCGGATCAACAACCTTAATAAATGCAGGAGAACTGGCAGTTTTGCTGCCATGATGTCCAACTTTTAAAACATCACAATCGAGGAATTCAGGATAATTATTAATTAAATAATCTTCTCCTTCATGCTCCAGATCACCGGTAAAAAGTACGGATAATTCTCCATAATCTAATCGTACAACTATAGAGAGATTATTGATATTACCACTTTTGTAATAACTGTCAGGATGGATGATCTTGAAATTTATCTCATTAAAACTGATGTGAGTTGTATCTAACACAGTAAATACGGAGCATCTTTCCATTTCCACTTCTCCTGCGATACTATTCCATATCTTCCTTTTCTGAAATTCATCAGTTACAATTAGATCCTTTGCATCAAGGTTTTCAAATACACTAAATACACCACCATAATGATCATTATGAGCATGTGTAATAAGAACATAATCTATACTGCTAATTCCATTTTTTTGCAAATAGGGAAGAGCAGATCTGGTGAAGGAATTCATCCCTTTCTCCGGTGGGCCTGTATCGATAAGTATTGTTTCATTCTGAGGTGTTTGGATGAGAGCAAGATCGCCCAATCCACAATCGAAGAAAGTGATAGTAAGTTTATTTGAACTTGATCTTCCCAATAAAATGAATATGCCGGAAAGAAATATGACAGAAATGAACAACCATTTACGTTGTTTGCGAGAACTTTTAAATAAGAATACTAAAGCTGTGAGTATAAAATATAGTAGGACTAAATGAATAATTGAGATAAAAATGAAATCGAAATGGAGAGGAAGTCCAGCTGAAAAACTTGTCCATTTTTCGAATATCAGCATGATGAATTGGAAGCTGTTCTGAAACAGAGGAATGAACAATTCAGGGAGAAAAACAATTAGCAAACTTAATGGTAAGATCATTCCAATTAGCGGGATCCCCAAAAGATTACCGGCAATTCCATTAAATCCAAATTGATGAAAATTATAGGCTGTGAGCGGTGCGAGGAATATATTGAGGATGAATGATGTGCAAATGAGAATTAATATTCCATTTAATATTAACTTGCCTTTACTTAAGTATTCGAGCTCTTCTTTTTTTACTTTTATAAATCGGAATCTAGGTAGAATATTCAATAATACAAAAACTGCCAGATATGACATTTGAAGTCCAACTGAGAAAAGTTGGTTGGGAGTTATAACAGTTATTATGAGTAAACTGGCGAAGAGGATGTTATTGGCAACCGGTTTACGTTGTAATATTTTTGCCAGAAAAAATAGTATTATCATAATAGCTGCTCTGGAAACTGATGGTGCCCATAAACAGATTGCTGCATAAACTATTAGAAGACACATAATAATAATTCTGCTGATATTTCTTTTGGGTATGAATACATTTAGAACAGACAGTATAATAAGTGATAATAATCCAACATGCAATCCGCTTACAGCGAGTAAATGGCTTAATCCTGCTCTGCACATTATGTTTCGTTTAGCATCGATCTCATCTTTTTCTGCTATCACAATTGCTTTCACGAAACCTGCATGCTCTCCAAATCTGTCATTTATTCTGTTCCGCAAGTATTTCCTGATAATGATAACCGTATTGTTAAAGATGTTGGTTCTATGCCCGATCTTGCTAATAGATGATATTGAATAACCGGTACCAAAGATCATTTTTGCATCGAGAAATTCTTTATAATCGAATGAGGCGGGATTAGTAGAGCCCGGAAGCTCTTTTATGGTAGCAACTACCGAAATTATATCTCCATAATATAAGTTTTTAGTTCTTGTATAAAATTTAATTTTTCCGGTAACTTTGCTTTCTTTTATCTGATGTAACTCTAAAATAAAACTATAATTTCCATCCTTACTCTTTACTTCAGAGATTATTCTCCCTTGAATGGGTTGTGTTATATGTGAGTGATTTTTAAGTATTGTCTTAATATTATTCTGAGGGAATTCAGATTGAATATCAAATCGGAGAATTCCTAAGAAAATTACGACGAGACAAAAACTAATAAACCGAATTTTTTTATTGAAAGATGAAAGCAATAGTATGGGAATTGCAACCAATAAAAGTGAAATTGGTAAAGCTGTTTGTCGGGCAATAATTATCCCCAGAATCCAGAGAATCGCAGGAATAACCAGTGTTTGATTTTTTTGCATATTCCTATCCTATAAATACATTTATGTGCGAATTAAGTGTTTAGAAAAAAAAGAGTTTAAACTAATGTGAAACTGTGCTTACGAAGAAAACGACTTGATCAGATCAGGTTTTTATAGTTCTGTTTAGTTTGAATATATACGTTTTTATTTATATTAATTATCTCTTCAATACTTGGATCTTGGAAATTATGGAACTTATTGATCTGCTTCTCAACAATTCTGCTTATATATGTGAAACATATTTTTCTATCTAAGAAAAGATCGATCGCAGCTTCATTGGAAGCATTTAGAACTGTAGGTAAAATACCACCTTGAATTCCGGCATTAAGAGCAATATCAAAGAGTGGATATCGCTCAATTGACAGCTCATTGAAATTCAAGTTAGGAAGGTCTAGAATGTTTGTTCTATTGATTGTTGATTTAATATGATTTGGGTGTGTGAGTGCATATAGAATAGGAATTTGCATAGTAGGGAAACTCAATTGTGCAACAATCGATCCATCCACAAATTCCACAAAAGAATGAATAATTGATTGTGGATGAATTACTGCTTTTATATCATCGTAAGATTTATGGAACAACCAATGTGCTTCGATAACTTCTAAACCTTTATTCATCATTGTAGCAGAATCAATTGTTATCTTTGCACCCATATCCCAGGTTGGATGTTTAAGTGTATCTTCCAGTGTGATATTTTCAAACTCATTTAAGGGCAGATCTCTGAATGGTCCACCAGAAGCTGTGATAATAATGGAACGTATTTCATCCGGTGTAGAATTACCGATTGCCTGCAGAATTGCACTGTGCTCACTATCTACCGGAATAAGTTTTGTGTTTGAATTTTCCAGCATCTCCATCATTTTATACCCAGCCATAACCAGCGATTCTTTATTTGCCAGGGCAAGGTCTGTACCTTTAGATATGGTTGTAATAGAAGAACGCAATCCGGCAGAGCCGGAAATTGCGTTCAAAATGATATCACAATCAACCGATTCAATTTTTCTTTGTAATTCATCTTCGCCAAATGCAAGGTTAGAATTGTTTGGAATATCTATAATTTTCTGTTTCAGTGCAGAATTCGTGATAACAAGCTCTGGAATATTGAATTCAACAGCAAACTCTAATAATTTGGAATAATTATTATTAGATGAAGCCAGAACTATCTCAAACTCGTTTGGATGTTGCCTGACAACTTCTATAGTAGAGATTCCAATAGAACCTGTTATGCCTAAAATTGCGATTTTTTTCATATTATAAATTTAGCCCTACTGAAATTCTATGTGAATTTTCCAGTTCATTATCATACTCGAAAGAGTAGTTTATATCCCATTTTTTTATTTTTAGTTTTAAGCCGGAAGTAATATTGGTAAGATCATAACCCATGTAAAGATCAACAGCAGAATGGAAGTTGATTTCATAACCAAGATGATAATCTAAACTTATCGGTCCGAGTGCAACAGAAGAAGATGTATCTCGCCCTTCGGCAAATATTTCAGTACGAAGATAAACAGTAGAATTTCGTTTGAAGACAGGAAGTATAAAACTATGATTTATTTCAGAATCTAAAGATGGATTAACAATTTCATGAGTTCCATTTCCCCAAAGGATCTGAGTAGAAAAGAAATCTCTCAATTTAACAGCCAGTATAGTCTTTTCTGATAATATGAAGAATGTTGAGATATCAGCTCCAAATCCAAATCCATTTTCATCGGCAAGATTACGGTAGGCAAGTTTAGGTGTGAAACCAATATTATATTTACCGAATTTTCTGGCAAAACCAAAATAGACAACTATATCAGAATTGTTTACCGAACCGTATTTATAAGGTCGGTTACTTCCTGATATTGGTTCATCAGGATTTTCCAGCTCAGTTAATGGGATATCATCAACACCAATTCTGGTAAGTACTACAGAGAATTTATTTGTCTGTCCCCAGATAGCCGCAGCAGTATCGTAAGAGAGAAGTCCCGAGTACTCTTCAGCATGCATAAGTTCGAATCTATCTTCTTTAACAAGTGTAAGTAAAGCGGAATTCCAATAGGCAAGGCTGGAAGAGTTTACATCAGTTACTCCACAATTACCTAAAGCAAAATTGCGTACTCCTGCACCAATTTGGAAAATCTCACCGGCATATTTTGTAGCAGAAAGTTCTATAGCCACGAATATAATCATTATTATTATTACGATTTTTAATGTTTTCATATTTCCCCCGTTGTTACGAATGTCCCAACTATTTTCTTGAGTTGACCGCCAGAAAAAGAAATTGATAATTTTGCCTCTTTCCCTGAACCATCAACGTTTAGAACAACACCTTTACCAAATTTGTTATGATAAATTTTTTGTCCAATCTTAAAATATTTCTGACTTTCGGTAACAACAGGTTTTTTGTTTTTATTTCTCCTTTTTGGGCGTGGTGCCATTAAATCATAATAACGACTATTTTCAGAGTCAATTAGGTTATCATCGATTTCCATTAAAAAGCGGCTGGGAATTGCCATAGCAATTGAACCGAAAATTTGACGCATTCGAGTGTAAGTGAGATGAACAGATTTTTTTGCCCGTGTTATAGCTACATATAAAAGGCGGCGTTCTTCTTCTAATTTTTGAACGTCATCAATAGATCGCGAGTGAGGTAGAAGTCCATCTTCAACACCAACAATGAATACATGATCAAATTCCAATCCTTTGGCGTTATGCATGGTCATCAACTTCACAGTTTCAATATCTTCATCCAGGTTATCCATATCCGTCTGCAATGAAATACTTTGAAGAAAATCAGTAAGCATAGGAGCTCTTTCGGTGTCATATTCAAAATTATCAGAGAATTCTTGAGTTGCCGTAACGAATTCTTTAAGATTTTCTGAACGTGCAATATCTTTTGGATCATCACTTTTATCATAAAGTTCAATAAGTTCAAGTTCATCAATGATCTTTTTAACCAATGGAGTTATGGGGATTTCTAGTGATATCTTTTTCCATTTTTTTAAAATCTTTCCAAATCCCATAACAGTTTGTGCAGTTTTCCCATTCAAAGTTGAGATCTCATTTTGAACAGCTTCAAATAGAGTCATCTCATTATCTTGAGCAAATCTTTCGATCCTTTCTGTTGAGATCTTTCCAATTTTACGAGGCGGGAAATTTATAATTCTTGTAAAACTATTTGAATCTTGCGGATTGACCAGAATTCGCAGGTAAGCTATAATATCTTTGATCTCTTTACGCTGATAAAAATTAACTCCACCAACGATTTGATATTTTAGTTTATGCTGGTAAAACGCATTCTCAAAAACTCGTGATTGAGCATTAGTTCTATAAAGCACTAAACAGTCATTTAAACATTTACCCGAAGAGGAGAGTTGGGAAACCATTTCTGCAACAAATTCAGCTTCCTGATTCTCATTTTCGAGTTTAAGCAATTTTGGTTTTTCTTTGGAAGTGATATCCGTCCATAATTCTTTTGGATGCCGTTCCGAGTTGTTCTTTATCAGGCAGTTGGCAGCATCGAGAATAGATTTTGGAGAACGGTAATTCTGTTCCAGTTTTACTGTGAGAACGTTCTTGTAATCTTTCTCGAAATTAAGGATGTTACTTATATTTGCACCACGCCAACTGTAGATAGCCTGATCATCATCACCTACAACACAAAGATTTTGATGCGCTTTGGCAATAAGATTGATTATTTTAAACTGTGCATAATTTGTATCCTGGTATTCATCAATCATTACGTATTTAAATATGTCAGTATATTTTTTTCTTATTGTTTTATTATCGTGGAGTAAAATTGCTGTGTACATCAATAGGTCATCAAAATCGAGAGCATTATTTTCAAGCAGAAAATTTTGATATTCTTTGTATATTCTATAAGTAATTTCCGTAAAATAATTCTCTTCATTGAAATCAAAGAAATCTTTCGGAAGCACAAGTGAGTTTTTCTGATTACTAATTACTGAAGCAACTTTTCTTGGTGCAAAATCTTTTGTGTCAATTTCTAATTTCTTGTAGATCTTCTTAAAAACGGATTTCTGATCAACATCATCAAAGATAGAAAAATCTGAAGTAAATGGTAAGAATTCCTGTTCAGTTCGCAGAATACGTGTGCAAACAGAATGAAATGTTCCTATCCATAACGAATTAGTAGAAATATTAAATGATCTCTGCAATCTATCTTTTAGCTCACGAGCGGCTTTATTTGTAAAGGTTACAGCCAGAATGTTATATGGGCTGATATGTTTAACGTTTATCAAATATGCTATTCTGTAGATAATTGAACGGGTTTTTCCGCTTCCTGCTCCAGCTAATACAAGAATAGGTCCTTCGGTTGTGGTAGCCACCTTTCGCTGAGGTGGATTCAGTTCATCCAGAAAAGTCATACTAATTCCAAGTTTTTGGTTCTGATCTGTAACCTTCCAGCCTACCTTCATTTAGTTCAATATAGGCAGACATTTTATACCAGTAGAAATTTCCGGGAATATTTACATCAGTATCTTCATAAGTGCTAACTGAAGCATTGATTTCTTCGGGAATAAGTTCATATAAACCATCATAACTTTGAGAGCGATAAATATAATAGCCATCAACTGTGTTCACTGAATTCCAAGATATTATTATTGTGTTATTCTCGGTAGTTACAACAGTAATGTTCGTTACTTCATTGGGAGCGTTAGTACCGCTCACCAGAGGATCAAGCGGGTTTGTGCGGTCAAGAGAGCAGGATATGGTAAACAGGATTAAGGTAATTAGTGTCAGGTAACGAATCTTTTGATATATTTGATTTTCATTTGAGTAAATCCCTCTTGCTCTCCCCTTCCAAAGGGGAGCTAAGCAGAATTGAAAATCAAATAAATAGTTCAATACTTGATTTAATTCTAACATTATTTTTTTCATTAGAACCTCACTGTTATACCTGTAGGTGTTATAAGAACTCTCTGTGAGTGAAGTTTCTTAGAGAGGTCATTCCACAGATTTTGATTATATTCTTGAGTAGCGCTAATTGAATCATAGATCGTATACATCCAGACAACAGCTCCTAAACTAAAGAAGAGTTGTGAATATTTATAATTGCTGTTTGCATCAAGATAAAGCTGTTTAATATCTCCAATATAATGTGAATCTTCATAATTATGATAATCATCCATTGCCCGGTTATAAAAATAGTAGCTGGTGCCAAATAATACAATTTCAGATGCAATAAAAGCATGTCCTTTTGTATAATCGTGTGATGAATAATGACCCCAACCCGGAGCAAAAGCAGATTTTATCATATTTCTAATAATTTGCTGTTTATTTAATTCATATATCTGAAGTAATTTTTGTCTACTGTCGAGATCATCTCTTGCTTTACATCTATCTTCCATGTTTTCCCAATTATATTTTGCAGGATTGGTAAATTCTTCAATATTAAATTTTTCTGAGAATAATAAAGTTGATAAAAAGAGGAAAAAAACAATTAAATATTTATTCATGATCTTTACCTTTTCATCACATCTTCAGAAATTTTATTTAGCGAAGTGATATCACGTGTTTTAAGGTTTACACGCCAAGCGTAATAATAATTTTCTGCCGGTGAAAGTAGATCAAATCTCACTTCATATTTAAATTCACCAATTGCATAATATACTTTCCAACCAGAGGTATCAACCTGATCACTATATTGGGCAATTAATGATGATTCTCTTGCCTCAACCCCTGCAGGGATAATACCCTTTTTATAATCTTTTATGATTTTTTCTGCAAAAGCTTTCGGATCTTTTTCTGCCTGAAGTAAATTACTCATTATGTAAATTTTTTCTTTTACTCTTGCAGTTTGGAACAATTTGTAGGATTTGTTATAGTGAGTATAAGCAAGTGCATACTCTTTATTCTTCTCAAATTGGATTGCCTGATCTTCATGTTCTAAAGCAGATTTATATTTTTGCTTTTTATCATTTGTTTCGTTAATAATATTAGTGCAGATCTGGTATTCTGGGATCAGTATAAAACATTTATTATAAATTCCAATAGCTTCATCAAATTGGAAAGAAGATACAAGTTTATCTCCTTCCTGAAATATTTTTGAACAAATGTCATCTAATTTCTTGCTGACAATTTCTTTTTTTAATTTATCGTTATCTACAGCGAGATCGAGATATTTTTTTACAAACTCGTACTCTTTTATTACTAAAGCTTCTTCAGCTTTCAGTAGATATAGATCGCTGATGTGAACAAAAATGTCATCTTGAAATACTGATGGATATTGGCTCAATTTGGACAGCAGATCAATTGAGATATTATATTCCAATGAATCTCTAAAGGTAAGAGCTTCATCAATATATGAAGGCATTAAATCATCAATGAGTGGCTGTATCTCGATTGTATAAGAATTATCAGGATAATTCTCCCAAAGAAAATGATAATCATTAAAAGCAGAGAGTTTATTTCCCATCTTGATATAAATTTGAATTCTATTAAATAGTATCTCAGGAATATGTTCAGAATCTTTCAAATATGAAACAACTTTTTGATAATATTCCAAAGCAGAAGAAGGAACATTCTGTAAGAGTTGTTGCTGTGCTAATTGAAAGTAACAATCATCAAGTTTTAAGTCAGCAATTTCTGAATTAGACAAAAAGAAAAGTCGTGAAGCTAAAAGCCAGTTTTCTTTTAAATAAGCTTGAGAACCAAGTTGATAATAACAATCGGAACGTTCTAATTCTGCCTGTGTTAAGAATGCTCCATTCTTAGAAGTCTCTATAAAATCATCAAAATGCTTTATTGCCATCACATAATTGCTTTTCATATACAATTGATGAGCAATATTAAATTTACTGTTTGCCCAACCGTGGCTGGATACAACAATAAATAATATTAATGTGACCAAAATTATTTTCATTTTCATATTTTATATAATTCCATTTATATTAAGAATTCTAATTTTTTCAGTTGGTTCATTCCTGTCAATAATTCTGAACTATGAATTTATTTATCCATCAATTGATTTTCTGGTATTATAACAGGAACTTGATCTAATTTTCTGCCGAAAAATAAGAATATAACTGCAAATAAAACAGTTGAGATGACCAGAAGTTTTTCTGATTCCATTTTAAAGACTAATATTGTTATTAAAACAATGATAGTATTGATCAGATATACGAATATTGCAGTAATTTTGGGTGATTGCATTGCATTATGTATACGGTGAGTTGAATGATCTTTACCGCCCTGACTTATTTTTCTACCATCACGTTTTCTAATGAAACTTACAAGCGAAATATCAAAAATAGCATAACTTAACAGAAGCACAGGCAACAGATAAAATATTTGACTATTCATTCTTGTTACAGCCAGACGTCCCGCTAAAATTCCCATTGTAGAAAGGAAGTAGCCAATGAACATGCTTCCTGCATCACCCAGAAAGATCTTTGCCGGATTAAAATTATAAGGAAGAAAACCAAATACAGAACCGGCGAATATCAAAGAAAGCAGCATCATAAAATTTGCCTGAACAGCAACGGAATGGGTTTTACTTATGAAACTGAAAGCATAGAACCCAAGGGCAAGAATACCTGACATACCGGTAATGATCCCATCCATATTATCCAGGAAGTTCAAGGCATTCATAAGACCCACCATCCATAAAAATAAAATGGGAATTGTAATATAAAATGGACCAAAAAGTTCCAGAAGATTATTGGAATATAAAAATACAAAACATGAAAGTGCCTGACCAATCAGTTTAATAATTGGCTTCATTCCAAATTTATCATCAACTATACCAACTAAAACAATTATGAAAGCTCCCAGTAAATAACCAATAATTGGATAGTTAAAAGAGTGTAAATTCATTATTACAATGTAAATAGTAAGTATAAAAAAACCGATGAATACAGCTAATCCTCCTAAAAGCGGAGTAGCTTTCTTATGTACTTTACGTGCGTTAGGATTATCTAAGAAATTTATTTTATTTGCAAGTTTTATTATGTAAGGTGTAATGCTGTATACAGAAAGAAAAGAGAGAGTTATCACACTTAAACATACATAAATAATATTCATATTACCTCATTAATTACTATTGCCTAAATACTTATAAAACATAGTCCATAATGCAATACACAGAATTTTGTCAAATCCTTTCTACTGCTCATCTTTTGAAGTATCATTGAATTGAGTGACTTTATAAATTAACAAATTGACAGGTAAATAGACGAACAGTTTTTTACAAACGAGGATATTCTATGAAAGTTTTTAAAAACAGGAAAGCAAGACATAATTATTTCTTTATTCAAGAATTGGAAGCCGGCATTGTGCTACAAGGTTCTGAGATCAAATCCATTCGAGCAGGAAAGCTCAGTTTTAAGGATAGCTTTGCTAGTATAGAAGCTGGTGAAGTCTGGCTCTACAGTCTTCATATCAGTCCATACAAATATGATAGTGTTTTTGCACCCGATCCTGAACGAAAACGAAAATTATTACTAAATAGACGCGAGATAAAAAAAATAAAAAGTCAGATGGATGAAAAAGGAATGACTCTCATTCCTGTAGAAATTTATATAAATGATAAAGGATTGGCTAAAATAAAAATTGCACTCGCCAAAGGTAAAAGACAATACGATAAACGTGAAGATATTAAGAAAAAAGATGTCATGCGTGATATGCAGCGTAGTATGAAATTAGATTAATATGAATCTAAACACAAAAAAAAGGGAGTTCGAAATATCGAACTCCCTTTATATTTTTTGAAGATATTAATATCTTCTTTTTTCTTTTACACGTGCAGCTTTACCTTTAGCTTCTCTAAGATAGAATAGCTTAGCTCTACGCACTCGACCAAATCTTACAACATCGATCTTGTCGATATTGGGTGAGTTAAGCGGAAAAATACGCTCAACACCAACTCCATTGCTTATTTTTCTTACAGTGAATGACTTAGAAATTAGTGATCCTCTTCTCTGGATCACGATTCCCTGAAAAACCTGTATTCTTACTTTTGATCCTTCCTTGATCTTATAGTGAACTTTAATTGTATCACCAACTCTGAATTCCGGAAGGTCTGTTCTCATTTGTTCTTTTCCAACTTCATTTAAAATGTCCATCTTTCCTCCTTTATTTTTCGGAAGATAGTCTGTCTAACACAATAGCAACTGCGCTTCTAACAGAAAGGTGATTATAATTTCTCTTTCCTTCAATAGGTTTTAAAACATGATCTGCCTGTTCGTGAATCTCTTTGGTAAGTCCGTTACCGGTACCAAAAAGAAGTAGAACGGGACTCTTGAGTTTTCTCAGATCATAAATATTGATCTGCTGTTTTAACCTTGCTGCTGTTGTGGATACTACAAGACAGTCGTCTTCCTGTAAACTTATCTGTTTTACGGCAGTTTCAATATCAACTGCATACTCAATGAGAGATAGAGCTTGAACTCTATCATTATTATATTCTTTTGCAATATCACTTTTCCAGAATTTTAAAATTCTGTTTAGAAGAAGTTCCTGTGTATTTAATGGAGTGATAACAAAGAACTTTTTTAAGCCGTATGTTTTGCAGCTTCGGGCAATATCATGAATATCCAGATTAGTGATTGATGTAGTTACAACATCACCAAATTTATTGTATACCGGATGATGAACAAGCCCAAGATAAATATTCGGCTGCATCAATCTTCCAATAAATCCGGACGGTTCTTCTTTGTTATTTCCAATGACTTTTGTTCACGCCATTTTTCAATATTCTTGTGATTCCCGGATAAAAGAATGTCTGGAACTTTATGCCCCATAAATTCAGGTGGACGTGTATAATGAGGACAGCCTAAAAGACCATCCTGATGTGAATCAGAAAGTGCTGAATCTATACTTCCCAGTACATCATCCTGCAAACGTGCCACTGCATCGATCATTACCATCGCTGGAATTTCACCACCGGAAAGTACATAATCTCCAATTGAAAACTCGTCTGTAATAAGAGTATCACGAATACGTTGATCGATCTCTTTATAATGTCCGCAAACTATGATCATCTCATCAATCTGACTGAATTTATTTACAGTTGATTGATTCAGTAATTTCCCTTGTGGAGTGAAGTAGATAATTGGGATATCCCGATCACCTTTGATCTTTGTGATAGCTTCATAAAGCGGTTCCGGTGTCATCACCATTCCCGATCCACCACCGTATGGATAATCATCCACTTTGTGGTGTTTATTAAAAGCAAAATCGCGAATATCTGTTAATTCAACAGATAACGCTTTTTGTTTTATTGCTATCCCAACCATGCTTTCCTTTAGGAAATTCTCGAACATTTGCGGGAAGAGAGTTAATACATCGATCTTCATATTTTCATTAATCCTTCAATGCCATGAACTGTTATGCTGTCATCGTTGATCTCAAGAATAAATTTATCCAATAATGGTATCATCAATTCTTTTTTATTGTTCAATTCGCAAACTAAGAGATCATAAACTGAATTGTTCAATATCTCAACAACTTTACCGATTGCTTCAGATTTAAAGATAATACTTTTGCCAACATGATCATCATACCCAAGTTCTTCTTGTAGAGACTCGATTTCGATCTTTGGAAGCATCACTTTCACAT
>JAOZPK010000059.1 GCA_029932755.1 Candidatus Cloacimonadota bacterium | reverse complement strand
GTAACGGTTCTGGTTCTCAGGATGGTTCTGTAGAAACTTGTACTCAATGTCACGGATCAGGACAAGTGCGTCAACTTACTCGTTCTCTTTTTGGTCAAATGCAAACTATTGTGGAATGTCCGTCTTGTAGAGGAGAAGGAAAGATCATTAAGAATCGCTGTCCTAAATGCAGGGGTGAAGGACGTACCAAAAAAGCAAAAACTATCAGCATAAAAATTCCTGCAGGCGTTTCCGAAGGACAATATATCAGGCTTCGTGGTCAGGGTAATATTGGAAAACGAGGTGGAGAGCATGGAGATATTCTGGTTCATATCCAGGAAAGGGAACACAAAATTTTTGAACGCCAGGATGCTGATCTCATCTGTGAATTCCCGATAAGTTTCTCTCAAGCTGCTATGGGAACGGAAATTCACGTCCCAACTTTAACCGGACATGTTAAAATGAAAATTCCTGCTGGAACTCAAAGCGGTAAAGTGTTCCGTTTGCGTTCACAAGGTCTTCCCCATGTGAATTCTTCTTATCATGGAGACTTGTTCATTAAAGTACATGTAATAACTCCAACCAGATTGAATTCAGAAGAAAAAGACCTTTTTGATAAGCTCTCTAAATTTGATTCTGAAAAGAAATTGAATCCGGAGAAAAGTTTCTTTAGTAAATTAAAGAAATTCTTTGTTTAGAAGATAAATATTATTTAATAAAGCCTGCTGATTAGCCAGCAGGCTTTATTAGTGCTAAATTCAAAGAATTATCTCTACTACGTCATCTCGAGCTTGTCGAGAGATCTCGATCACTTCAGCAGCAATCTTTTTCTAATTGACAACAAACCAGCAGCCAAATCATATTTAGTCAAATTAAGATGAATTGAAGGAAAGTAAAAGGAGAATCAATGGATAGTTTCTGGAGTAAGGTGATACCAATAATTATTATATTTTTTCTAGGATATTTCTTAAAGAAGATTAAACTATTTTGCAGTAATACAGCAGACACACTTCTTAAAATTGTTTTCTATGTAACACTACCGGCACTCACGTTTCTTTCCGGTTCCACTGCTGAATTATCTTTAAAATTCTTTTATCTACCAATTATTGCAATTGCAGTTGTTTTAATAATATTTTCAGTTTCGTTTCCTATAAGTAAGAAATTCAATCTGCCAAAAGCAACTCAAGGCACATTCATTGTTGGCACTCTTATCATGAATACCGGTTTCACTTTACCATTTGTTCTTGCAGCATATGGAAACCAGGGACTGGCGATATATACGATCTTCGATTTTGGTAATACCTTAATGATATTTACTTTTGCCTATTATTTTGCAATAAAATTTGGTAAAAATGAACATCGTAAAATCCCCATAAAAAAGTTCTTATTACTTCCTCCTATTTGGGGATTATTTTTCGGTATTATTTTCAATTTATTGAAATTTGAATTACATCCGACAGCCTTGAATTTTATGGAAATTGTAGGAAAACCAACTATCTTTCTCGTGATCCTATCACTTGGAATTTACTTTAGCCCTAAAATTACAAATCTTGGTAAAATGCTTACTGTTTTTTCCATAAGAATTGGGCTCGGAATGAGCCTAGGTTTATTAGCTGTAAACTTACTCAATATCGAAGGTATCATGCGAACATTAATTGTTGTTTTCTGCGGTGCTCCGGTTGGTTATAATACTCTTGTATTTGCTTCTTTAGAAGAGATGGATAAAGAATTTGCCGCCAGCTTGGTTTCAATTTCTTTGTTATTGGGTATCATTTACGTTCCATTATTGATCTATTTTTTGTGATTTCAAATTGACGTTGAAAAAAAACCTCTTAGTAAGCCAAAGGCTTATAAATCTCCCCTTTCAAAGGGGAGCGTTATTATCGAAAAGAAATCTTTTCCTCTTTATCTCAGCAGTAATCCTCGCATAAGACTTTGAATACTTTCCGTTCAACTTCATTACAGTCAGGTCGTTTCGGTGCTCTCTCAATACATCTTTTCCGAATTACCTTTGATTGCAAGTCAGGTAAAGACCACAGTGAAAAGAGCAATGAGGATTAACTGTATTGAGATGAAGTCTCTTTTTCTTTGGTTCGTTTCTTTTGGAGACACAAAAGAAATGAACATTGAATATATTCCCCTCCTTGCTATCTTTTTTTATGCTATTTCGTTTTAAAGAAGATCATCCTCATCAACTTAACCACTAGACTACTCAACCTTTTCTAATTGACAATCAAATCACGTCTAAGTATTTGAAATCATGAATTATAAAATATCGGTAGATAGTCAACAAATAGACTTGGAAATCCCGCATAATCCGGTTGAGATAATTAAACCCAAAGTAGTGGCTATTTTCGATCAGGAAAAACTAATTCGTGAATCACTGCACAATCCAATTGATTCACCTGGTCTGCAAACATTTTTACAAGATAAGATGAATATTCTCATTATTGTGAATGACGGTTCCCGTAACACACCCACACAAATTGTAATTTCTGTCATCTATGATAAAATAAAAAATAAAAACTTCAAATTTATAGTTGCTCTTGGTACTCATCGTCAACCCACCAAAATAGATTTCAATAGAATATTTGGAAAATATTATAGAGAATTTAAAGATAGAATTATCTGTCACGATTCACAAAATGATGAGATGACCTATTTTGGTAAAACCTCTTATGGAACTCCGGTAAGAATAAATTCAGAAGTTACCAAAGCTGATGGAGTGATAATAATAAGTTCGGTAGAACCACATTATTTTGCAGGTTTTACCGGAGGAAGAAAAAGCTTTCTGCCAGGTATTGCAGCTTTTGAATCAATAGAAAAAAACCACTCTCTCGCTTTGAGAAATGATGCTAAAATACTGAAACTTGAAGGCAACCCCGTTCACGAAGATATGAGAGAAGCCGCTGAAATGATAACCACTGAAACATACTGTATTCTTACAGTTCTGGATACCAATGATCAAGTGTTTTATTCAACCAGTGGAAATATTCATTCCACACTGAAAGCTGCTTCAAAAAAGGTTATAGAACTTTTTGCACCCGAAGTGAAAGAGAAAGCAGATATTGTCATTGCGATCAATCAATCACCACTGAACAGGAATTTGTATCAATCACAAAAAGGACTTGAGAATTGTAAATCTATCTTACGAAAAAATGGAATATTCATCCTGGTTTCCAGTTGCGATGAAGGAATCGGAAACAATGCTTTTTATGAGCTGATGGCATCTAGTGAATTACCTGAGATGGTCTTCCAAAAAGTAGAAAGGAATTACAAATTAGGATATCATAAAACAGTAAAATTTGTCTCCTTCATGCAGAAAAATAAGTTATGGATGGTTAGTGAAATTGAAAATGATGTTCTTGAAGATATCTTCATTCGGAATTTTTCTTCACTTCAAGAAGCTGTGAACGAGGCAATAATGCTCAAAGGCAAAGATGCAAAAGTAATTATTATTCAAAATGCCGGAATTACCGTACCGCAAATTACAAATTAACTTAGGAATTTTTCTTTACACACATTATTAGAATTAATTTTTTAACCAAAATAATTAGAGAATTGTAAAACATAACTTAGGAGATGATATGAAAGTTTCCGAAAAATTAGAAAATTTAAAGAAAAGAGAAGCAAAGATAAAAGAGATGGGTGGAAAAACCCGAATCGAGAAACAGCATGCAAAGGGCAAATTAACAGCTCGTGAAAGACTTGATCATCTTTTTGATGAAGGAACCTTCCGTGAAATTGATATGTTCGTTAAGCACAGATCTACCAATTTCGACATGCAGAAGATCGAAATTCCATCTGATGGTGTAGTTACTGGTCATGGAAAAGTGAATGGCAGACCTATTTTTGCTTATTCGCAAGACTTCACTTCACGTGGTGGCTCTTTAGGAGAAAAACATGCCGCTAAGATAACCAAAATTATGGATCTGGCAATGAAAGCTGGATTGCCGATCGTTGGAATTAATGATTCCGGTGGAGCACGAGTTGAGGAGGGAATTGATTCACTTAAAGGTTACGGAGATATTTTCTTTCGTAATTCCAGAGCTTCCGGTGTAATACCTCAAATTTCTATAATTATGGGTCCTTGCGCAGGTGGTGCGGTTTACTCACCCGCCATGACCGATTTTATCTTTATGGTCGATAAAAAGAGCTATATGTTTATAACTGGACCAAGCGTGATCGAAACAGTTACGGGCGAGAAAACAACTTTTGAAGATCTGGGCGGTGCAATGACCCATAACACTAAAAGCGGTGTTGCCCATTTTGCCTGTAAAGATGATGAAGACGCGATCTATCAAGTTAAGGTGTTACTAAGTTATCTTCCTAATAATAATATGGAAGACCCTCCAAAATTCAATAATGGCGATAATCCATCAAGATTGTGTCCTGAACTCGATACAATAATTCCGGATGATCCAAAAGCCGGTTATAATATGAAAGATATAATTCAATCTGTCGTAGATAAGGGTGAGTTCTTTGAACCACATGAATATTATGCACAAAATGCTGTTATCTGTTTTGCCAGAATGAATGGCAGACCGGTAGGAATTATTGCTAATCAGCCCATGTTCCTTGCAGGATGTCTGGATATTAATGCATCGGATAAGATCTCGCGCTTCATAAGATTCTGTGATGCATTCAATTTCCCAATAATTACATTTGTTGATGTTCCGGGATATCTGCCTGGTAGTGACCAGGAATGGGGTGGTGTGATCCGCCATGGAGCTAAACTTTTATGGAGCTATTCGGAAGCAACTGTACCCAAACTTACAGTTACAACTAAAAAAAGTTATGGTGGTGCTTACATTGCGATGAGTTCCCAACATCTGGGGGCAGATATGTTATTTGCATGGCCAACAGCAGAGCTTGCAGTTATGGGTGCTCAGGGAGCGGTAAATATTGTAGCTTCATATCGTAAGCATATGAAAGATGCTAAAGATCCGGAAGCGAAGAGGCAAGAGCTTATCAAAGAATATGAAACTGCTTTCAACACTCCTTACATCGCTGCAGAGCGTGGTTATTTAGATGCTGTAATTATACCAAGTGAAACTAGGATCCATTTGATCGATGCGCTTGAAACGATGGTAACAAAAAAAGAAGCACTCCCACCTAAAAAGCATGGAAATATTCCTGTTTAGATATTCTTTTTCCAAAGATATTTTATGATCTGAAAAAAAATGAATATCTAATATCGAACACTGACCGATGAAGGAAAAAATGAAAAATGATAAAAATGCTGATTTAATCTTAACCTTAATCTTGATCTTGTCCTGAACCTCGATCTTAACCTCATTCAGGAGAATATTTTGAAAGATAAAAGCAAGAAACTTAAAGCTGCGATTGTAGGAGTACTTTATTACCTGCAACAACAGGAAGAAGAAAATTCCAAACCAGAAAATAATTGGGTACTTTCCGGACGCGAAATCATCATGCAGAATAGAATGATGGTTCAGCGGAGAGGACTTTCGCGATAATGCGAGTAAGAGTATAAGCGAATAAGGGAAATTGAGATGCATAAAGATCTGGATATTTGGAAATTAGGAATTGAACTTGTAGAGAAAATCTACAAAATTACTAATTCGTTTCCAGAATCGGAAAAGTTTGGTTTGATCTTTCAAATGCAAAGAGCTGCAGTTTCTCATCCTTCTAATATAGCAGAAGGAGCAGCAAGAAACTCCTTTAAAGAATATATCCGCTTTCTTTATATAAGTCTTGGTTCACTTGCTGAACTCGAAACACAGATTATTATCGCCGAGAGGTTAGGATACATAGAAGATTCCGATATTGTTGAAAATATTGAAAAATTAAGAAGAAAACATTTAAATTTTATAAAATATATGAAGAGTAAAACCGCTTAAGCGCTTCCTCGCTTTTGTACTTATTCTTTTACGGAGGAAATAAATGAAATTCGATAAACATGGTATTCTGGAAATGGCAAAGATGAATTATGACCCTACACGTCCGAAAGCAAAAAATCCAATCAAGATCCAGGATGTAAGTCTTCGCGATGGACATCAGAGTATTTTTGCTACTCGTGGTAGAACTGAAGATATGATCCCCGTAGCTAAAATGATGGATGACATTGGATTCTACTCAATAGAAATGTGGGGTGGTGCAACTTTTGATGTGATGCATAGATTCCTCAATGAAGATCCATGGGAAAGAATAAAAACTCTTAAAAAATACATGACGAAAACACCTTTCTCGATGTTGCTTCGTGGACAAAATGTAGTGGGTTATAGAAATTATGCAGATGATGTCGTAGAAGCTTTTGTTCAGCGTGCATGTGATCATGGAATAGATATTTTCCGTGTATTTGATGCGCTTAATGATTTCCGTAATTTCCAAACTGTTGTAAAGGTTATCAAGAAAAATAAGAAACATTTTCAAGGTACTATCTGCTATTCTCTCACAGAACCCAGAATGGGTGGTAAAACTTATAACCTGGATTATTATTTACAAAAAGCTAAACAATTAGAAGAACTAGGTGCAGATACTATCTGCATTAAAGATATGGCAGGACTCATTGCTCCTTATGATGCCTACTATCTGGTAAAAGCACTCAAAGAACAAACAGATATTCCAATTCATCTTCATACTCATTTCACATCTGGAATGGGTGATCTTACTCTTTTCAAAGCTATCGAAGCTGGAGTGGATATCATCGATACATGTATGGCACCTTATGCATATAGAACTTCTCATCCTGCTGTTGAACCACTTGTGATTTCACTTCTTGGAACTAACCGCGATAGCGGACTTGATATCAATAAACTTGCTGAGATAGATAAAGAAATGGAGAAAGTAATTCCAAAATACAAACATTTACTCGATGATACAAAAAATGCGATTATAGATACAAATGTGATTCTTCATCAAACTCCGGGCGGAATGCTTTCCAACTTAGTTAACCAACTCCGCCAGATGGATGCACTTGATAAGTTGGATGAAGTTTACGAAACACTTCCAAGGGTACGAAAGCAACTCGGACAGGTTCCTTTGGTTACTCCAACAAGTCAAATTATCGGTATTCAAACTGTGAATAATGTTCTATTCGATAAAGATGGTGAAGAATTTTCCAATATTACAGAACAAGTTAAAGATCTTTGCTTTGGACTGTATGGAAAAACAACTCTTCCAATTGATGAAAAGGTACGAAAGAAAGCACTAAAAGGTTATCCTCGTGGTGAGACTCCGATTACGAAAAGACCTGGTGATATGCTCGAACCAGAACTCCCAAAAATAAAAAAAGACTTCAGGGGTCTGGCAAAAAATATTGATGATGAAATACTCTGTGCTCTTTATCCTGTTACGGGAAAAAGATTCCTAAATTGGAAATATGGACACGAGGATATTCCAGATGATGCAAAACCAAAAACATTAGATAATGTACAAAAGGAACAAGAACTTATTCAAAAAGCACTTTCTGGTAAGCTAACAACAAAGAAAGATAAATCTGCCAATACAAGAGCCTTTGACGTTTATGTGGATGGTGAGCACTTCAATGTGGAAGTTGCAGATCCAAATGTAAGACAGATGGGAATAGTCGTTAAGAAAAAAGAGGAAATAGCTACAGGAGATAATACCGGTAATTTAATTGCTCCTATACCGGGCATGATAATCGAATATAAGAAAAAAGTTGGTAATAAAGTTAAAGCTGGAGACACTATCGTTGTCTTGGAAGCAATGAAAATGTTCAATAATCTGGGTGCTCCATGTGATGGCGTTATAAAGAACATTGTACGAAAAGCTGGTGACTCAGTTGCTAAAAGTGATATTCTTTGTCAAATTGAACCAAATAAATAAGAATTTTATTTTTATATTTATAATTGAATCTAAAATTATATTTTATTTTAAATATTTCTTATTCACCCAACCTGACCATGATTCATCATTGGGAGTGATCGTAAATTTTATCCAGCCATTTTTCTCATCAACCACAAAAACAGTAACGCCCTTCATCAATTTTCCGATTGGATCAATGGCATAATAAGTTCCTGGACCAATGCGAATATTGATATCATTGGCTACACAAGTCATTGTTTCTTGTTGTTTTCGATCCTTAGATTGATATTTAGGATTTATGGGATACTGAATCGGTTCAGTGAGTGATTTATCCTGAACCTTTGTTTTCTTTTTTGTGATTCGAGGTGCAGGGGCACTTACTCCTGATTTCGGCACAATCCAATAATCTGAAACAAACCGAACATCTTTTTTCAGTTTATCTCCCATTTTTATAGCTTTTGATCTTGAATAAGAATCTGCTAATCGAAGTCTGTAAAAAGTTTTTCCATTTTTAGTTGTAGTAACTATTTTTGCTCTGTAACCGGATTTTTCTAATATTTTCTTTTTATCTTCGACAAAATTTCTTTTTGTATTTGCTAGTATCTGGATCTCATAATCACCACTTGAAGAAGGAGTAAAAGTTTTGGTTGTTTTAGGCGTTTGGGTTACAGTCGCTCCGATCTGACCAACACTTTTTCCATCTTTGATCTCGTCTAACCAGAAAGAAGAAATATTTGGAGAACTTTTTACGATCTCGTTTCCTAATCTATTACCTTCTGTTTCGCTATATAACCCGCGCAGACGCAGACGATAAATTATGTTTTTTCCTTTAGTGAGTGTAAGAATTTTAGATTTATATCCCTTGCGTTCAAGATCCGTTTTTATCTGTTCAATTCGGGCATAATTACTACTGGCAAGCAATTGTACTTCACACTCCTTGCCAAATTCAATTTTCTTCTTAGTTATTTTAATCTCTTTTTCATATTCTGGTTTTACAGGTTCTTTTGGGGAAATTTCTACCAGCCTGGTCTCTTCTTTTTTTGGCACAATAGCTGTCGTTCTAGTTTTTTGTTCTTCAAGCCAATAGCCTTCAATTGAAGCATATTTCTTTTTTAATTCTTCACCTAAACTTATAGCATCATCCTCATTATATAGTCCGGTAAGCCGTAAACGATATAGGATCGTACCTTCTCTCATTAATTTAGAAATTTCTGTATCATATTGTGCTTGTTTTAATTTATCCTGGAGATGTTTAACATTATCATATTTACCGCTGGCCATTATCTGAAGTGAAAATAATTCTTCAAATACAGGTAAAAGCGGTTCTATGGTTTCTTCTGTTATTACAGGTTGTTTTACTATTTCTTCTTCTGAATCACCCTTCATATTATGTGCTACGGTTCCAATAACGAATCCAACTACAATAATCAAGGCTACTACGGCAATTATTATGATAATAAGCGGTAGTATATTTTTCATATTTTAACCCTCTAAATATTTCTAAATTTCACAATTTATTAAATTTTAACTAATTACATATTTCGCTACCATAAAAAAAACATTCTATACTCTTTTGCAAGTTCTTTTTTTATATAGCGTTCCTAAGTGATAAAAATTACTTCTATCTTTTTGGCAATAAAAAAATGTTTTACCATTTTAGAATTAAGCTATTATTAATTTTTGTTTATGTTAATATAAATACTTTATTTGACACAAAAATATACTATCCCATTTTTTATAAGGGAAAATTAAAATATTTAAATAGGAGAATTTATGCCCTGTTTTTATGCACCTGAGATGAAAAAAAATGAAGATGTTATAACTATATCAGGAACAGAACATCATCATATATGCCATGTCTTCCGCAGAAATAAAGGAGATGAAATAATTCTTTCTAATGGTAAGGGATTGCTGGCAGAAGGAAAAATTAATCTCGTTAATAAAAAGCACCTGACCGTTATTATAAAGAAAACAACGACAATGCAAAAATCTCAACCACAAATTGCAGTAGCTTTTCCTCTTCTAAAGAATAAACATGACGGTATGATCGTTGAGAAATTAACGGAACTGGGTGTGAAAGATTTTTTTCCAATCATAACAGAAAGAACTGTGAGGAAACTTTCTGCAAATACTGTTGAAAAATTCCATAAAGTTGCAATTGCCGCCATGAAACAATGTGATAATGCATTTTTACCTAAAATCCATAAAATACGATCTTTATCTGAGTTATTAGAAAAAATGGAAGGATATACTCCTGTTGCAGCTCTGGAAATTGGAAAGCATGAAACACTAAATGAGATTGTTGCAAGTTCTAAAGAAAAATCTATTTGTATAATAATTGGACCTGAAGGTGGGTTTGATAAAAAAGAAATTGAATATTTGCAAAATAAACAGGTAGCAACTTTTACGTTAGGAAATCATATTTTACGAGCAGAAACTGCTGCAATTGCCAGTGTTTCGCAATTAGTAGGAACATTTCTACAGAATGATCCAGAATATTATTAATGAATTATGAATGATGTAATTGTAACTATCGCTAATGCGATTCGTGAAACAGAATTTGAAAATAATACATTCATTGCAGGTGGATTTATACGCGATGAGATTATGGGAAAAGAGAGTAATGATTTGGATATTGTCGTTTCTTTACCAAATGGTGGTGTAGCTCTGGCACAATTATTATACAAAAAAGGAATATCTTCACGTCCTGTGATATTTCAGCGGTTTGGCACAGCGCAGGTAATTATTTCAGAACATAAAATTGAATTTATTATGGCGCGAAAAGAATCATATCGTAAAAAAAACCGTAAACCGGATGTAGTTCAGGGTACTCTTATCCAAGATATCTACCGTCGTGATTTTACTGTCAATACACTTGTTATGAATATAATAAATGGTGAGATCCAGGATATTACAGGCAAGGGGATTGCCGATATCAAAGCTAAAATAATTCGTGCCAGTTCCCAGCCAGATATTATCTTTGAAGAAGATCCCCTTAGAATATTGCGCGCTGTCCGTTTTGCTGTGCAGCTAAATTTTTCTATAGATAATGAAACAAAGACCGGTATTATTAGAAATGCACAAATGTTAAAACATATTTCCCATGAAAGAGTAAGAGATGAACTCATTAAGATCCTTTTATCTTCTGCTCCTGCTGATGGAATAAGAATGCTTGTGCATTTAGGATTAATGCAATATGTCATCCCAGAATTAGTTATTTTAGATGGTGCACAACAAAACAAATATCATGACAAAGATATGCTTGAACATACACTTCAGGTTCTACAGAATACTCCTAATGATATTGTAATAAGGCTTTCTGCTCTACTGCATGATATTGCCAAACCACAAACTAAAACAGAAGATAAAAAAGGAGTTCATTTTTATCGACATGAAATCGCTGGAGCAAAACGTGCTCGAAAAATATTGAACGATCTTAAATTCCCAAAAGAAACTATTGGCAAAGTATTCAAACTTATAAAAAATCATATGCGTTTAAAAGCTTTTGGAGATACACTTGAAAATTTCTCTGATGTGGCTGTACGCCGTTTGATCTTTCAAATGGATTTAGAACTGGAACCGTTGCTTTCACTTATTCATGCTGACAATATCTCCCATGCAAAATCCTATTGTATTCCAAACCAGATTCCCAACTTGAAAAAACGGATAGCTTCCAATTTAAAAAAAATAAATGGAAAAATGTTGCCAGTAACAGGAAAGGATATTATGTTACATTTTGAGATGAGTGAAGGGCAAAAGATAGGAAAAATGCTAGATAGAGCCCATGAAATTTGGTTGAAATATCCACTTTGGGATAAAACTAAAATTTTAAATAAAATAGAACTTGAGGAGGAATTATGGAAGAAAAAAAAGTAAGTAAGGTTGTACAAAACGCTGTGGTAAAAGCTATTCACGCTGGAGAAGACGTTGTAGCAGCAGTTGGAAATGTGACTAAAGAGATAATTTCGACTATCAAAACTGAGGATTTAAACAATAAAGAAAAAGCTCAGAAACTGGCAAAAGAAGCTCTGGAAGGTGCTAAAGAAGGTTTTGGAAAAGCAAAACCACCAACAGAAGAATTTGTTAAAAAAGCTTCTATTACTATCAGCGATACATTCAAAGAACATGCACCAAAAGTAGCCAGCTTCGTTAAAGATGTTTTTTCAGGGATTGTGGATGGAACCAAAGATGTTATTAATGAACATAAGAAAGATACTACAAAACCAGAAGAAGAAGCTAAAAAAGAAGATTAGCTAACAAGTTTACTTATGGTTATATTATAATAGGATGAGAATTTGTCTCATCCTATTTTTTGAGTTGTTGTTTTAAACCAATGATAAACTCATTCAGTTAGGAGGAATTAATGGTAGATAAAAAACTTTTTATTTTAAATATTCCACCTGAGAAAGCAGATGATCTCATCGAAGAAAAAATGGTTAATGGTGAAGCTCTGCTTAAGTTTAAGGTCAAGAATATTCAGCAGTGGAAGAGTGCAGAGAAGAAATTCAAAGATTGGAATAGTGAGAATTATGAACTACTGAAATCTATCTTTAAGAATAGTAAAGTAGCTAAAGATTATTCACAATCCAGCTGGTCTATCGGCAGGATCTTTGTTTCTGATCTTAAACTATCGGAGAAAACAGCTAAACTCTTACATGATATTCAAGACAAATTAGATAAACTGAATTCCATAAAATTAAGTCTAGGAATATTCAAGATTCAAGATAAAACGGGCAAAAGAGATAACAGCAAGAAATTGTTTTTTATTCATGGAACAAATTGCTCAACAAAAACCATGGTTATAAATTTCATTACAGAATTAGGCATTGAACCCATCGTCCTTAAGGAATTCATCGCAGGAGGAAAGACATTGATCGATGAAATACTAACACGATCAGAAGTGAAATTTGCTATAGCATTACTCACACCGGATAATGTCGGTGGTATCCAACCTGAAAAATTAAATTTCCGCGCAGATCAGAATGTTATTCTAGAATTAGGAATATTTGTAGGATTACTTGGTAGAAAAAATGTCTGCGGTTTATATGCCGGTAATCTGCAATTACCGGAAGATTATCACGGTTTTGAATATATAAAAATTGATAAGTCGGGAAAATGGAAAGAGCATGTATTTATGGAGCTAAAGAAAGCTGGATATGATATTTAATAAGCATTCATAATTTATGACAAATAAATATTAGGAGAAAAAATGAAAAAATTATTACTATTAATAATTATCCTTACATTCTCATTGATTTTAACAGCAGAAGAAAATCTAAGACACGGATTAGGATTTACCGGTGGAATGATCTCGGGCAGCGGGTTTTCCTATCGTCAAATGAATGAAAACTATGGCTTTCAATTTGCTCTTGGAGCTATCACTCTCGGTGATGGCGATGACATTGAATTTGATGAAATTGGTTTTTGGGAGGAAGATACGCTTTCTACTTATAGCATAGAAGAAGAAGGGATTTTCTATTATACAAATTTCGGTGCTTCCTATTATAAATTTCTGCATAAAGGAGA
>JAOZPK010000058.1 GCA_029932755.1 Candidatus Cloacimonadota bacterium | reverse complement strand
GGGATTGATTTGATCATAGATGACACTCCTGAAGCTGTAGTTCTTTCAGGCTTTGATCCAGTTCGAAGAGAAATTGCTCGTCTTGCTCTTGAAAAATTGATTACGGATGGCAGAATTCATCCGGGACGTATCGAACAAGTAATCGAAAAAATTACGAAAGAAATGGATAGCAACCTCATTAAAATCGGTGAAAAAGCCTGTATGGAAACAAATATTCATAACATCTCACCAAACATAGTAAAACTTATTGGAAGATTAAAATACCGTACAAGTTACGGACAAAATATTCTTCGCCATTCTATGGAAGCAGCTTGGATCTGTGGCATTCTTGCAACTGAGTTGAATCTTGATCAGGAACTGGCTCGTCGTTGCGGATTCCTGCATGACCTTGGAAAAGCAATAGATCATGAATATGATGGTTCACATGCCAGTCTCGGTGCTAATGTAGCAAGAAAAAATGGTGAAAGCAAAATAGTTGTTAATGCTATCGAGGCTCATCATGAAGAAGTTGAATATCAAAGTGTCTATGCAGTTCTTACTCAGGTTGCAGATGCAGTTTCCGGTGCAAGACCAGGCGCAAGAAGAGAAATGCTTGAAACATATATGAAACGTCTTACCAAAATGGAAGAGATTGCAAACTCAATTGAAGGTGTTAATAAATCTTTTGCTATTCAAGCTGGACGTGAACTAAGAATAATTGTAGATCCGGTTTCAGTTGATGATAAACATACTGCCTTTATAGCTTCTGATATTGCAGAAAAAATTGAAGCAGAAATGCAATATCCAGGACAGATAAAAGTTTTAGTAATTCGTGAGACACGGCAAACAGCGATTGCAAAATAATGAATATTTTATTTATTGGTGATATTTTCGGTTCCCCTGGAAGAAATTTGATGAAAAAGTATCTTCCCGAGTTAAGGAAAGAATTTGAAATAGATTTTTGTATTGCTAATGGAGAAAACACTGCTCACGGTAAAGGTATAACAGAAAAAACAGCTACAGAATTATTCCTGTGTGGTATAGATTGTTTCACCAGTGGTAATCATATCTGGGATAAAAAAGAATCAATTGAATATCTAAAAAGAGAAAAACGAATTCTTAGACCTTTAAACTATTCCGAGGATGCAGTTGGTGCATTTTGTTATATTGCTGATGTTGGTCGATCAAAATTAGCTATCCTAAATATTCTGGGACAAGTTTATATGAACCCGATAGATTCACCACTTTTTGCACTTGAAAAAATATTACCATCAATTAAAAAAGTAACTAACAATATTTTTGTTGATTTTCATGCAGAGGCAACAGCTGAGAAGCGAGCTCTGGCATTCAATTTTGACGGACAAATTAGTGCATTTATTGGTACTCATACGCATATTCAAACTGCTGATGAAGAAATCCTACCCAATAATACAGCTTATATCTCAGATGTGGGAATGACAGGTCCACATGATTCATGTATAGGTATAAAAAAAGAGATCGTTATATCAAAAATGAAAAATTCGCTGCATCTACCATTTCAGCCAGCGGATGGTGGACTTCAGATAAATGCTGTTGTGATAAGTATTGATGAAACGACTGGTAAAGCATTGACCATACAAAGAATTAAACGGAAATATTAATGAAGAAAAGACTATCAGGGAAAAAAATAGCAAAAAATATTTATGCCAGCATCAAAGAAGATATTGAACTAAATAATATCTCACTAAAATTAGTGATATTACTTATTGGGAATGATCCGGCAGCAGAATATTACGTTCAGAATCTTGAGAAAAAGGGTTTGAAAATTGGTATTGAAATTAAAACCATAATTCTGGATATTTCGATTGATCAACGATTATTATTAGAGAAAATAGATGCATTGAATAATGATAACAAAGTAAATGCAATAATGCTGCAAAAGCCATTACCAAACCACCTTGATGAATCTGAAATTATAATGAAAATCAATCCGAACAAAGATGTTGATGCATTCCATCCGTTAAATATGGGAAATCTTGTTCTGGATAAGCAAGGATTTCTCCCTGCCACTCCGGCAGCGGTTTTAGAACTTATTAAATATTACGAAATTGAGACAAATGGAAAACATATTGTTATAGTGGGAAGAAGTGATATTGTTGGAAAACCACTCGCAAACTTGTTATTAAGAAAATCCGAAACAGGAAATGCAACTGTAACAGTTTGTCACAGCAGAACAAAAGATTTGTCATTTCACACAAAACAAGCAGATATTCTCATCGCTGCAATTGGCAAACCTTTATTCATCAAATCTGACATGATAAAAGATAATACAATTATTATTGATGTTGGTGTGAACCAAATTAAGGATGTAGAAAAAGGTTATCGGTATGTTGGTGATGTAGATTATGAAGCTTGCTTCGAGAAAGTTTCATCAATCACTCCCGTTCCCGGTGGTATCGGTACTATAACAACTGCAATGCTATTAAACAATGTTCTATTTGCATATAAAATACAAAATAAGAATTAATAAATTTTCTAATAATAAATAATTTAAACGATAAAAGCTCCCGATCTTGGGAGCTTTTATGTATGTTGCAGATTCAAATTAGCTTCTGCTCACCTTTCATAACCAAAGAATATATTGGGATATCTTTGATTGATTTGCTTTCTAAAATATTCTCTTTTAAACAGACAAAATTTGCTAATTTTCCTTTTTCAATTGTTCCGAATCTATCTTGGTCACCAGAAAGTATTGCTGCATTTTTAGTATAAATTTCGATAGCCTGGTAAGGAGTTAGTTGTTCTTTCTCATTATGGATCCTAGTAGCAGCATCAATTCCCTTCAATGCATTCAGATCGGTTATGTACCAATCCGATCCTCCTGTGAGAATAATCCCTCTTTTGTAGATCGAAGCGAGCCTGTTTGTACGGGAAGTTCTGTTTATTCCTAACCTCTTCACATAAAGTCCATTTTTCCCAGCCCACAATCTATCAAACATAGGCTGCATGGCAGCACTCACATTTGCCTTTGCCATTCTATCCAGCATTTCATCGGAAGTGAGTTCATTATGTATTATCATGTGTTTCAGGTCTTTTGGATCTTCTCTTTGAACCGTTTCATAACAACTAAGTATTTGAGAAATTGCAGCATCTCCAATACAATGAACAGCAACCTGCAAATTATTTTTATGAGCTTTCCGAATAAAATTTTGCCAGAAATCATTGGAACGATATAATATTCCGGTTGTTTCAGGTTTATCTGAATATGGCTCTAATAAAGCAGCAGTGTGTGAGCCCAAAGAACCATCCGATAGAACACATCCGCCAATTCTTGGAGAACCGATTTCTAATGCGATATCAACATTCGTGATCTGAGGATATAAAATAAATTCAATTGGAAATAGATGCAGATTTTCCTTGATCAGTTTATAATGTTTGATATCAGAATAAGCATCGCCGATCATTGTATGAATTGCAGTATGACCATTTTGCAGAGCAATATTTGCGGCTTGTTGATATGATTGAAGAATTGTTTCATTAGTAAGGTTTTTATGGAACCAATTTGATGCTTTCCCATTTGCTCGTCTAAATAAATAGCCATTGAAATCTGAAGGAAGCGGTTTCTCCCAATCAATCATTTTAGCAGCTTTGGAATTTATAACACAGCTATGTCCATCAACTCGTCTTAAAATGAGAGGAATGTCCGGATAAATAGTATCAAGTTCTTTTAGTGTTGGGAATCTCTTTTCTTTTACGTTATTTTCATCAAAATGGAAGGCAAAGATCTTTCCGCTAACTGGTTTTGTTTGTGAAAGTATTTCAAAAACATCACTCAAGTTTGTAACATTTTCTAGATTTGCACTTAAACTATATAATCCGCCTTCAAATGAATGAGTATGAGTATCAATAAATCCGGGATAAACGAAACTCTTTCTGAGATCGAAATTCTCAGTATTTTCAATTTCCGGAGTATGAATAAATGTTTCTTTGATGTACCCTTTATTATCTACCAATACTGCAGAGACAATATCACCTTTTTCCTTCATTGTATGAAACTGTGCATTATAAAATAATTTCATAAATAATCCTTGTAGTGGTAGATCAGCGATTTGCCTTTTCAAAGACAGTTCAATGAACTGTCACTACATTCAGATTTTTTTAATGTTTTAAAAAATCAATCCCTGTATTTTGTTGTGCTCGTTTTATCAATTCGGCACTGATTCTATTATGATCTCTAATAAGTTTTTTCAAATCAATTTCTGATTTTCCTTTTTTGATACGGATATTTCCGTTAATGATCAGATAATCTACTGGTCTCATGCGTTGAGTGAAGACAAGTGCTGCTAATGGATCAGAAAGTGATCCGGCATATTCCAAATGTTCAAGAGAAAATAAAGCTATATCAGCTTGCTTTCCAACCGCTAATTCTCCTATATCATTTCTGCCAAGTGCTGCAGCACCTCCACGAGTTGCAATACGAAGAACTTCCCTTGCAGTTAACCAGAATTCAGGCTTTCGCAACCTGCTAAGCAGCATTGCCAATCGGATTTCAGAGAGCATATTACTTGAATCGTTTGAAGCTGATCCATCTACACCCAAGCTTACAGAAACACCAGCTTTTAGCATCTCTTTTATTCTGGCAATTCCTGAACCCAGACGCATATTAGAAGATGGACAATGAGAAATTCCCATTCCGCAATTACCCATTTTTTCAATTTCTTCATCAGATAAATGAACTGCATGAGCTACCCAGGCATTTCCATCGATCCAACCAAGTGAATCGAGATAGGCAGCGGGACGGTCTCCAAATTTTTCTATGCAAAAATTCTCTTCATCAATTGTCTCAGCCAGGTGAGTATGGAACATCAGATTTTTTTCTTTTGCTAATATAGTTGTTTGTTCCATTAGCTCTGCAGTAACTGAAAATGGAGAACATGGAGCCAGTGAAATTCGTATCATTGCACCATCTTTGGAATCGTGATATTTTTCAATTAATCTGAGAGAATCCTTCATGATCTCTTCTTCAGTTTGAACTACATCATCCGGAGGAAGTCCGCCATCTTTTTTACTTAAAGACATTGAGCCGCGAGTCGGTTGGAAACGAATCCCTAATTTCTGAGCAGCTTTAATTTCAATATCTATGAGCTCATTATTGCATTTTGATGGGAAAAGGTAAAGATGATCTGAACTGGTTGAAACTCCACTTAGCATCAACTCTAGAAGCCCTGTTTGAGCACTTGTAAATATTGCTTCATCATCAACTTCACGCCAAACTTCATAATGGTTTACCAGCCAGGGGAACAGCTCTTCATCTTGCATTCGCGGGATGTTCCTGGTTAAAGATTGATATAGATGATGATGAGTATTAATAAATCCGGGTAGAACAACCATTCCTGTCGCATCGATCTCTTTATCAAAATTACCTTTAAAGGATTGTTTACCAATAGAAATAATTTTATCTCCTTCGATAAGTATATGACCACCGCTCCATTCTTCCATTTTGTCATTCATCGTTGCAATTAAATTTGGATTTTTAATTAATATCTTCTTCATAATATTTCCTCTAACAATTTATAAAAGCGATAAACCGGAAATCCCATAACATTGAAATAGCAACCTGATATCTTTTTCACAAATTGACTTCCCATACCTTGAATTCCGTAAGCTCCGGCCTTATCCATTGGTTCTTTAGTATTTATATATTCTTCGATCTCATATGCGCTAAGATTTCTGAAAATTACTTTTGTTTTTTCATAACCGGAATAGATTTGATTTTTATATGAAATTGCAACACCTGTGTAAACATAATGATATGTACCGGATAAACGAGTAAGGAATTCTGCGGCATGGAGTTTGCTTTCCGGTTTTTCGAGTATATCTGAGTCTTGGTAAACAACTGTATCGCTACCAACGATCAGGTAATCGTTATCCACAATTTTTCTAATTGCAAGTGCTTTATTCTCTGCGTGTGTTATTACTAGTTTTCTGGGATTGTTGCAGAAATTATCTTCATCAATATGAGCCGGCATTTGTAGTGCTTTTATACCAATCATTTTGAATATTTCTTTTCTTCGGGGTGAAGCTGAAGCTAAAATTATTTCTTTATCTTTGAGAAGATTATGGATCATATATCTTAGTTCTTACTGAAAATTTTATCAACTAAATTAGTTTGAGTAACATATTCACGGATTAGCATCAAGTCTGGATGAAAATCAAGTTCACCCCAATCAGTAAGATTACACTTTGAAAAATGGACTGGATATCCTTTATTAATAATTTCCTGAATAGCTTTTAGATAGAAAACGTTCTTATTCTCAGGATGACGAACCATTTCTTCTAATATATTCAAATATATTTGTGGACCATGCCCACTAAACTTAATGATCCCCACAGATTCACCATTAGCTATAGTCGGTTCAATCTTTTTACTGACTTCCAGCACTAATCCATCTTTGTGGATTATCTTCATATCGTCTTCGTCATATTCACTTTTTTCATCCATTACCATTGTAATATTATGTTTACTTTTCATTAGGTTTGTGATCACGGAAGCAGTAAACATATCATCACCATTTATGGTAATAAATTCATCTTGCATAAAATTACGAGCCATCCATACAGAAATCAGATTATTTGATACATCATAGAAAGGATTGTATACAGTATTAATATTGAAGTCTTTTTGATATTTATGTAATTTTGCTTCAATCTGCTCTGCACGATAACCAACAATTATTGTTACATCGATGATTCCTGCTTCTTGTAGGCTATGTAATTGTGCCTCTAATAATGTAAGTCCATCACCTACTTCTAAAAGGCTTTTAGGTGTATTCTTGGTTAGTGGATAAAGCCTGGTTCCCTTACCTGCAGAAATTAAAATAGCTTTCATAATTTTTTTCCTTACTTCATTCTTTTCTTAAACCACAAAAAGGCAGTAATAATAAATGTCCATAATTTTATTGGAATTGATTCGAACTTGACAATATCTCTCATACAAATTTGTTACACAATGATTCTTGAGTGTGGCTGAGAAAAGTATGAGAGGGTATCTCTTGATAATGATAAATAATAACGAAATTTTCTGGGAAAAGGGATTAACAGTAGAAAAATTGCTGAGAGAAAATAATTTTCTGATTCATCTCAGTATTGTTAAAATTAACGGTCAGCTCATTAATAAAAAATCCTTTGCAACTCAGATAATTAGTGATAGTGATGATATCAAAATAGTACATCTAGTTGCTGGCGGTTAAATAAAACTCAATGATTGATTATTGGAAACTGAGAAGTGCCGGATCCTGATTTTGATCCGAGTATAGATAATAGTACAATTGCCGAAAAAGGATTTAAATAAAATGAGTAAGAAAGACAGAAAATTCAAAGAATTTAACAAGCAAATGTTTAAAGATTATAAAAAATCGATTAAGCATGCCATATTTGATGAAACTTTAACTCTTTATATATTGAGACCAATTGCCTTTATTTTTGTTAAATTGTTTTATCCAACTTCCATTACACCAAATCAGGTTTCATTAATGACCACTATAACAGGAATAATGAGTGCATATTTCTTCTCGCGTGGTGATGTCATTAGCTTTGTAATCGCAGGATTATTATATTTTCTTGCCATGGTTTTAGACTGTGTCGATGGCATGATAGCTCGCTTAAAAAATAATGGTACTGCAGTTGGTAGAATTATTGATGGAGTTTCAGATTATATAGTTGGTACATCAGTTTATATAGGAATGGGAATTGGCTTTGGAAAAGGATTGATCAATGTAAAATTTTTACCATTTAGTTATTGGTGGTTTTTAATAATTGCTGCTATCAGTCATATCGTTCATGCAATGTTAGTTGATTATTACAGGTCTGAATTCATGGCACATGGCTTGGGTAAACAAAAATCAACATGGGAAGAAAAGAAAAAATTCTCCGATGAACTTAAGAAGATTAAGCATCAGAAGAATAAATTGTTTGAGAAAATCTTAATCGCTGTATATCTTGGATATTCACACTTACAGCTATTTAAAATAGACACAGGGATGAACACAAAAGAAGAGTATAATAAATTGGCATATTTCAAATCAAATAAGTTATTGATAAGATTATGGTTTTGGATTGGTCCTACAGCTAGTGCTTTTATTATTATAATTTCTGCATTTTTATTCAGACCAATTATTTTTTTCTCTTTCACTATCGGACTTGCCAATATCTACATGATCATTTTATGGATAATTCAAGTGAAGGTAAATAAAAAAATCCTTATAAAGAATAAGAATTTATAAGGATTTTATAACTAATTATTAATTTAAGTTCTTTTCAATTCAACTTTCCAAACAAATAGGATCATTATAGCTGCAAACACAGCACCAAATATCCAGAAATAAAAAGCTGCATCCCAACTGAAATTATCTATAAGGTAACCGGTTCCAACACCTGTTAAAGCTGCTCCTACATAACCCATAGCATCAATAAAACCTGTTACGGATGAAGCAGCTTTTCTTGTTCCCAGATCTGCCGGTAATGCTGCTACAAGAAGTACATGGGGACCAAAAGTAAAGAATCCAATAAATAATAATATTACTAAACTTAGAATCCAATTTGCTCCGGGAACTATTCGATATAGATAGCATGATGCAGCTAACAATAGTAACATTATGAATGCTATCGGTGCTCTACGATGTTTGAAAATATGGTCTGATGCCCAACCTGCAAAGATTGCTCCCAATCCTCCAGCTACAGGAAATGCTATTGCTTTATAAGCAGCTAGAGAAATCTCAGCACCCTGCTCTTCGAACATATAAGTAGGTGCCCAGCTCATAAAACCGTATCTAACAATATTCAATCCAAAAAGAGCTAAACCCGCAAACCATACATAAGGATTTAAAAGAGTAATCTTTAATGTATTATTAAAACCTATATGATGATCTTTTTTAGTTTCATTATTATCAATTCCTTGTTCTTGTTCTTCCAAAGTTGGTAAACCCACTTCTTCAGGTGCATTACGTGCTCTTATGTACCAATGAATTGCTATAACAATACAGATTGCAGCAGGTATAAAGAAGGTAAATCGCCAGTTCATATATTTTGCAATAGTTCCAGCTAAGAACCATGAGAAAGCACCTCCAATTATATAGCTTGTACCAAGACGACCGGAAATATTTCCTCTTATGTTTTTTGGGAACCAATTTGCTTTTGTTTTTACTGTAGGTCCCCAGCCCATTGATTGAACATAACCATTAAGACCCCAGAGAATTGCCATCAAAACTAAAGAACCAGCAGCAAACCCGAATATGATATTGAGTATTGCTGAAGAGATCAAACCAAATGTAATTATCTTTCTTGCATTGATCTTATCTCCAAGTTGCCCATTGATGAATTGTCCAAAAGCGTATGCAAAGAAAAGACTGGTTAGCACAACTCCCATGTTGGTTTTGGTTAAGCCAAACTCGCTCATAATGCTTGGCATTGCGATTGAGATATTTACTCTCAATAGATAAAATGATGCATAAGTTATCCACATCATCCAGAACATTTTCTTCTGCCATTTTTTAATACGTAAAGCTGTGTCAGAATTATTCGTCATAGTTTTCTCCTTAGTTTTTATTAATTGTTTCTGAGAATATCCAGCGAAGTTGAATTAAAATTTCTTGAACATCATTTTTATTATCTGACTCGGATTGTGTTAATTTATAGTTAGTTTGAACAAATAATTTAGGAGCATGATTAGCGTCTCTCGTAATGTGATAATTCAAACCGGCAATGATAGTATTTTCTATATCATTATCATTATTTGTATTTGGATCGTGAATATCATAACGGGCTAAAAGTTCGATCTTATCATTAATCTTATAAACCGGTAAAATGGAAATAACATTGGTTGTTACATCATCTACATTATCTACATTTGGTGCTGATTCTATTTTCTGCAGATATTCTGCAAGTAAAGTAAAATTGCCAAATGCAAACTTTCCAATTCCAACCATTAAATTGTATTCTTCGCGGTTATCTGCATCAACATCATTTTCCGATCTGAACATATATGAAACACCAAAAGTTACTTCGTTAATTGGGGTGATTCTGAGATTTGCAACGTAGTTCATATCACTGTTAATATTCTCACCAACTTTTTTATAACCTTCTCCATTATAAACACCTAGGTTATATGATCCAAAACCATTTGGAATCTTACCACTGAATCCCAAACCAAAATCAGTGGAACTAACGAATTTGTAAATGTCGGAAAGATCTCCTTCAATTGTTGGATAGCTCCATTCATAGATCGTGCCGAAATAAGTTTGCATTAAACCAACTGTAAGTTTAGAATCTTTAATAGGAATAAAATTACTGAAATCAAGATAGACATATTTGATCTTTAATCCTGCTCCATCAGCAACTTTATTGTCATCATCACTGAAAAAATCTAAATTGAAACGACCTTTTATATCTTCACTGAATTTTGGTTCCAAACGGAAATATCCTCGTTTAAGAGCCATCTCATTCTTTGTTACTTCACCATCACTTATCTGGTAAGTCCAACGATTCCAAAGTTCCATCTTGAACTTCGTCTCAGCTTATAATGAACCTATTATCATTGAAGTAAAAACTAAAATAAATAAAATTCTCTTCACTTCTCCTCCTTATTTGGTATTGTTTTTGCCGTTTATTTTTTCCTTAATATTTGATGATGATTGTGATGGATAGTATGGTATTACAATTACTTTTCCACCAATATTTTCCATGACTTTACGAGCATCTTTAATAGCCTCATCAGTATGGCTTGAGCTTTCCATTAAAATATCAGGCTTGATCTTTTTAACATTTGGTAGTGGGGAATACGTTTCTTGAGCTACTACCAGATCAACATATTTAATTGCATTTGCCAGATCGAATCTCTCATCAAATGATATAATCGGTCTTGGTTTTAATTCCATTACAGCTTCATCAGTTAATATCCCAACAATTGATTTACCATCTTTTCCGGCAATGGCTTTGGCATTTTCCATCATTTTGAGATGACCTTTATGAACAAGGTCTAACACATAATACGAATAAACAATTTTCATATCGACTCCTTTATATATTTTAATTTTACTTTTTCTCTAATAATAATATTTTTACCTATTTCAACTTTAACGTTGGATCAAGATTTTTTAGGAAATCTATAGCTCTTTGAGTTGACTTTCCATCATTAAAATAGAAGCAGTCAAAAAGCATTTTACGATGTATTTCTTTATATTTATTCTCAGCCAGATTATCTGAGATCAATTCCGAAATGTGAATTGATTCATCATAAATATCTACATTATTCAGAATATTCATTTCATCCGGCATTTTGTGTAATTTTTTATATTGATTATCGATTATAATCAGAGGTTTCCCGGTAATTAAATACTCATAATTCACAGAAGATGTGTCGCTTATCATAATATCTGAAACTGCAAAATCATACATGGTATCATTAAAACGCAAGTTAGAGGGATTAGAAAAATATATGTTTTTCAGTCCTTTTAGTTTTGCCCATACTTTAATTTCAGGGATATGCTTTGCATCATGAGAATGCGGGCGGATGATCAAGTTATATTTTGGTGAGATTTCCTTACAGAATTTTTTTACATATTTGTCAAACGTACCTTTTCCGAAGCGCCATGTGGGTGCATAAAGAACTGTTTTCCTACTAAGATCTTTTATCCCAAGTCTTTTATACACAGCTTTTTTGTTGATATCACGATTTACATATTCATCAAAGCGCATATTCCCAATTTTAATTAAACGCTCAGAAGGGATTTCTACACCAGAATCATTAAGTCTGGCTAAATGTTTTGGACCGGATACAAAAATATATTCGTAATTTAAAAGGTTTTTGGGTCCAACTCGATTTCCTCCATAGGGTTTATCACCGGTACCATGACCGATGAAAATACGGATACATTTATCTGATTTATTCTTAATATTTATATTTGAATGGGAAAACACAATTCCTTCACCATCAAATTCTTGTGTGATATTTCTTTTTATTACACGAGGAGTATTAAGAAATGTGTGATACTGAGATTCGGCATTCATTCCTCTAAAATAACGTTTAAATTGCAGTAATCGATCAAATTTCTTCACAACATATATACCACCTATTTTTTTATAAATAGGCTTGGAATATGAAAATTGATACATCTGAAATGCATAATAATAAATATTCATATCTTAATCCTTTGAATGCACAATCGCATTATCATCTTTTTTAAAATCCCATTGTTTCACTGTTGTTTCCCAATCACCGTAACGATAGCTGAGGTAACCTTCATAATCTTGGGGAATGAGGTAATCTTTTTTATCAAATTTAACCTTGGTAAGCTCATCATAAAACTCAGCAGGAGCAGATTTAAGTACAGGTGATTTGATGCCTACCGTCCAAAAATAATCATTATCTATCTTTTTTTTTAGAAAGATGTCCAGCATCACTTCGCCTTTTTTCATGAATTTCTCATAGTTACGCACTTTTATCATACGTAGTTCACCCTTTTTAAAAGGCCCCATATCCCTATTATAAAATCTGGTGCTGATGCGATAACCTTTGAATATAAGTTTTATGGCTACTTTAAGCAATTTCCAGCGATCGGATATGTACATTGAGATATCCATATCGTTATCCCATGGCAATAATCTGTTTTCGCGAATAACGCCCAAAAGAGTACCGCCTTCTAACCAATAATCTATTTTGTATTTTTCTAGTTCAGTTGTAACAGTATGCAACAATTTTAGTGCAATCTTTATATTTTTTCCTTCTAATCTGGTTTTTCCCGACACCTATTTCTCCTTCATTATTTCATCAATCTTTATTTTTACTCTTTTAGCAGATTTTCCGTCAAGTCCGGTAAAAAAATAATCTCTGTACTCTTCTAATTTTATTTTCATTTCTTGGGTTGGATCAAGTGCGCTTTTTACAGCAGGTAACAAGTCTTCCGGTTTATACATTTTTGGGAAGGCTCCATCCAGCCAATCTTTGGGGTCAATGGAAACAGATTCCATTCCATCGGAATGTTTTAATTTAGATTCCGATAAAACGTAAATTATTCCGTGTTTTCCTAAAGCCAGGAATTCATTGATCACACTCGAAGTATCACTTATAAGTGTGTCGGCTAAAAATAAATATGGATAAATATCATATTCTTCTTTTTCAATCAGGAATACATCGTTATGTTTATTAGCTAGTTTTTCATAAAACCGGTGTTGAGAATGTGAGGCATATTTTCCACCCCAACTATAGGGGTGTAACTTCACGATCAGATTGTATTCCGGCAACAGGTCAGTGATACGAGATTGCACGTAACTTATACAACTTGGTTTGTAGGAAGGTGCAAAAAGTACTGTTTTTTTAT
>JAOZPK010000057.1 GCA_029932755.1 Candidatus Cloacimonadota bacterium | reverse complement strand
GCGGGATGACAAAATTAATTATGGATAATGGTTATATTGATACTCCTCCTGATGACATGCTGCAAGAAGCAATTGAATGGGCTATAAATAAGGTTAAATAATAATAGATGTTCTAGATACTTCGATACGTCGCAAGCTCCTATTCAGTGTGACAGGTTTGAGTCAGTGAAGAAAATTTCAGAAAATTGTCATCCTGAGTTTGGCTTTAGCCAAGTATCGAAGGATAATGGAGAATAATCAATACTCAGGACACTTCGATACACCCCAAAAATATTCGGTACTACTCAGTATGGCAGTTGAATAATTAGCGTATAAAGAAATTTGTACGCTTTTTTTCTTTACAGCAACAGTGCAAATTTACTGTTTGATAGAAGGTAAAAAGAGAGGGATTTATGAAAATTATTATTGTTTTTTTAATTATGATAGTTGCTTTTACATTATTTGCCGGTAATTTCGAATCATTTTCAGAATTTCAAACACATATAAAAAAAGAATCACATCGAATTGCGGATATGGAATTCCATAAGCAGATCAAACAATCTCGAGAATCACGTGAATATGAAGTAGGAGACACACATACTTATTGGCGTTATGACTTATCAGTTATGCCTCCCGGATGGATTCAGATTCCGGCAACATGCAGAGCCGTTGGTGAACATTGTTATGTGTTTGTTGCGGATTGTGAATGGCAAGTTAATATGGATGAAGCAGATGTTCAAGAAGTATTCAATTACCTGGAATTTCAAACTATGAATGGAGATGACTACGGAGTAGTAGAAATGGATACTTTGCATTTTGGTGAGATACCGGATGAACTGGATAATGATCCCAAACTCATTGTTTTTTATTCTGCTCTTGGCTCTTATGGAGGAAGTACGTTTGATGGATATTTCAGCAGTTACGACCAGGTTACAGAAGCAGAAGCGCAAATGATGAATCCACCCGGACACAGCAACGAATGTGAAATGATCTATATGACATGTCATCCGTTGAATCCAACCGATCCGACAAGGATCTCTGTTCTTGCACACGAATTGGAACACCTTATTCATTGGGGTGGAGATATAAATGAAGAGACTTGGGTAGATGAAGGTTTAGCAGAATTAGCAATGGTTTATTTTGGTATGCCTGATCCCATTTCTCAATTCAATTCCAATCCAGATAATTCTTTGAATACATGGAACCAGGAATGGGCAGATTATGTTAAAACTATGTTGTTCTTTACCTATTTTGCAGAGCAATTTGATGATGGAACAATTATAAAAGATCTAGTTAGCGAACCATTAAATTCTATCGCAGGAATTTCTAATCAGCTTGTAGAACACGGTTACACAATTCCTTTTGAAGCAATTTTTGTAAACTGGACTATTGCAAATTACCTGGATGATCCGGAAGTTGAAGAAGGACTGTATAATTATGAAAACCTCGAGCTTCCCATTTTTCATTCGACCCATATTCACGTAACATATCCTGCTTCGGGTAGTGGAACTACAAATCCTTGGGCAACGGATTATGTTAGATTGCTTCCAAATGGACAGAACTTTACTCTACATCTGGAGGTAAATCATCCTATAAATATGGGAGTCATCCGTATGAGTGACGAAGTTGTAACTACCGTAGATTTTTTTAGTGTAGATGATGTACTAGATATTGATCTACCGGAAATGCCGGATGAATATTATAGAATGGTTCTCGTTTTTGCTAATGCAGCTAATTCGAATCTAAGTTACAATTATGAAATATCGGATAATACCGGTGCAGACAATAATGTATTAGAAATTGCGAATTCCAAATTGCATAATTATCCCAATCCTTTTAATCCAACCACAACTATTGAGTTTTCAATCAAAAATAATTCTAAAGTTGATCTTTTAATTTATAATATAAAAGGTCAAACAATCAAAACTTTAGTTCACAATGTATTTGATAAAGGTGATTACTCAGTAATCTGGAACGGAGATGATGAATCTAATAAACCTGTTAGTTCAGGAGTTTATCTGTATAATTTAATAATTAACGGCAAAACTGAAGCAGTAAAAAAATGTTTACTATTGAAATGAAAACGAAGCTGCTAACACACAGCTTCACAGCCAAGCGAGAAGAGAAGTGAGAAGAACGTGGCGTGCGCGAAACATTAATGTTGCACCGTTTTAACTCGACGTTTCCCTTTCAAGTCGAAACTCAGATACAATTACAATTCAGAACACGTCTAGCCAAACTGCAATCCTAAACCAAAGATTATTAAACCAATTTTTGGATCTCTGAAATAATAGTGTATTTCAGGGCGTAAATGCGGACCGAGTCCAGCTTTGTAACCTATGAATATTCCATGCATATAATATTCAACTTGTAATTTTAAATCATCATCTGCGCCATTTCTGTAAATACCACGGTAACCACCATACACTCTTTCACTACCCATAATAACCATAGGATAACAGTCATAGTAATTTAGATCTCTTGTTAACAAAGTTGAAATACCAATATCAGCAGAAACCAGCAAAGGATGAGTCATTATTTGGTATTTTATTTCTCCCATCACCCCACCGCTCAAAGCTGGAAAACCGAAAAGTTTAACACCAACTTCCCAGTTTTTACCTAATCCGCGTCGAGTATGTAATTCCAAGTTAATTATTACAGGTCCATTCTCACCAGCAATAAAAGAACCTCCAAACCCAGTTTCACTTTCACCTTTCGGCAAAACACCCGGAGATTGAAATACGCTCATAGAAGAACAACCTGCCAAAAATATACATAATAAAAGAACAGTGTTTTTCATTCTAACCTCTCAATTATTTCAATTACATCCTCAACCCTGTCTGCCACAAAATCTGGTTGAACTTTCCAATCTGAAATATTAGAATCTATATCATAAAATGCCCCAATACTGATAACATTAAGGTCGCTTCTATTTTCATTATAGACATTATTAGCATTAAGTGCACAGTGGATATCGGTTTCGTGATCACCAATATAGATAACAGTTCCGGTATTCAGCTGAACAAGTTCAGAGATACATTGCAAAAGTCCATCCGGTTCCGGTTTTTGTTTGTAACTTTCAACTTCTTCGTAACCCAGAATACTCTTGAAATATTTCAGCATTTTATTCTTCTGTAAAAACTGAATTATATTCTCTCTAGAATTTTGAGAAACAATCCCATGAGGATATTTTCTTAAGGTTTGAATTACATTTATAATTCCATCGTAAAAGGGAACTTCGGTTTCATCTTTAAGCTGGAACTCCGACCATAATACTCCAGCTTTATCAATTTCATTTTCATCCAGATCAAATTCATCCTTATAAAGTGTACGCCAGTTTTTTGCTTTCCTGGCAGCAAGACGATAATTATTCAGATTCTTTAATGGATGTAAATTATTCGGGTTTTTACCGGTAATATGCTCGATGATCTTTCTGGTTACGTTCAGGTTTTTAATGTGTGTATCAACCAGTGTCCCATCGTAATCCCAGATGATAGCTTTTATCATTTAGTCTTTCCATAAATGTATTTCATGTCGGGAGCTTCAGTAAAATAATAATGAGCCCAGATATAAATATGTTGGAATAAAGCAGCTATCAGTGCAGGTTTGGAAAAAAATAAAAGTCCGGGTATCCACAAGATAAGAAGTCCGAATTTATACATTGCATTATTAGAAAACCTGAAGAAACCGTGCTTTACAAATGGTTTATCACCAAACGATCTATCAAAATGATCAATGCCATAAGCACGTTCAAAACCAAAATACTTCAGCACTGAATACATTACATATATCACGATAATTGAAAGCAGGATGGCTAAAGAAAAAGAGATAATTGGATCAAGAGAGAATGAATTTTTGCTTGAGATTCCCAGCGCAATTATAAACAATAATCTGGGTATGAACAAAAAAGTAAATCCAACTGCATAAAGTGTAAATCCTGCTTTGCCGAATATTCTTGAAATATGAGAATAATACAATTCCAATCGCCAAACGATCAACACATAAACCTGATGCACTATTGCAATTCCAATAGAACAGATCAACCATACTTTTGTAGTAATTCCCCAGAATTCTCCATCGAGAGGAAAATTTTTAAGAAGTGCTGTAACTCCATAAATTAGAATTGTTAATGAGATCAAATGCCAAAGTTGTTTTTCAAATATTTTCATTTAGCCTCATATTGTGACCGGTAACTAAGTTTGCCAGCTTTGTATTCATATATTCTGAAAGAAGGTTGTCTGCCAAATCGGTTAGTTACCGAAGATGATACAAACAACGGAATTTCACCGATCCAGTGAAGTTCATCACTGTGAAAATGTCCTGCCAGAATAGCAATTACATTATGTGAATTCAATGTCTTTTCCCAGCGATCTCTGTTTTCGTTTTCCCAGCCGTCGTGCATTGTATTATTGTAGAAGCTTTCTACTGAAGGGATGTGATGAAACACGATCACGGGCTTATCTCCAGTTCTTTCAAGTGCATTCTCAAGTTCTAAAAAAGGATCATACCCCTCTACCGAAAATGAGTAGGCAATAGGATCGGAATAAAGCCCGATGAATGACACTTCTTCAAAATCCATTTCAACTATCTGATCACCAAAATATTCCTGAAAAATGTCCATCTCTTTTCTGACATGTTCTTGGAAGATATCGTGATTCCCTGGAATATAATAAAGCGGAGCTTCTAATTTTTCCAGTGCTGCAAAAGCTTTAATAACATTAGTTGTATCACTCATGCCATCTTGCAGAATATCTCCAGTATGTATCACGCACTTAATTTCCATTGGGAGTTCATTGATCTGTTTCACCAAGTTTTGTGTGATCTCCAAATTTGTTCCCTTTCCAATGTGAGTATCAGTTATCTGTACAAAATAAAAAGGGTTGTTTTTAGTCTCAATTTCCTGACCAGATAATTGAAAACAGAGAATATTTATAAAGAAAACAAGAATAAATATTTTTATAGTTCGGTTTTTAGTGTTAAACATGAATGACTCCTTTAATTCTTAAATATCTTACTCTTTTGCACCTGCTTCTTTCAGAAGGCTAATGATTTCTGCAAACTCTTCTTCAACAGCTATACTAAGAGGTGTATCTCCAGATCCTGCTTTTGCATTTACATCAGCATCTACCGAGATCAAATATTTAACAACTTCAATTTTTCCCCATCTAACAGCAAACATCAATGCATTATATCCTGGTGCTCCCTCATCATCAATAGCGTAGTTCACATCCATACCTTTATCAATTAGAAGCGTTATTGCAGCCAGTGATCCGTTATCAGAAAGGACACCAAAGATAGCTTTTATTAATGCGTTAACACCATCTTGTGCAATGGGATTAATATCTGCACCTTCAGCTATAAGTAGTTCCATTATTTCAGTTGTTTTAGCGCTTTCTGCAGCCCACATAATGGGAGCATAATTTCCATGTCCTTTTATGTTCACATCAGCTCCATTAGCTAATAACAATTTTACCATTTCAATAGAATTATTTCTACAAGCTATATTCAATAAACTGGCTTGATAATTTTCTACACCTGTTAAATTTGGATCCAAACCACCATCAAGAAGTTTCTGCAATGCATTGCTATCATTTTGAGACACTGCCGTAATAGCATCCATAACTTCATCAGCAAACATTACCTGAATACTGATGATAAATACGACTAAAATACTTAGAACAATTTTCTTACGCAGCTTCATAATAACATCCTCCTTCATTTGTTAAATGGAACGTATCAATCAGATCAATTTGAAACAACCTTCCTAAACCAAATTTGCATTATCGAAAGGTCAAGTTAAAATTATACTTGCACATTTATTATGTAATTTCAAAGTGTTTTACATAATACAGGAGAATTATTGTGAGAAAGAAATTATATTTAATTGATGGAACAGCCTTTATTTACAGAGCTTTTTTTGCCTTTATTCGTAATCCTCTTTATAACAGTAAGGGGCAGAATACTAGTGCTATTTTCGGTACGATAAATTCATTTATAAAACTGGTGGAAGATTTTAAACCGGAACATATTGCCGTCTCTTTTGATAGAAAAGAAAAAACCTTCCGTCATGAAATTACGGATACTTATAAAGCAAATCGACCTCCAGCACCGGATGAGCTTCATCAACAGGTTGAACCGATTAAGAAATTCTTTGCAGCTATCGGCCTGCAGGATATTTCCAAAGCCGGTTATGAAGCAGATGATACAATTGCCACTCTTGCTGAGAAATATAAAGATAAATTTGATATAATTATTGTGTCGGGAGATAAAGATTTTGCACAGTTAGTAGAAGATCGTGTTACGCTTTATGATCCCAAGAAAAGCAAAAGCATGAACACAGATGGGATCATAGAAAAATATGGAATCAGTCCTGAGCAGTTTATTGATTATTTGGCTATCTGTGGTGATAGTGCCGATAACATTCCCGGAGTAAAGGGGATCGGCCCTAAGGGAGCTTCTAAATTACTAAATGAATTTGAAACTCTGGATGGGATTTATGAAAATCTTGAAAAGATACAAGCTAAGGGAATTCTTGAGAAGTTAACCGAGCATAAAGAAGATGCATATCTTTCCAAAAAACTAGTTACGATTATCCGTGATGTTCCTATTATAATACCGGATGAAGATCTGTTGTTTGATAAATATAAACTGCAGAATGGAATTGATATTTTAAACGATTTTGAACTTTCATCAATTGCAAAAAAAATAAAAAAATTGTCTTCCCAACCAAAAGTTGAACCGAAAACTAAAGAGGTGCTGAGCTTCAATCGTGAATTTGATTTTAATACTAACGGGACAGAACTGAAATATCAAACAATTCTAACAGATACCAAAGAGAGTTTTACTCAGATGTTATCATCACTGGATTCAGTAGAGATTGTTGCAATTGACACAGAAACAACTTCTAAAGATCCGCATTTGGCTGAGCTGGTTGGAATTTCAATTTGTGCAGATGTAGGCAGATCACACTATATTCCTCTTAAGCATCAGATGTCACAAAATCTTGATCCTAAAGAAGTCCTAACTCAATTGAAAGATAAACTCAAAGGCAAGTTACTTGTTGCTCACAATTCTAAATATGACCTGCTTGTTTTAGAAAACGCAGGTTGGAAGATCGAAGAGAATATTTTTGATACGATGATCGCGCATTATTTGATAAATCCAACATCCAGACATTCTCTGGCACATTGTGCTTTAGAGGAATTTGGGCATGAAATGATACCAATTTCTGAGCTTATCGGGAAAGGGAAAAAACAAATAACATTTGATCTGGTTCCAACTGATCAGGCAGCTAAATATGCTGCTGAAGATGCTTATCTAACCTTTAAATTATACAACAGTTATTTAGAAAAATTAAAGAAAAACGAACTTAACGAATTGTTTCAAACTATTGAATTGCCTCTTGTTTATGTGTTGGTGGATATGGAAAAAAATGGTGTTTTTATTGATAGAGAAATATTAATTGAATTTTCAAAAAGAAACCAAAAAAGACTTGGCGAACTTACAAAAGAAATCTATAAATTAGCTGGTTCACAATTCAATTTGAATTCACCACAGCAGCTCTCTAAAGTTCTTTTTGAAGATCTGGGCATCAAACCGGAGAAAAAGATAAAAACAGGATTTTCCACAAATATCACAGTTCTGGAATCTTTGGCAAAGGAGCATGAAATTGCCAGACTTCTAATTGAATACAGACAGATCTCAAAATTGGAGTCTACTTATGTTTCTGCTCTTCCAGAACTTATTAATCCTAAATCGGGCAGAGTTCATTCATCGTTCAATCAGACAGTTGCCTCAACCGGAAGGCTATCTTCTTCCAATCCGAATATGCAGAACATTCCCATACGTACAGAGATGGGAAGAGAGATACGAAAAGCGTTTTGCGCAAGTGATAATGACCATGTGATCCTGTCTGCCGATTATTCTCAGATCGAACTGCGGATTCTGGCGGTACTTTCCGGTGATGATAAGATGATAGATGCTTTTAATAATAAGCAGGATATCCATCGTGAAACTGCCTGCATTGTGTTTGACGTTCCCAAAGATGAAGTTACACCAGATCAGCGGAGATATGCCAAGATTATTAACTTTGGACTCATGTATGGAATGGGATCTTTCCGAATTTCGCAGGAACTTGAAATTTCACGCACAGAAGCTAAAGAATTTATAGAAAGCTATTTTAATAAATTCCCAACAATTAAAGAGTATCTTCATTCCGGTATTCAGCAAGCAATAATAGATGGATTTGTAACAACAATTTATGGTAGGAAACTTTTTCTGCCAGATCTCTATAGTAATAATAAAATGCTGGTAGAAGGTGCAAAACGTGTTGCAACCAATATGCCGATCCAGGGAAGCGCAGCGGATATTATTAAAGTTGCCATGATAACTTTATATGAAAGAATTAAAAATAATCCAGATATAAAAATGATAATTCAGGTTCATGATGAACTCGTTTTTGAAATTCGAAAAGAAAAACTAGAAGAAGCTAAAAAACTAATTATTGAAGAGATGGAAAAAGCAATTCCCGAAAAATATAGTTATATAGTTCCACTTACTGTTGATGTGGGAACTGGACAAAATTGGTATGAAGCACATTAAAAAATTAGGAATTAGGGGTTAGAGATTGGGGAGAATGTATTACCGGTAATCCAGTAATATTATAGGTGTTTCCAATTCCATATAAATAAATACTGTGTAATTACTGTAAAAGCAGTAAAAACTTGACAAATTTTCTGGGTTGCAAAGAAGTTGGGCTGTATTTACCGCAATAGCGGTATAGCAGGAGTGAAAATGAGATTATTAACGATTGGGAACATAATCCAATTTCATCGTAAACAAGCCGGACTTTCCCAAAAGGAATTATCGGATTTAGCAGAAATTGGAAAAACAGCAGTATTCGATCTGGAAAAAGGGAAAAGCAATTTCAGAATAGAAACCTTATTAAAGATATGTTCAATATTGAATATTGAATTGGATTTTAAAGGTCCTTTAATGGAGTATTGGAGAGAAAATGAATCGTAGAGCATTGATCTCTGTAAACAGAGCACCAGCAGCAGAATTCATAAAATTAGATAAAGGCTATGAAATAAATTATTTTCCAACTTATTCAGGACAACCGGTATCACTTACACTACCGCTATTAAAAGTGAAGTATACTTTTGACTCTTTTCCTGCTTTTTTTGATGGATTACTTCCGGAAGGTATTATGTTAGAAGTTCTATTGAAAAAATATAAATTAGATGCGGATGATTATTTTGGTCAGTTATTAACGGTTGGCTCTGATCTGGTGGGTGCTGTTACGGTTGAGGAAATAAAAGAATGAGATGCCCGATAACTTATCAGCAAGTAGATTCCGGTAAGTATTCGATAGTCGGATTACACTCACTTTCTTCTAAATTAAACTCACTGAATGATATTCCATTATCTCTTTCTGAAATACATCAGGAATATCTGAGTCGGGCTGGAAAAATGTCTATTCAGGGTGTGCAACCGAAATTGAGTATGAAATTGAACATCAAAGAAAATCAATTTGAAATTGTTGATATCAAAGGAAAATTTATTCTGAAACCACCAAATGAACTGTATCCTGAACTTCCGCAGAATGAAGATCTTTCAATGAAAATGGCAAAGATCTGCAATATCGAAGTTCCCTGGCATGGTTTGATCTATTCCAAAGATAATATTCTAAATTATGCAATTCGTCGTTTCGATAGAAAAGGACACAACAATAAACTTGCTTTGGAAGATTTTGCACAACTTTCTAATGCTACAAGAAACACAAAATATAATTCCAGTATGGAACAAATTGTTTCGATCATAGATGAGTTCTGTACATTTCCAATATTGGAAAAAATAAAATTGTTCAGAAGAATTCTCTTTAACTTTCTAATTGGGAATGAGGATATGCACTTAAAAAATTTTTCACTCATTACCAGAAACAGAAAAGTGGAATTGAGTCCTGCTTATGACCTTTTAAATACAACGATTGCCTTACCGAATCTAATCGAAGAAATTGCTCTACCTATTGGAGGGAAAAAAAATAAAATTAATCATCATGATGTTATTGATTATTTGGGTAAGGAAAGGATGAAGATCCCTTCAAAGAAGATTGAGGAAGAAATTGAGAGAATTTTTTCATGTTATTTAGAATGGGAAAAACTTATAGAAATTAGTTTCCTATCTGAAACTATGAAAGAAAAATATAATATCCTTGTTCAAGATAGAAAAAAGAGAATATTCGGATAAATTAGATAATTAGAAATGGGATTCCCGTTTTCACGGGAATGACAATGTAATTTAAAGGGGGACTTAATGAGTTTACATATTGAAGCAAAAAAAGGAGAGATAGCTGAAACCATACTTTTACCGGGAGATCCGTTAAGAGCAAAATTTATCGCAGATAACTTTTTGAAAGATGCGATTTGCTACAATAATGTCCGCAATATTTTTGGTTATACAGGAACCTATAATGGTAAAAGAATTTCAGTTCAGGGAACCGGAATGGGAATTCCATCAATCTCGATCTATGTAACTGAACTGATAAAAGATTACGGTGTAAAGAACCTTATAAGAATTGGAAGTTGTGGTGCTGTAAAACCGGAGATCAATTTGAGAGACATAATATTAGCAGAAGGAGCATCTACCGATTCCCAAACCAATAAACTTGTTTTTGGCGGAGCAGATTTTGCGGCAATTGCCAATTTTGAGTTGCTGCTGAAAGCTTATAATGTTGTAAAAGAAAAGAAGATGAAGGTTCATGTTGGGAACGTACTCTCTTCTGATATCTTCTATTCTGATGATCCAGACTTCTGGAAGATCTGGGCGAAATACGGAATACTGGGTATCGATATGGAAGCGACTGCTCTGTACAGCATTGCTGCAAAATATGGTGTGAATGCTCTTACTATTCTTACAGTAAGTGATCAAATTATTCGAGGTGAAGCTACAACCAGCGAAGAGAGAGAAACAGGATTTTCTAAAATGATAGAGATCGCTTTGGAAATGGTTAGTAAATAAATGGAGAAAACAAAATGAAAAGAATATTAGCAATAGTTTTATTATTTACCATTACAATTTCTGCAATATTTGCAGAGATAATAGATCACAACTGCACCGATATTACCCAGATTCCTGAATCGGCAATAAATCAAGCTAAAGCCGATCTTCACATTGCTTACGGACATACATCTCATGGTAGTCAATTAATAGATGGCATGTCGGGATTGATCGGTTTTGCCAATGGCGGTGGACTGGGACTTTCGCTTCCCACAGATATCTTTGTATGGAATAATGGTGGAACAGGTGGAGCATTGGATCTTCATGATTATGCCATGGGCGGAGATTGTGGCTATTATCCACAATGGGTAAATGAAACAGAAACTTATCTTAATAATCCGGCAAATTCGGATGTAAATGTCATCATTTGGTCATGGTGTGGTCAGGTTGATGATAAGTATGCAGCTGGAACACTCGGCAGCGAATATTTATTTCCAATGACTCAATTGGAAACAGATTATCCGAATGTTGATTTTATTTATATGACCGGACATGTAGATCACTGGGATGATGCAAACAATAAAGCCGCAAACCAGATGGTTCGGGATTATTGCATTACCAATGATAAGATTCTTTATGATTTCGCAGCTATTGAAAGTTACGATCCTGATGGAACATTTTTCGAGTTTCCTCATGATAACTGTGATTATTATGAATCTATCAGCGGTTCTCTATTAGACAATTGGGCTATAGAATGGCAGAATTCTCACACTGTGAATGTTGACTGGTACGATTGTGATTCGGCACACAGTGAACCCCTGAATGCTAATCGTAAGGCTTATGCTTCCTGGTGGTTATGGGCAACACTTGCAGGCTGGAACCCATCTGTATCTGTTAATAAGGGTAGTATTATTGATAAAAAAAATTTGCTCACCAACTATCCCAATCCATTCAACCCAACTACAACAATTTCTTTCTCAATTCAAAATGAGAGTAATGTAGCGATTTCTATTTATGACATTAAAGGTCAGAAGGTGAAAAACTTAACTGTCATCCTGAGCGGAGACGAAGGATCAGCAAGTTGGAACGGAAATGATGAATCAGATAAGCCTGTTAGTTCTGGGATTTATTTCTATAAATTAAAAGTGAATGGTACAACAGAAGCAATTAAGAAATGCTTGCTATTGAAATGAGGGAAGAATGAAAAAAATTGTACTGATGTTTCTATTACTAATTATTGCAGTTATACTTTTTGCACAAACCCCGCCATCTATCTTATGGACCGAATTTTATGGTGGTGATCATTCTGATGGCTTTGATTGTGTTATTGAAACTTCTGATGATCATTTGTTAATGTGTGGTTACAATAAATTAACAAGTGGGGGATGGTATAACATATATATAGTTAAAACTGATACTGATGGAGTTATTGAATGGGAACAATGTTATCCATATAATAGACATACTAGAGCGATACAAGTAATTGAAACTTCAGATGGAGATTATTTATTATTAGTGGAAGTTGATAACCAGGACGAAACCTGGCTTATGAAAGTGGATTCTATGGGAAATGAAATTTGGACTCAATTATATCTTGGATACGAATGGCCAAAAAGTATTGTTGAAACAGATAATAATGAATTCATACTGATCGGTGATCAATATGATACAGATTTTCTACCTTTTTGGATATTAAGAGTTGATAATGAAGGAGAGATTGTATGGGTTCAATTATATAACCGATATCAAACTGGATTAGAATTTCCAACTTTAATTTCATTAATAAGAAATGATAATAGTGATGGTTATTTACTATCAGGATATAATTATAATTATTCCCTTTACGAAACATTTTTAATTAAGATCAATGAAATTGGTGAAATTGATTGGTATTACATGCATGAAACCAACTATCATAACAATACATTATGTAATATAATTCAGGATGGAAATGAATTCTTATTATTAATATTTGGGGAAGACAACAGTTGGGTAGTCACAATTGATGAGAATGGTGATTATGTAAATTCCGTAATTATTGAGATTCCCTATAATCTTCATACTTGTGATGATTTCATAATTACACAAAATCATGGATATATATTCCTCGGCAGTGCATTTTTTGGTAATGATAACCGAGATTTTGTTCTTTTTCAAACAAATGAATTTGGCGAGTTAGATTGGCATGATCATTATGATTTAGCTTCATATGAACAACCATCATCAATAGTTTTACTTGATTCTAATGATATCTATGTTGTTGGTATTAGTGAAGCTGATACACCATCATATTCAACAGATGGTTTTTTATCAAAACTTCAAATGGACAATAGTTTAGTAGACGATAATCTAATTTCCTCTAGTGGTGTTGTTAATATTAGTAACTACCCCAATCCCTTCAACCCAACCACAACAATTTCCTTCTCAATTCTAAAAAGAAGTAATATAGAATTATCAATTTACAATACTAAAGGACAAAAAGTAAAAAACTTGCCTGTCATTCTGAGCGGAGACGAAGGATCAGCAATTTGGAATAGTGATGATGAATCAGGAGAACCTGTCAGTTCAGGTATTTATTTTTACAAATTAAATGTGAATGGTAAAACAGAAGCAGTGAGGCAATGTTTACTGTTGAAATAAAAAATGCTGCGGAATTACCGCAGCATAAAGTTTCTTAATTGTAATTTATATTT